>CAZZEF010000026.1:3439-8176 GCA_964652875.1 uncultured Planctomycetaceae bacterium
TTTTTGACCGGAAACCTCTCTTGATCCGTTAGCGCTGACGAATTCACGTTCGGTCAAAACATTGACTTTGGTCTCTTTGATGTTCCAAACAAGTTTATCGGCATCATGAAGCAGAGTCGAATATTCAGGCTGGATCCAAAAACGGACAGCAAAGGAATTGGAAGACTTATGAATCATTTTGGCATAACTGGAAAGACCTTTAACCGGCATTGCCTCGACACCAAGACTCAAACGTTTCATCCGATAATCGGCGGCGGAAAGAACTTCAGCCATTCGGCAATCAGAATTAATACCGTTAAAGGTGATGTTCATCATCCCCATCGCTTCGATATTGGCTTGCCGTTTCTGTTGCGGATCGGGAATAACCGTCATATTGGAAAAACGCTTGACCGCTTCGGGAGTCGGGTCAATCGAACAGGAAATAACATCGGCTTTACGCTGAGCGGCCCGGAAAACGGTAAGAAGGTCTTCCAGTAAAAGGATCGGTTTTCCTGATGTCTTGCCAACAACAGCGCCGCTGTCGCTGACCGTCCAGCCTTCCGCCGGTCCGACGAGATAAATATCATTTTCTTCCGGAACGGCAACAACCGCGTCAATCGCGGTCAGGCCGCCTAAATAAAGAAGCGAATCAGAAATTCGATGTTCTGTTTTCGTTTCATCGGAAATTTCTTTTTTAAGTTGCGCGCTTAATCGTTTGAGTGAGATCTTGCGAACTTCCGTTTTCTGATCCAGATCCGCGGGAATCGACTGAAGCTGCTGACGCATCTTTTGAGTCAATCCGGTCAACTCCTGTTTATCGGCAACTCGAAACGCCTGCTGTCCGTCAATTGAAAAACCGCCGACACTGCTTCGATATCCCCAGTTTCGCGCTCCGGCGATAAGATTGGACGAACTGTCATCGTTATTATTGTTACTGTTACTGTTGCTATTACTGTTATTATTACTGTTATTGTTGCTGTTCTGAGCCTGAATACGGCATGTAAATAATAAAAGAACAATAACTGCCGCACTGAAAAGCATAATCCGGCTTAAGGAACCCGGTAACATGGCATTCCAATTTTTCATATTAATTTCCTGACACTTCTTGAAATTTCAGTTTTTTGAAAGGATCCGCCCTTAATACATAAATATTAGAACAGAATACCGCCTTTTATTAAGCATACACAAACAGAAGGTTTTTTACAAGAAAAAACTTTCTTTTTTGAGAAATATTTTCCAATTTTTCACATTTTCTCTGAATTATCAGAAAATTCATTTTTTAAAAGAAATTTCTCATAATTCACCAATTTTAATATTAAAAATTCTATTTTTTTCAATACAACAATCATATTTAATTATAAAGAACATTATTTTTAATTAGTTGCTCTTATCTATTTCTGTGTATCGTTGTATCGGACATTCATCTTAAATCAATTTCCCAGCGACTGCAGCGGGGCCGGAATTCTGCCGCCGAAATTGACAAATTCTTTGCTGGCACCGATATTTCTCACTTCCAAGATCGGCGAGGCTCCGAACAGTCCGCCGAAACTGACTTTTTCGCCCGCTTTTTTACCCGGAACAGGGACAAGACGAGTTGCCGTTGTTTTATTATTAATAACACCAATAGCCAATTCATCAGCCATAATGGCCGCGATCGTTTCGGGAGGAGTATCGCCGGGAATTAAAATCATATCGAGTCCAACACTGCAAACTGCCGTCATCGCTTCCAGTTTTTCAAGGACCAAATGTCCCTGATTAACCGCATCGGCCAGTGTCGCGTCTTCGGAAACAGGAATAAATGCGCCGCTGAGCCCTCCGACCGAACTTGATGCGAAAAGTCCGCCTTTTTTAACCGCGTCGTTCAGCATCGCTATCGCCGCCGTTGATCCGGGAGCGCCGACCCGGGCAAGACCAAGCGTTTTTAAAATTTCGCCGATACTGTCGCCGACTGTTGGTGTTGGCGCTAATGACAGATCGACGATACCAAAGGATGTATTGAGCCGGTCCGCGACTTCCCGACCGATCAGTTCTCCGACTCGAGTTACCCGAAAACTGGAAAGTTTGATCTCTTCTGCCAGATCGGTTAACGTCAGACGCTTATTCTGTTTTTTCGCCGAATCGATCCGGCGGCGAAGCGCGCTGTCGACAACGCCCGGACCCGAGACTCCGATATTGATCGCCGCTTCCGGTTCACCCGCGCCCATATACGCCCCGGCCATAAATGGATTGTCTTCCGGAATATTTGAAAAGACAACCAGTTTCGCCGCCGCGAATCCATTTTGAGCTGAATCCGCATTGGCTATTCGGGGAATGATCTGACCCAACTGACGAAGCGCGTCCATATTAATCCCCGCTTTGCGCGAAGCGGCGTTCACTGATGCGCATACCCGTTTGGTTTTCGAAAGCACTTCAGGAAGAGAATCGATCAAAACTTGCGCCCCATCGGAAATTCCTTTATGGACCAGCGCGGTAAAGCCGCCGACAAAATCGACCCGGCAAATCTCCGCGACTTCGTCAAGGACCTGCGCCAAACGAAGCGCCGCCGCGTGTCCGTGACCCGCCAAAAGAAACGAAGCCGGAGAAATGGCTATTCGTTTGTTCGTTACCGGAATGCCGTATTTATCACCTATTTCATTGCAAGTATCAACCAAACGACTTGCCCGGGACAAGATCTTATGCTGCACTTTACGACACATCAGTTCGACATCCGGCGCCGCGCAGTCATTTATATTCAGCGCCAGCGTTACCGCGCGAACGTCAAGATGTTCCGAATTAAGCATTCGAACCGTTGATAGAACTTCATTTGTTTCAAGCATTTCTGTTTTCCTGATCTGTTCGGCGATAAATTTACCGCCGTTCTTTTAATGCTAATTTTCCAGCCTCAACTGATTGGTCGCGACGAAAATATTGTTATGCTGAAGCCGAACAGTAAAATTCAGTTCCCGAGCCAGTGCTTCAAGATCCAGCTGCAGATTTCTCGTGTCCAGTTTCGGATCGACTTCTACCTGCCCGATCAAAACAAATTCATTGTCGTGAGTTATTTTTCCATAAAAATCAAGAATATTAATTTCTTTACCGGCCAGGTACTGACAGAAAGTAGCGACAATACCTTCGCGATCTTCACCAAACGCGGTTATTACATAAATATTATGCTCTTTTTCAGAAACCGGCATCTGTTCGGACATCGGCCGGATCATGACCTGACAACCTTCAAGCGGTTTCGCGGTTCGGAAGTATTGTTTGAGTTCGGCTATTTCTTTTGAGTCAGGAATACTGAACATCATAATCAAAGTAAAATAGGTATCCAAAACCGTTTGACTGCAAGAGACAATATTGCCGCCAAGCTTTAAAACCATTTCGGTGACTCCGGCAAGAATACCCGGATGATCGTCCGACATTACATTGAGAACATAACCATTTTCAATTGCTTTTGCCATTGTCTGCCGCTCTGTTTCTGAATTTGCGTCTATTCAATTATTGAATGTTATACCGATCTATGATAGATTTTCCGTTCTAACGTTAAAAGAACCGTTGTATGCGGTCAATCGGCGGAAAATTTAATATAAGTGCAGTATAAAATAACGGTAATATTATAGAGGCCTCCCGTTAAATGTCAAGTCAACAATAAATGAATAACAGCGGAAACAAAATACGCTGATCGCTTTTCGGTTTTTCCTGTTCTGAAGTCAGAAAAAAAGCCGGTTCAGAAAAACTGCCGGCCGAGAAAACAAAAAATTAACAATGTCGGCGGTATTATATATTTGTAATCCGCTCTCTTGGTTTACGGGATCAAAAGAACGGATCCCGGGACAAGATCTTTGATTTGACCGCTGTTCAAACCGTTGATCACCAAAAAATAACGGCGAACTGTCTCGGACATTTTATATCTGTTTTGAATCAATTCGATTGTATCGCCTTTTTGAACTATATACTCGGAAACCGGCAACGGTATTTTCGGACGAACCGCCGCGTTTTCAAATGTTCCTGTCTCCAGTTGATTCGGAAGCGGAGCCAAGGGGGGATCTGCTGGTCCGCTTGTCATTACTGGTTTTAAAAGGAGAACATCTTGGGCGTCAACTCCATCAATTGCCATTCCGTTCACTTGAACAACCGGCGATTCCAATTTCGTATCCGTCGAAAATCCTTTAAAATTAGCGGACGATATTGAGGAAGCTTCTTTTTCGCCGGACAAATCGCGAACCGGATCGTTTTTCAATTCGGCGCCTCCATCCGATTGTTTTTTCGCAAAATTTTCCAATTCTGGTTTCGCGCTTTGGTCCGATTCGGATGCTTTTGGTTTTTGAGTCAGCAGTCCATGAAGCGACATTGGATCGGGAACCTTGGACATCGGATAGTTTTCAACGCGCTTTTGTCCGCCGGAAAAATTCCGCAGTGAATCGCTTTCGTCCGTTGAAAGCGATAAAGGATCCTGCCCGGATTTCGAACGTTCTTTTTTTTGTTTATCCAACGCGCTTGCCGAAGACTGTTTCGTTTCCGATTTTTCTGAATCTTTTCGGGAAAGCGACTTGATTTCCGGCGCACTGCCCGACGCAGAACTATCCGGTTTAACGTTTTCCGGTTTGACGTTTTCCGATTTAACGTTTTCCGATTTAACGTTTTCCGATTTAACGTTTTCCGATTTGACGTTTTCCGATTTGACGTTTTCCGATTTGACGTTTTCCGGTTTGACGTTTTCCGGTTTGACGTTTTCCGGTTTGACGTTTTCCGATTTAACGTTTTCCGATTTAACGTTTTCCG
>CAZZEF010000026.1:8276-18098 GCA_964652875.1 uncultured Planctomycetaceae bacterium
TTTCCGATTTAACGTTTTCCGATTTAACGTTTTCCGATTTAACGTTTTCCGATTTAACGTTTTCCGATTTGACGTTTTCCGATTTGACGTTTTCTGATTTAACGTTTTCTGATTTAACGTTTTCCGGTTTTATTTTATCGGACGTATTATTAACGGGACGGTCTTTGTTGATTACTTTTTTTGTATTAACAGACCCTTTTTGCAGGGAATCATTCGGATTAAATTCCCAACTCAAAGGATTCGAGCGCTCAAAAATCGGCGTTTCAAAGGTATCGCGAGAAATTTCATGAATTTGCTCTTCTTTGCCCCAAGCGCCAACGGAATCGGCCGCTGAATTTGTATCAGAAGGGTTGCCGCTGGAATCCGTCTTATTGAAGACTTTCGTATTTGGTTTGTTATCGACAGACAAAGAGTTGTCTGCGGTTTCTTTCAGATTATTTTTTGTTTTGTCGTCATAAAGGACATAACCGTTGTCTGATCGGAAATTATCTTTACTTTTCTCCCCGATATCGGGCGATTCGTTTAAAACAGAAACGATCCGGTCATCAAGCTCATCATGCGTTGCGCCAACTTGGGCAATCGCGTTATTATCGGGGCGATTCGTTGCCGTTTGCGGCGCCAAACTTCCATCCTTTTCGAATTTATAAGTATGCGGGATCACAATAGCAGCAAGCCATCCTAAAATTATGATGACAGCCGCTAAAACAATCCTGAATTCTGAAGGATTTTTTTCCGAATGCATGGTCTTAACACCGTTTTGTAACAATTAAATTAATAAAATCGTTTTTTTTGTTTTTTTCGAAACACCTTATTAATTAGTATATCACTTTTTATTAAATACTTTAGGGATAAAAACAAAATAATCAAAAAATTTTTCCTTGTGTCTTTTAATCACTTGTTAAAACTGATACAATTGTTAAAACCAGCCATTAACTTCGACGGTTAACACAATCTCGAATTGAACGGTCAAAAAATGGAGCTGCGGATCGAATGGACGCTGGCGGCATTAAAATCTGAAAAGGCCGCAGCAAAAGAGATCCAGTTCAGGACAAAACAGCGTCTTTCATTTATGAATATCGCTGTCTTCGATTAACGGTAAAACAAAATCAAACTTCCGTTACCATAAAAATAGCATTTAAAGGATCAAAAATGAAACGACGCGAATTTTTTCATCAGACGGTCAATACCGCCGGACTGATTGCAGTGAGTTCAATAACTTTTGCCGGTGAATCCGATAACAAGAAAAAAACGCCTGTCAATGATTCAAAAGCTAAAGGATCCACCGCTCCCGCTAAAAAAGTTCAAACGCTTCCTCCCCAAAAAACATTTCGTTTCATACAGCCTTTTGACGGCGCGGTTCTTCATGAAAATTACGGAATGCCTCTTCTTAATGTTATTGTGAACAGAGACAATCCCGAAACCAAACTCCGCATCGCGGTTTCAGGCGAAATTCCCGATCCGTCACTGAAAGTCGAACTGGTCGATCTTAAACGGCCGAATGAAAAAATTCCAGTCAAAATCAGCGGAACCAATTTTACCGCCCAAGCCGATCTATCCGATATAAAAACAATTCTTGCCGCCAGTCTGATCGATAAAAACGGTAAAATTATCAAAAAGATCCAAACACGTATCGCTTGGATCAAAAATTCGTTCCGCCGATACCGTTTTCAAATTGATGACAATATCTATTGTTTTCAGGATGTTGCCAGAAAAAAATATAAGTCACTTTTTCAGTCGCCCTATTTTAAAAAGCTCAAGGAGATGCATGACCGATTCGATACAAAATTTGTTCTGAATCTGTTTTATTCAACTCCTAAAAATGATTTTGATCTTTCCAAATTTCCCGATGTTTATAAAGAGGAATGGGCCGACAACGCCCATTGGCTCAAACTGGCATTTCATGCCCGATCGGAATTTCCCGATCATTGTCTGCTCGTCAAAACAACGGACGAAGTCAAAAAGGATCTCGCGCTCATTGAAAGCGAAATCTTACGTTTTGCCGGTCCGGAATCATATACTAAAACAGCCCTTCTGCATTGGGGAACCATCAGAAAAGAGACGCTCCAGTATTTTATCAGTCAAGGATGGAAAAATTTTTCCGGATCTTGCTGGCCGCTTAAAGATAAAAACCCTGAAAATTTGAAAAATTATCAGATCCCTTCCGATGCCTGCCGGTATCTAGATCAAAACGATGCCTGGTTCAATTTCGATAACGGACTTCTTTTCAGTAAAATCGATCTTTGCTGCAATCGGGTACCGCTGACCGAAATTGCCCCGCTTTTGCATAAGATCTGGTTCGACAGAAAATGCAAGGAAGTAATGGATCTTGGAACGCACGAACAGTATTTTTGGAGTTTTTATAAAAATTATCAGAAGGATCACTGGACCAAAGTCGAGAAAACACTCCGTTTCATGCTTGATCACGAGTACCGCCCGATCTTTCCCGAAGAGGACCCCTGGATTCAACTGACGGACTCACTGCGATCCCTGAAATAATGAGAAACAGTTCCCGCGTCAATAAAGTGAGAAACAGTTCCCGCGTTAATGTCAGCGACGATCCTGTAACATTCGATTTTTGACACTGCCGCCCTATGACCGCTGATTTTGATCCGGAAGGGACATCGGCGGCCTGTATCTTCGACACAAAACAATTATACCGGTTGCTCTTTCCCTTTTTGTTCTAATTTATAAAGGACACCGGTACACAAATCTGCGTCGGAAATCGCCAAAATTTTATTTATGACAGCCGTATTACTTACCTGCGTTTAAATTCTTCTTTCAGAACAGAGATCTTATTTTTCACTCAACGGGAGTTAAGCAGTTCTTCAGACGAACTTCAACTTATTGTCATTTCAACAGAACAGAAAAAGGAACTTTAATGACCGCACCGGAACATTCAATGCTGGCAATCAATCTTGTCATTGCGTCAGGACTTAACCGCCAATATGGATGGCGGCCAGCCGCGGCGGCGGGGTTAGCGGCCATTCTTCCCGATTGGGATGGAATTCCCATTCTTTGGAGCGCCGCCCAATTCGATCACATACACCGCTGCTGGGGACATTCACTTCTCTCCTGCCTGCTTCTCGCGATTCCGCTGGCCGTTTTGGACTGCCGCTTTGATCTGATGAGCAAACTGGCGGTCTTTTTCTTTCGAACGGTTCACGTCACTATTCCGGAGGCTGTCTTCCAAAAGCGCGCCGATCCAACCGTCAAGGATTATTTCGTCTGGATTTCTGTTCTCTCGTTGGCGGTTCTTACGCATCCTTTTGCCGATATGATCGTTTCCGGCGGCCAAGGACTTTCCAATTGGGACGTCCGGATCCTTTGGCCTTTTTCGGATCAGGGGTTCGTCTGTCCGATGATCGCTTGGGGAGATGTCGGCGTTCTGATCCTTTTTTTCTGCGGAATGTTCGCCATGATCCGGCTGAAAAAACATTTGCAAACCGTTGCTGTTCTGACCCTTGCCGCGGTTATCTGTTACGCGGTTATCCGGTTTCTGATGAAAAGTTATCTGCCGTCATTTTAAATTTTTTGTATTTCTGCCGACGGACTTTGTGTATCGACAGTTTTTTGACGTCAGATCCTCCAATCGATAAAGGAACCTGTATCAATCCAGATCATTGCGCCAACAGATCAGCCGTTAGAGAAAGACCAGTGTAACACCAGATCCGCCGTCAAGAAAATAATCTTCGCCGGGCCATATTTTTTTTACTTGGGGAGAATCGGCGGCTTGAGATCGAACGATATCGCGCAAAACACCCTGCCCTCCTCCATGTATAAAGAGAATCGATTTATTGAGATTGCGCCGGTCCTCAAGGATCTGCCGGACACGAAATTCAGCCCGGGCCCCCAGCAGGCCATGAAGATCAACCGTCAGATCCGCGTTGGCTCTTGTCATAATAATTATTGACCTTTTGCGATAATTTCACCGATTCCATTATGAAGTTCCCGTTAATCATTCAAAAGAACAGACCGTTCGCAAACTCAATCGGCGCAAAGGACGAAAAATAATAAAGGTAAGCAGTATAAAATGCCGGAAGTATAAATAAAATCGGATCCGAACAAAGAGCAAACTCCGAACGGATCCGAAAAATTTTCAATCAAAATCACTTTTTAAGAATAGACTTGACCTTTTCAATGATCTCGCCGCTGGAGGGAAGATTTCCTCCCAATCGACCGAGAAAATGAACATCCGCTTCAGGAAGAGTCAGACGGACATCTTCGATATATTGGCCAGTGCTTAATTCAACGGTGAGAATCGGGGCTTTTGTTTTTTGGTATTCCTGCTGATATTGAGCGACGGGAAACGGCCAGATCGTTTTCGGACGCATTAGTCCGGCTCGAATACCCTGCTGACGCAGAAGATCGACCGTCTGATGCAGGATCCGACTGACAATACCAAAACCGGTCAAAAGAATTTCCGCATCGTCGGTCTGATAAAATTCCGCTTCCGACTCAGACGCTTCGATCTGCTTGTATTTTTTATCCAGTTCAAGGACGTATTTTTCCATAACGTCCGGATCCATATAAATGGAGGTGATCAAGCTTTCATTCGACGCTTTATCTGATCCAACGGCCCAAGGCTTATCGAATTTTTTAATCGGAACTTCATTGAAATCGATCGGCTCCATCATCTGACCGAGAATAGCGTCGGCCAAAACGAAAACAGGAGAACGCCATCGGTCCGCCAAATCAAAGGCTCGCATTGTCATTTCATACATTTCGCGCGCTGAATTGGGGGTTAATACGATCACATGATAGGACCCGTGACCGCCCCCTTTTACTGTTTGAAAATAGTCCGCCTGTTCCGGTCCAATATTGCCATGTTTACCGAGGCAACTTCGCATTCCGCTTGAATAAATATTTTACCCAACTGGAGAAAATGAAGTGCCGACAGTTCGGCTATTTCACTGGCCGGGGTGATCGGATAGCCAAAATAGGCATCGCAGCCCGCGTTCAACGCACCGAGTACAACCGCTTCATTTCCCTTAACAAGTTTTCGCATTTTACCTATTCCTTGATATTTTTTTCTCTTTGACTCGTTCCCGTCGTTTTTTTCTTTTAAACCGGTTTACCTTAATCAATTCCATTCGGTTCTCCGGTATAAAATATACGGAAATTATTGGGGGAATCAGCCAATTCTCTCCGCGATTATCTTCGGAAAACGTTTCTTCCGAATCTCCGGCAACACCTTCAATATAATTTTCTTTGATCTGACAACACTTATTTTTGACACTTAACAACAATAATGTTTTATAAATACATATATCATTTGTTTGTTTTTTATCAAATTTATCCGGTACAATCTTTCGTTCCGGACTGTTATTCTTTCTCAAAAATTATAAAAAGAAGTTTCCCTTAATTTTATATTAAAATTGCCAATATTGCTATAGCGTCAACGCTCTTTTTTTACTAAAATTTACGCAAAAGTTATTTTTATACTGTCTGAAGAGGGATTTTTTTCGAAAAATTCCCCTGTTTTTATCAAAAATCGGATCGTTTTCTGACACGATAATTTTTAAAAAACAAAAAAAACAGTATTTCATGCAGGGACGTGTAAACGGTATTTGCTGTTTTTTTCACCGAATCCTGAAAATGGGATCGTTTTTGACGGTATAACAAAAATCTTATTTTTTTCAGTTCAATTGTCAGAAAACCGGCCGGTTCAGACAAACCGCCGCAAGGGAAAGATTAAATTACTGACAATATAAAATTACAGCAATCAAAGATCTGTCTTGAAAAGGGTCCGCGAAAGCAAAGATTTTCATTAACAAACAACGATGGTTTGATAAAATGTGCGAAAAATTTATTAACAGTCTTATCGCTTCTGTTGTCGGATGCCTTGCGGCTATTGGAACCGTTTGGTTTTTATCGGATCAGCCTGACATTTCCGCGCTGATCGGATCGAATAAAACAAATTCCGCTCAATCGGTAAAAATGAACTCTTTGGAAGTCGATCAGATCAAGATTAAGGGTTCGTTGATTCTGGTTGACTCCAAAACAGGAAAACCGCTTGTCGAAATTCATGACGGCGGAGTATACGCTTCCAACGAAATTGTTACCGACAAACTTTCTGTTGAAGGGGTAAAAACACGAAAAGTTCAGTTGATCAAGGGCGATTTCAAAGACAGAGGCGCTTCCGTTTACGGCGAAATGGGTCTTAAAAAAAATGGTGGCGCTTATCTGGCCCTGTTAAGCGCACAAGGACTTCATTCGGTCAATATGGGCTTCAACGACCAGCAAACCGGTTTTATTATCTCTCAAAATAATAAAGAGGACGCTTTTGCGGCGCAGGCAATTTTCCCCATTCCGCAAGGGGGCGATCAAAAAGATCTCAAAGCCAAAGTCTCGCTTCTGGGCCAATCGGATTCAGGCCCGATCCGCAACCCTGAAAAGATCGCGCTGAACCGATCCAATAATCCCGCTGACTCACTTACGCCCGTTACCGGATTTCGGTCTGATCCAAATACCAACTCCGGATCCAATCCACTCAATAATAATTTCGGAGCCTCCAATAACGCAAACGCTTTCAATTCCCCGAATGTTTCCAATAATATCGGCTCTTCCGGCAATCCCAGCGTTACCAATAACACCAACACGCTTTTGCAAAATCCATCTTCCAGCAACACATCGAACGGC
Source organism: uncultured Planctomycetaceae bacterium (assembly GCA_964652875.1). Classification (GTDB taxonomy): domain Bacteria; phylum Planctomycetota; class Planctomycetia; order Pirellulales; family Thermoguttaceae; genus JAUNBG01. Next base: position 14,916 of record CAZZEF010000026.1, read on the forward strand.
GGCAATACGTTGAACAGCGGCAATACGTTGAACAGCGGCAATACGTTGAACGGCGGCAACTCATCGACTTCTGACGCTTTTCCGCAAGCGCCATCATCGACGCAGCAGTCTCCTTTAACTGCGCCGACCGCGCCGTCTCCGATTCCCGCCGCGTCTCCGGTTTCACCTTACTCTTCCGTTTCAGATCCGGCTTCATTCGGAACGTCCGGACAACCGCTTCAACCTGTTGCCGCCTCATCCTCTTCCTTGAACACCTCTGTTTCCTATCACCAAAACTTAACCGAACAGTCTTCTGTCGTTCCGTCTTCGTATCCGACCGCCGGACAAACTGTTCCCACCTCAATACCGACGAGTCCGGCCGCACCGATTCCGAACGCCGCCGACAACAGTTCCAACACCGCTGACACCGCGTCAGCCGGTTTTGCGTTAAGCGGAGCCGCGCCGTCCGGAAATTACGCCCCGGCCAATATATCCAGTACCCCCCCCCCCTTAACCGGTCCGCTGAACTATTAATTATTTCAGAAATGAATATCCAAAACCGAGATGAAGAAAACGCTGTTTTTTCTGTTGATATCAGCCGCTGTTTTATGCGGTTCGATCTGTTTCGCCGTCCAGGCAAACTGTCGGGCCAATGAAACTGTATCCGCGATTACAAAATCCCCTGCCCCAACAGCAAAATATTCTTCCGAAAATCCGGCGATTGACTCCGGTTCCTCTTCTTCCGAAAATTCGGCAATTGAGTCCGGTTCCTCTTCTTCCGAAAATCCGGCAATTGAGTCCGGTCCCTCTTCTTTTGAAAATTCGGCAATTGACTCCGATTCCTCTTCTTTTGAAAATTCGGCAATTGAGTCCGGTTCCTCTTCTTCCGAAAATCCGGCGATTGAGTCCGGTTCCTCTTCTTCCGAAAATCCGGCGATTGACTCCGATTCCTCTTCTTTTGAAAATTCGGCAATTGACTCCGGTCCCTCTTCTTTTGAAAATTCGGCAATTGACTCCGGTTCCTCTTCTTCCGAAAATTCGGCAATTGACTCCGGTCCCTCTTCTTTTGAAAATCCGGCAATTGACTCCGGTTCCTCTTCTTCCGAAAATCCGGCGATTGACTCCGATCAGGTTTTCTTTGGTAAACAAGATTATTCCCATTTTACTGAAACGGAATTTCTCGTCCGCGGTAATCGGATCGATCGGACAGGTCTGACCTTGGAACCTTATCAACGGCGCGTAACCGGCGGTATGTTTGGCGAATGGAGTTCGCTGAACAAAAAATTCTTAATCAATACCGGCGACCGCTTGAACAGAGGATTCAAAACATCCGTATTCGGGGGATCGCTCGGCTGGGAACGGCTTTTGGGAAAGTCAGTCCTTTGGGGGTTCACTTTTTACGGAGCGTCAATCGACATTAATCCCCAAGACGCCAAATACAGCGGATCCGTTTCATCGTTCGCCGGTGATCTGCATTTGACCCTTTTCGGATCCCAATGGTATATTGATCTGCTGGCCGGAATTGGAAGTAACTGGAATAAAAACGAAATCGTTAATTCGACACTTTGGGAATTTCGCACTCATCAATGGAATTACAATATCGACGGCGGTCTTCGGATCAGGGAGGGATTCACTAAAATTTCTCCTTTTCTGGGAGTTCATGCGACCATATTCAGCGAACCGGGCAACTCCGGTTTCTCCTCACAAAATTCTCTGATCGCCTCCGACGAAACATACACCTCCTGCCGTTTGCTGCTCGGAAGCAAATTCCATTGGGATTATACGAACAATCTCGGAACACTCATGCCCCATCTTTACGGTTTCTGGACACATGAGTTTTGCGAAAAATCGATCTTTTTGACCAACGAACTGAACGGCTTCGCGTTTGCCTACCGATTCGGAGAGCATACTTTGCCCGCCGACCGCTTGAATATCGGTATCGGGATTACATACGCTCTGCGCGACTCGTTCGATCTTCACTTCAATTATAACAACACCTTTACCGGCAATTACTCCGACTCTTCCGTTTTCGGCGGTTTTAATAAAAAATATTGACCCTTGTTTTTCCGGTGAAATGATGGATCTTTTCTGAAATACTGATTCTGCATTCCTGTCCGAAAAAGATCTCCGTATTCCTGCAAAAAATACTGACCCCAACCAACAAGAGACCGGCTGCATTTCAGTGTTTTCAATTCTAACGTCCCCAAAACAGTCGATTGATGTTATAACGGAAAATTCATCACGAAACCGATATAACAGCGGGTATTATAAAAAAGAAAAATTCAGACCGGAACAAGCAGGAACAAACCGATACACAAGACATAAAAAACAAGACACAAAGACAAAAAAGAAAAAGACCTTGGAACGAATCCTTTCGTTCCTTCGGCCTTGACGGAACAAGCGTCAAAGACCGCCCGTCCGGTACGGTAAAAGATCTTTTTTATTAGAAAACACCGAAGGTTTTTCCTCCTCGCCTTCAGATGAAACAAAAAAGTTTTCACCGCACAAAACAATGAGCATTATAGCATAAAAAAACTTTTTAACAAGAAGGGAACATGAATCTTTTTATACTTGCGACACTTGAATTTTTCTTCTTTTTCATGAACCAATTAATTTTGTAAGCCGTCTGTTTTCCTGGTGTCCAAACAAGAAAAAACAAGTTAAAAAACAAAACGCAAACGGTCGTTCGTTCAGAAAAACAGACTAAAATGAAAAGTCTCATCAATTACAGCCGAGCGCATGAAAAACCAACAACGCGGACCGGCCAAAAGAAAACATTGACAACTTGAAACCGGCTCAAGAATCGGGAAAAATTTGAAGCCGGTTTCGATGAAGCCCTCTATAAATTTATTTCGAACAAATAGAGGTAACGGTCCAGGATCCGGACGGAAGTTCCAATTCGGCCCGACCGTCACGCAACACTTTTTTACCGGAAAAACCTTTGATTTGAACGGACTGAAGATCTTTGGCGGGAACATAAAGTTTCGCGGTCGAATTGACCGGAATTTCAACATTCCAATTAAAGATCCCTGTTTTCGGATCAAGAGTCCAGCTGCTGGCAATACGTCCTCGAATGGAGTCGTATTTCGCGTTGACCGCGGTCAGATCGCCGACCGGACAAGGCTTCATAATGATCCGTTTGAAGCCTGGCATTTTTTCATCGGCCTTAATTCCGGCGAGATCTTCAAAGAGCCAAATCGTCAG
>CAZZEF010000026.1:18108-34116 GCA_964652875.1 uncultured Planctomycetaceae bacterium
CGAGCATATACCCCCAACTTGGAAATTTCGTCTCGGTCGCGAATCCCCAGGAAAGATCGCAGCAGCCGTTGGCCGTCAATGTCCTGTTGAGCCATTGGGCTCCGATCAATCCGGTACCGACATGTCCTTTGGTCACGTTTTTAATGTTTGCGGTCAGATTGTTCAAAACACGCTGTTTTTCCCCGGCGGGAACAAGCCCGAACGCAAGCGGAAGAATCGAAGACGTTTGCGTTCCGTTGTCGTATTTGCCTTCTTTCAAATTATAATAAACCTTATTGAAATCAGCGGTCATTTTATCGGCGGCGGCGGAAAATTCCGCGGCGTCTTTATCGCGGCCGAGCATTTTGGCGTATTTTTCAGAAAGCCGGAGATTGTAAATATAATACGAAGTCGCCAGCAGTCCTTTATCGGTTTTGCGCGCAGGATCCTTGGAATGAATCAGATGCTGCTCCTCCGGAGGAACGCACCAGTCGCCGTAATTGTCTTTGTCGATCGTTCCGTTCGGTTTAATGAATGACGCCAAATGAGCAAGCCATTTTTTACGCGAATCATAATGTTTGCGAATGGCCCAATCATCCCCGAACATCAAATAAAGACTGTAAGGAACGATCATTTGGGCACTCGGCCAAGTCACATTGGAATTGTAAAGCTTCCAATAAGAGGGAGCGACATCGGACACATTACCGTCTTCCCGTTGTGTATCTTCAATATCCTGCATCCACTTTCGGTAAAGAGTCACATTGTTGAACAGGAACATTTCCCCTTTCGATTCTGCGGCGCGATCTCCCTGCCAGCCTTGGCGTTCATCCCGCTGCGGGCAATCGGTCGGTATACTCAAATAATTTCCCCGAGTTCCCCATTCAATATTTTTAACAAATCGGGTCACCGTTGAATTACTGCATTCAAACGATCCGATGATCTTCAGATCGGATCCGACAACGCAGCCGGTCAGGGTATCCAGATCCGGTTTGCCCGGGTATCCGGTCAGTTCAGCGTATCGGAATCCATGATAGGAAAACCGCGGCGAATAAGTCTCGCCTTTCGGTGCGCCCGCAAGCTTGTAAATATCGCAGCATTTCGCGCTTCGGAGATTGGCGGTATAAAGAAGACCTTGACCGGCTCCGCTCTTATTGATTAATTCCGCGAACCGAAGCTGAACGGCGGTTCCTTTTTCTCCTTTGACATTAAGACGGCACCAGCCGACAAAGTTCTGACCGAAATCATAAATCCAAACGCCCGGGCGAACCTCTTTGAGTGAAATCGGTTTCAACTCTCCGGTAACGCGCATCGGTTCCATCATTTGAGCGGAAGGTTTGCCTTCGGGTGCTGAAACGAGCTGAACCGGTTGATCGGTAATAACAGAACAGATCGAACCGTCCGCCATTTTCTCATTATAAGCGCCCTTGACCGGCAGCCCGTATTGAGCCAAACCGGCATCATAGATCTCTCCATCGTAATCGTTATTAGCCTGAATCGGTCCCCCATCACTGATCTTCCAATGCTCGTCGCTGACGATGATCTGTTTCGATCCGCCAGCATATTCTATTTCAAGCTGGAACAAAAGTTTCGGCCAACCGTATCCTTTCATCTTGACCGGATGATCGCCGCGCGGCGGGAAATACCGACCATTTCCAAGAACAACACTGATATTGAGATCTTTACCCGAGGCCTTGATCATATCGGTTACATCATAGGTATTATAGGCAACTCTCTTTTCAAATTCGGTCAGAACAGGATCAAGAACATGATCACCGACTTTCGTCCCATTTAAAAACAGTTCATAATAGCCGAGTCCGACAAGATAAACACTGGCTCGTTTAACGTTCTTTCCTTTCAGTTCAGCCTCTCGGGAAAGATAGCGGGCGGGAATCGATTTCGAGTTGTCGGCGGAAACGGAGATCTCCCCCCAAGGTCCCTGACCGGCGGGAACGATGCGCGACGCTTTAGGCCAATCGGTATCGTTAAAATTAAGATCAAAACAGTTCTTTTCCGGTTTGGATTTCGCTTTCCAATTCTCATCAGTCAAATATTCAGCAATAACTTTATCGGCCTTTTTCAGAATGATTCCGCCGATAATACCGCCGGGATTCGGAGCTTCGCCCGCATTGTCCGCTTCAACCGCAACAACGTTTTTTCCCTTTCGAAGTTTGGAGATCACACTTTTATATTGAGCCTTTTTAAAACTGCCGTTTTTAATGATCTCTTCGCCGTTAAAATAAACAGTGCAGGAATTATCACCAGCAAAGGCAAGACCCGCTTCCGTCAGATCGGCGGGTTCCGCCTCAAACGCGAACCGGTAAACCGATTTGCCAACAGGAAGAGCCAATTTTTTTTCAAAAGCGATCCAGTTCGCTTTTTCGATCGAAAGAAGTTTGATCTCTGAAGAAGACGTCGGCTCAAGCCCGATCCATTTTCCCTTCCAAGGATTGGAATCGGATCCGGTTGCCCAAATTCCCGTTGAAAAAGACGATTTTACCTGCGCGCTTTCCAATCCGTCTTTATTCCAAACGGTTACAGTAAACTGATACGATGTTTTCGGCTTAAGCTCTTTGCCGGCATATCGAACAAAAGTCTGCTGATCCGAAATAATTTTACCGGAATCCCAAACCTGTTTTCCATCCGCTTCGCAAACGGCAATTCGATACGCCGACTGCTTTTCGCCATTCGTTTTGGAATATAGTTTCCATCCAAACGAAGGAACGGAAACGTCAATTCCCTGCGGAGCCGTCATTAACTCGACCGTTGGCGAACCAATTGAAAAATCAGAAGCTTCCGATATTCCCGCAAAGATCCCTCCTGTCAAAAAAAGAAGAAACGCCAGTAAGATTTTTTTCATCGTCAATACCTCAAATTTTGATCCTGTTGTTTATATCTTGAACAAACTTTCGAACGGCAAAAATATTTACAATGCTTAATTATTGTTATTATGCCAAAAAGTTTATTCTCTGTTTTATATTTTTATCAATTTCTTTCGTAACAGTCCGCTGAACCGGCGCAAACGAAACCGGAATATACCGATTTCATCATGAATTTTCCGTTATAACGTTAAAAGAACAGCCGATTCACGCAGTCAATCGTCGGAAATAATGGAAAATTAAAAATAAAAGCAGTATAATAAGTTTCCCGACAGATCTTTCCGCGTTAATACTAAAAACAGCCAAATTTATATTGCCGTCATTGAATCAGAAAACCATTCGTTCCATTCTGATATTATATCATAATGAAAGAGACAACTCAATCACCTTGTCAAAGAAAAGAAATATTTTATCTGTGTATCCCAGAAGACTTTCATGCTGATAATTATTTTATCAGATTAACAAAAAAAACGGAAACACCAAAACACGTTTATGCTGTCCGCAATTTATTTTTTCAATTTTCACCGCCAGTTAATTTCGTAATCTGACGGTCTTTTAGTATAAGAAAAAGTAAAATGCAATCGGTATAATCCGTATTTTCGCGTTTCCGGTCTGTTTATTTTGTTATTGACCCCTCTTAATTTTTCCTATTGACGGAATCATCAATTCTTTCAATCAGTCGGTTTTTATTTTCCCGGCGCGATCATTCCACCATTGCAGGAAATAATCGGAATACTGCCGGTCATGCAGGAAACACCGCAATTCGGAGCGCAACTGGAACCGCAGCCCGGAACGACCGACCCGCCGCAGCAAGATCCGCAGCCTCTCTGTCCGCAAGAATAAGCCGGACGGGCACCGCAGGGCGCACAGGATCCGAAACTCGGCTGAAAGTATTTCCTGTCTCCTCCAAAGAAAGGAATATGTGTTCGGCATCCGCCGCAAGGAATTTCGCAAATATTACCGCAAACCGGCTCACAAGCGGGAATGGCGCGACTCGGAGCGCAAACCGGCTCACAAGCGGGAACGGCGCAACTCGGAGCGCAAACCGGTTCACAAGCGGCATAACAGCCGCCGCAATTCGCAAACGCATTTTCAACCGCAATAAAAGGGGTCGCAATAACATTCATTGTAAAATGAAAAACGGAAGCCAAACCGGAGCCAAGACAAGGACGGCAGCAGTCGATTTCGCCGCAGTTGGAATAACCGCAACTGACATCGCAAGCCGGTGCGCAACCGGACGGCGCGTATCCATACTCGGGCATACTGTTCATCATCGGTGGCGCGGAAACCTTTTCCGGATCAGGAACCTGAACAGTATTTTTTTGCGGCGCCGGCGCGGAAGCCTTTTGCGGAACCGCTTGTGCTTTAGGGGCTATAGGCGCCGCTTTGGACGCTGACGATTTATTCACCGGAACCGTTGTCCCCCAAACCGCTTTCTGGCCATTTTGCGCTAAAACTTTTTCTGCCGCCATCGTTAGAACAGACAGTAATATTAATACACTTGCCGCTATTTTCATATTTTTCATATTCATCCCCTTGAAAAACCTTTCTTTATTTAAATGAAAGAAATATTTTATACTGCCGCTTTTAAATTTTCATTTTCCCAAGCGATAACTTCATTTATTCGTTGTTCTTCTAACATCTGGACTGGAAAAACAAAACAAAATCGGCAACTTTTTGATTAATTAAACAATTAAACAGTAAAATTACTTATTGCTATTCCATTATCGGACCGCTACAATCAGGATATTTAATAAATCTGGAATAATCGGAAATTTTTACCCTTTTTATCGTTTAAATATACTAACTGAATCTTTTTCTGTTATCTTTTGTCAATAATTTAGTTTGATTTATTTCGCAAACATCATAAAATCCGTCGTATCTGTTGATATTTAAGTAATTAAGATTTTTCAAAACAAAATATCCAATACGGACACAAACGGACAATCTAAACAAGTATTAATATGAACAGTAAAAGAAGATCACACAACATAAGAATAATAAGTTAATTAAACAAAATAATACGGATCGTAAACAGGCCGATCCGCGTTTCAAGTCATTTTCAGAAGATGTTTTATACTGCTTTTATTTTAAATTTTCCGTCATTTCCGCCGATTGACAACGTGAATCGGCTGTTCTTTTGACGTTTTAACGGAAAATTCATAATGTATCGGTATAAAAAAATCAGCGAAATTTTTTCGGTAAAACATGAACAGCTTCCTGCCGAACATCCAAAAGAGCTTCCGCAAGGGCTTCCCCCAATGTCGGATGCGGATGAACGGAGGCAAGTGCTTCGGAAACGGTCATTTTATTTCTTACCCAAACGGTTCCTTCCAAAATCAGATCGGCGGCATGCGGACCAATAATATGAACTCCTAAAATTGTTTCGCGTTCGCTTTCGGCGATTACTTTAACAAAGCCGTCCGTTTCCCCCATCGACTGCGCTTTCCCGTTGCCCGCGAAAAGGAATTTTCCGATCTTAACGGAGATATTTTTTTCCGTCGCCTGTTCCTGAGTCATTCCGACCGCTGCAATTTCCGGGAAAGAGAAGACACAGCCAGGCACCGCTCCGTAATCGATCTGTTCAGATCCTCCGATCATTCGCTCAACGGCCGTTTTACCTTCTTCCGCAGCAAGATGAGCAAGCATTCCGCGACCGGCAAGATCGCCGACGGCGTATATTCCCTTTATATTCGTCTCGTAATTTTGATCAATGTCAGGAAAAGGCCCATTCATTTTTATCCCGAGTTTTTCAAGTCCAAGTCCGGTGGTATTCGGTTTCCGGCCAACGGCGATCAAGATCTTATCGGCGAAAATCCGCTCTTGTTTTCCTTTTGTTTCAACAATAACGGATGCGGATTTCCCTTCTTCTTTTTCAATTTTTCGAAGAAAAGAAGAGGTGAATATTTTAACGCCCTGTTTTTTAAGATAAACAGTCAATCGTTTGGACGTTTCCCGATCGAACGGCGGCAAAACAGAATCGGCCGCTTCGATAAGGACGACATTGGACCCGAACGCGGTAAAAATGGAGGCGAATTCAATGCCGATCACCCCCGCACCAATAATAGCAAGATCCCGGGGAATCGTCTCAAGATCCAGTATTGAAGAGGAATCGAGAACATCGGACAACTCGATTCCGGGCAGATCCAACGGACGATTTTCCGATCCGGTCGCCAGAAGAATTTTCGGCGCGTCGATATAAAACGGTTCCTGTGTTTCGTCATTGGGAACAACATAAACCTTACCGGGAGCGCGGACAGACGCCGAGCCAAAAACAAGATCGACCTGATTGGCCTTTAAAAGAGATTCTATTCCGGATCTCATTTGCGCAACGATTTTATTTTTTCGTGTGACTGCCGCGGGCCAATCGAATCGGACCGAGTTCTGATCGATCGAAACGCAAAAATCGTTCACTCGGCATAATGTTCGAAGAAGTTCCGCCTGCCGATAATAGATTTTCGTCGGAATACATCCCCGATGAAGGCAGGTCCCGCCGGATCCTTTTTTTTCGATGACAACTGTTTTAAGGCCCAGTTGGGCGGCGCGAACGGCCGCTGTATATCCGCCGGGTCCGCCCCCAATAATAATCAGATCTTTCGGTTCCATGATAACGGTCTTTTACGATAAATAAAGTAAGTAATTTAATACGGACAGTCTTTTAAAATTTCCGCTATTTCCGCCGATCGACTTAATGCAAACATTCTTCCGCGGCACCGATTCAGACCGTTTCTTTGGTACCAAGTAAAATACGAAACGTTTCTGCCAGATCGCGAATTTCGGAAACATTCAGATTTTCTGCCCGAATGGTGCTGTCAAACTTTTTTTCATCAAGAATTTGATCGATAACACTTTTTTCAAGCCGGTTTTTAAAGGCACTGCAGAGAACAGACCGCAGAAATTTCCGGCGATGAAGAAAAAGATTGCGAACGAACTGATGAAAATAGGTCAGATCGAAAATTTTATTCCGTTTATTTTTATTGTAAACAATCTGAATAATTGCGGAGTCGACTTTCGGACGGGGCCAGAAGACAGACGGCGGCATAATTCGGAGTGTTTTGACATCGCAAACAGCCTGCATCCAAACGGCCAAAGCGCCATAATGACTCGTTGACGGTCGGGCCGTAATACGGTCAGCCACTTCTTTTTGAATGGTTACGGTCATTGAAAAGGGAGGGAGATCGGACAGGAGCAAATTGGACATCAGCGGAGTAGCGACCGCGTAAGGAAGATTGGCGCAAAGTTTGAATCGGCGATTGGGATTGACCGCCAGCGTTTCCCGAATCGTTTCGAGTACTTCATTGTTCAGGTTGTTTTTATTGCGCAAAATATCCGCTAAAATAAATTTGACATTCGTTTTATCCGCAAGTTCCTGACGAGCCATTTCCTGCATAACCGGATCGACTTCAACCGTAATGACCTGCGCCGCCTGATCGGAAAGAGCCTGCGTCAGCGACCCTGTTCCTGTTCCGACTTCAAGTACAACGTCATTTTCGTCTATTTTCGCCGCGTCATGAAGAAAGCGAAGCAGATTCAAATCGATAAGAAAATTTTGTCCAAGTTTTTCTCTTGGATGAATGCCAAGCGTCTCAAAACGCTCAATGAGGTAGGTTCGGGTCTGATTTTTAGGTGAGCCTGTCATCTGATCTCCTGTCAAATTTTAGTTTGGTTCGATCCGGTTTTCGCGGTTGATCCGGGCTTAGCCGCTCCGTATCGTCAAGCGGTTGATGCGCAAGCTTGACGACCGGAAGCAATGGGAATCAGTCCCATTTTTGAGCTTCAAGGGCACGCTGAACATATTTGGCGAGAATATCCGTTTCAATATTGACTTTGTCGCCGATCTTTTTTTTGCCGAGCGTTGTAACACTTAATGTAAACGGAATCAGTGCAACACTGAACAGATCCGGTTCGCATTTAACGAGCGTTAAGCTGACCCCGTCAACAGCAACGGATCCCTTGGTCGCCATCTGAACGGCCAATTCTTTGGGAATACGAAAATAATAATCGGCCCAATCGCCCATGTCATTAATTTTAACCAATTCCGCCTGACCATCGACATGACCGCTGACGAAATGACCGCCGAGCCGGGAATCGACACGCAACGCTCTTTCCAGGTTGACGGGCGAGCCATCGGTCAATTCGCCGAGATTGGTTCGAAGCAACGTTTCAGGTCCCGCCTGAAATGTAAATGTTGTCTCCGTTTTTTCGACAACTGTAAGACAGCATCCGTTAACGCAAATACTGTCCGCGACTTCCGTTTCCGCAGCTATTTTGGGTTCTTCAATAACGAGTTTACAGCCCGGCGGCTCCTGAATAATTGCAACGATTCGGCCAAGTCCTTCGACAATTCCTGAAAACATATCGACTCTCCTTTAACGATCAATATAAAATTTTTCGGGTAAAAAACGATCGTTTCATTTAGAAAAAGCAAAAATCAAACGAACGCTTTTCAAGGGGCCGTCCGCCAAACCAAAGCCGCGGCCAAATGAAAACCGATGATCTTTTTACCGCCGTCGAACAGGTTTTTCGGGAATGGCCCCGGAAATTATTTAGTCAAACGGATCTTGCTTCCGAAAAACGGCGGAAAGTTCAACTGAAATCAAAATTATTATAGCATAAAAACAAAAAGAAGACAGACACTCGAAAAAAAACGGTGATTTAAATCTTGAAATTCATTTTCAACCTGTTTTATACTGTTTTTTTTAATTTCCATCATCTCCGCCGATTGACTGCGTGAATCGGCTTTTGCGTTATAACGGAAAATTCATTCATGATGGAATCGGTATATCTTTCTGTTTTTGATCAAGTGAACGAACAGATCTTTCGAGCCAGTTGATCCTGATTTTGGTTTTGAAACAGACGATTTTAAACGGACCTTTTATTATTACCGCCGATTGTTTTCGTAACCGGGAACTCTTTTTTAACTTTTTGGCTGAAAAATCAAAAAGCAGTCGGCTTATTTACCGGTATTGGCCTTTATGAAATGTTAAAAGCTGATATATTATTTTTTCGTTAAAAATTATCAAGGACAATCGTTTCAGGCATTTCCAGCATTAACCGGCGTTTATCGGAACCCCCGAAATATTACCGGCGCGCCAACGACGACCAGGAATACAGACTTGAAACACCGTTCAAAAAAGTTTGCGTCGTCGATATCAGCTCTGTCCGCAATTTGGACGGATGCCCTTATGAATTGTTCTTCCTGAAGGATCAATAAAAAAAATAAACGAGACCGGTATAAGATCTGTTGATCGCATTGGATATCAGGTTCGGATTCAAGCCGGTCCGACAATTGGAGAGATAAAAAATGAAAGTCTGGATTATTCTGCAAACGATTCTTTTGCTGACCATTTCGAACAGTTTAATGACGTTCGCATGGTACGGACATCTGAAAACTTTGAAAGGGAAATTTTTTCTGATCGCTGTTGTTGTCAGTTGGGGCATCGCTTTTTTCGAATATTTTTTTCAGGTTCCCGCCAATCGGATCGGGTCGTCTGTCTTGACAGTGCCGCAACTGAAAATTATTAACGAGGTGATCGCGCTCTCTGTTTTTGTCCCTTTTATGTGTTATTATATGAAAGAATCCATCTCCTGGAATTATCTTTGGGCGGGTCTCTGCATTTTAGGGGCCGTTTTCTTTATTTTCAAAGGATAAAATTTTAAAAAACAGCCGTTTCGGCCCTTGACGTTATAAAAATTTAGGTTAAGATGTTAACCATCTTGATAATTCGATCAGGAATTATTAAAGAGTATCCCAAATGCGGGAATGGCGGAATTGGTAGACGCGTTAGGTTGAGGGCCTAATGGTAGCAATACCGTGGAGGTTCGAGTCCTCTTTCCCGTACTTGAATAAAAAAAGTCTTGCTGGTCTAATGGTGAGACTTTTTTTTATGTTTCTTCTTGCGGAGATCTCTTTTTTCCGCGCTGAATGTCTCCGTAGCTCAATTGGATAGAGCGTTGGCCTCCGAAGCCAAAGGTTGCTGGTTCGATTCCAGTCGGAGATATTTTTTCTTTCACCCTGTTTTTCGGTTTATTTCTTTTTCTTTCTTTATTTTCTCTGTTATATTCATTTGTCTATATTATAATATATTATATATTTACTGATCGATGTTGTTAATGTTTTTATTGTTTTTTCTAATTTTTCTCCCTTACAGGAACGGATCATGTCGAACTATAACAACAATGATAACAATGATGTTTTGAAAACCGATCAAGTCCGGAAAAATATCAAGGCAAGCACCAACACGAATAATTCTTATCCCTCCGATGACGATGAAATCGGCTTTTTGAATACGGAAAATATTCCGTTTAATATTAATAACGGACAAACAAACAACTCCGATTTGACGGACAATCAAAACGGTTCCTGTTTACCGGAAGAGCAAAGTGCCCCTTCCCGGTCAGAAAATGACGACATTCCCGGTCTGCTGGAAGATCAAAGCGGAACTCTTTTGACTGATGAAAAAAGTGTTTCCAATTTATCTGACGATGAAATTGATTTTTTAAACTCTATTCCTGTCATTGATCTTTCCAGCCAAAATGACTTAAAAAAAGATCCAACAGCTAATAAACAAAATAAAATTGAAAAAATAGAATTCCGATGTCCGCATTGCACTTCCAAAATAAGTGTCTCAAAGATCATGTCCGGAAAGGAATATCTTTGTCCTTTCTGTTTTCATAAGATCCTCGTTCCGAATCAAAGCAGTAAGCCTGTCCTAACAGAAGACAAGGAAAAGGTTTACGGTGTCGACTCCAATAATATCGATTGGGAAAAAAGAAAAGACGATTATGTCTCTGTAATGTGTCCAAGATGCCGGACAGTTATCGCGGTTGAAAAAAACACCTCCAACAGAATGATCGTTTGTCCCGACTGCGATAAAAATTTCGATCTTGATGAAAATCTTCTTGAAAAATATCATGAATTAATCGGGAAATCGGATAAACCGCAAAAAATTGAATTGGGCGAAACTTACGAACTCTCCGCCAGCTGGATTCCGGAAGCTTCCAAACAGGAAAAGTCCTCAAACAATCAGAAGGATACTTTCCCGGTTTATTGTCCTGTTTGTCATACACTGCAGTATGCCCGCCCGGACCAAGTTGGCTGCTCGATTCAATGTCCCGACTGCTTTCGGGAATTCAAAGTCATTCGGCCGCAAGGAACAACCCCTGTTGAAAAAACAGATCCGCTTGTTTATGAGGGTTCCTCCGCTTACGCTCTTGAGGGTGAAAATTCTTCTCCTTCCGATCTGAATAATTTGATTCCGGTCGTTTGCGAGCGCTGCGGAACGATCGTTTATCATCAGGCCGCCGAGATCGGTCAGAAGAGCCGCTGTCCCGACTGCGAACATGAAACGCTGATCAAACCGGTTTCTGAAGAAAAAATTCGGGGGAAGGAAAAAATTCAACCGCGGGACACTGGTGTTTACGATTTTAAAACAACAGTTCCCGACACAGTTAAAAATACTTCTTCCGACGCTCCTTTTTCGCAACGTCAAACGAAGGAAAATTCCGCACCTTTGCCGAATAAAACGTCTGTTCCCCCGTTGCTTCCTGATCAGGAACGCAAAATTGCCCCCGTTATCGCGGCGTCATACATAACACCGCCGACTTCCGCGGACAATTCATCCCCGTATGATTATGTCCCTCTTTTCAACCGATCTTCAAATCAGTTGAACAACCAAACCGCCGTTCCTCCTTCCGGTTTTTCTTCTGATGCGGAAAAAAACTCTTTCAACGGTTCAAACTCTTTTGGGATCGGATTCAGCTCACCGGATCCAAATGGTCCGCCTGTCATTTTATCAGTCTCTCATTCCGGCACAAACTCATCGCAAGCAGGTATTTTATCGAAAACAGACGACGCTCAAAGGGATCGGGATCCCTATTCAGACAACGGCAATCAATACAAGGAACGGGACGACGGACGTATTCCCGTGCGCAAAGGCGATCAAATCGTTTATGTTATTGCCAGTCCGCCGAAAAACGCGCTTTTTAATCATCAATTCCGGCTGTTGAAAAACCCGGATCTTTTTTTCCGGTCGATTCCTCTGATTTTGGCCGGAATGACGGTTATTCTTTTAGCGTATCTGATAGTATTTCCGTCAATTAACATCCCGACAACGGAATCAGGAGCAGCAATTCCTGGAAAAATCGTAAATGGAAAATCATTGTCGCTCATACCGACATTGGCCTTGATTTTACTGACGGGAGTTTATTGGTTCGGAAAAGCTGCTCTGTTTATGAGTTCAATTGTTTTGGCCGGAGGAACAGGCGTTCGTCGAATCGGGGAATGGTATGAAGAAGATCTTACCGGCGGATTTATTCAAGGATTTTGGCTGTTGGGAATCGTTTTTCTTTCCGCTATTCCGTCCGGAATCACCTCAACGGTATTAAATACCGTCTTGCCAAAATTACCTTGGCAGATTCCCGCCATAAGTGGAATTTTGCTATTCGGACTGTTTTTTCCCATTTTATATTTGATTACGTATCAGTCGGGGGGAGGCGCCGCAATAAAAATTATTTTCAAAAGTCTTTTTCGATGTTTTGGATCCTGGCTGGGCTTTTATTTTCAAACATTTCTGCTGGCGGGTCTTCCTTTGATTCTGATTATTGTTGTCGGAACCAATATTGGGGGAGTCTTTTTATGGTTTTTCGCTTTTACTTTGATTTGATCCGCATTATTGGGACGCCTTGCCTGGGTTATTGATGACGATGCCCGACGAACAGAAGATGATTAACGCATTATCTTGTGTCATTTAATGTTATACTTTATTTCAATATCAGAATACTTTCGGGGATCAATCATTTAAAAAAGAGCGAGCGGTTCGCGGGGGATCTGTTTTTATTGTTTAACGCAAATCAAAATATTTTCAAAGGGGAGATCTTTGCTGAAAACAAAAAATCGAACGTTTTCCAAGGAGTACCGTATAAACAACGACAAGATATAAAAACGGTCTATCGTTTTTATATCTTGTCGTTATGGTTTGTCCGCTTGTTTCCGGTGATAAAGACATTCAAAAGAATTTCTGACGGAAAAGCGATAAATCAAACACTGATGGATCTGTTCAAATCATATCAGTTGTTATTATTGGGCAGATTCGGATTTCTCTGAAGAACGCCGGCGGCGACCAGTTTGTCAATCAGTTTTTGCATGCTGTCATAAGCGCCAAGGAAGCCTTGGGGCGGCATAATAATGCGCTGGTTTTTCTGAATTTCCGGAGCAGAGCTATCACCGGTCGGCTGCAATGTTACAAAGTCAAACCGAACCATATTTCCAGCAAAATGAATCTGGCCAATACCATCAGCGTAAATTTCGTCTTTCATTGTTTTTGAATCCTTTCAATCAATGATTAATTAAAATTGGGTATCATTTTTTTCGACAGGAAACGGCTTTTTTGACCTTTGGGAAAATAGAGTCGTTTCGTTTTTGTGTTTGGAGTGTTAACGGTCTTTTATCCCCATCAGACTTCGTTAAACTCGCCGCATTTGTTACTATTGTTATAATCGACCCTCTTTTGAATTATATTTAATCGAAAATATTATTTTTTTAATTTTATTTTTGATATTTCGTTATAAATATTTGGTACTTTCCCCGGAATTTAAACGACGAGAATATGTTCAAACAGGGAGTTTTTCAAGTCTTTTAATATTTAATGGATTAGGGGGTTGGCGTATTTCGCCGATAAATTCCTTGAATGTAATTCCATTTGCATTGACTTTCGTTTGTTTTTGTGAGAGAGACGACGCTCAAAAATCCATTGGGAATCGATGTCGTTTCAAAAAGGTTTCTTCCTTTTCCAAGTCTAAAGTTCGACCGAAGAATAGTTTATCGTCAGGATTTGAAAACACGCAAGGATACACTCAAGATTGCGCACCTGTTGCTTGTCAAATCCGCATACTTCCTTCAGATCCTTGAACAGAAGCCCGTTGGCATGTGAGACATAACAACGTTCGATGCTGAATCGTTTTGAATAGCTTTCGATGATATCTCTTCCGGCGTCAATTCAACATTCGCTGAAATGAACGTGCCTGTTGAGTCAAAATTTTTAACATCCGCACGATCGGCCTTTTTGACCGTCTTGATGATTCGACTGACAATCACACGAATCACTCGACCATCCGATACATGGATATCAACAGTATGCCGATTGTTTTGCGTTTACTGGAGCGTCCGGTCTTCTTCCGTTTCAAATCGGAAAGGGGTATCGAATCTCGGCCTCTTGACCGGAACCTGTCCCCTGTTCCCTTAACAAATGGCAGACTCCTTCTCCCGCGGGATCGGTATGTTTTGACAATTCTCCCACGGGCCGGTATGTTTTGACAACATTATCATAAAATATATTGATAGATAATAAATGGCACTCCCTCCTTAGCAGCCTTCCCCCATCACCAATAAAAGGACAAAATATGATTCATCTCAAAAATGAGGGGAGGAAGTTAAAAAGGAACAGGCATTCCTTTATAATAAAGAGAAACTTGTGCCATATTACATAAATAGTAACCGTTCACGGAGAGGTTGTAACCATGGATAACACGGTTTTTCACGGATATGATTTTGGGAAAGTTCCAAGACCGGTTCTTTGTTGCCTGTATTGTTCAAAGTGTCATAAAACAGGGAAAATATCGTAATTTCCAAGATTTTTTCGGGACAGTACTTCGAAAAACAACCAGTTCAGAATAACACAAAAATATCAATATCCTGTTTAACATCATTATGACGAAATACTGTATCATTAGGACGAAATACCGTATTTCGGGATAGGTCATCCGTGTTCATCCGTGAAATCAGTGATTTCAAATAATTTCTGTGAACGGTTACATAAATAAACATGGGGAAATTGATCTCCGCTTTATCTTTGCGTCATCGGTAATAAATTACCAGTTAACGGCTTTGGGCCGTTTGTTTCGTTCAATAGTTCAAACGGTGGTTTGCCCGCGCAGCGATTTGACGGCAGGGAAGAGGCGATTCCCTAAACATTGCCAAGTCAATATGCTTAATTCACACTCGGCAATATTTAACCTACTCCCATGTTTTCAAAAAGGAGAGTCGGGCTTTTTCGTTTCTTGGTAAGATATTGAAGAAATCGTACATCATCTCAATATCGCCTATTTCGTCAACTGCGGCGAACAATGTTGTACTAACATCATATCGAATAGCGGCAAGTCCCGATTTTTCCACTCTCCTGCAATTTGGCAGAATGAAGAATCAATATCCAGATTTTTGGGGACCGATTTGATCGAAAGGGATCCGTTTGAAATTGGGGAGGTGTCGGTACACTTCGGAGTCTTTTCGAAGAAGGAAATTCCCCTTTTTCATATCGACGAATCCGGGATCGCCATCTACTTTCCAGTTTGTATCATCGACAACCCAATTACCTGTAATGGGCATGATGCTGTTTACAAAGACATTTCTCTTTGCGATGTTTTTTCGTTCTGATGAAGGGGGAGCGTCCATAAACCCGATCAGTTCCGGATAACGCACGGTGTAAGGAGGCTTTGTAATATCGACTTCTTTGAGCAAAACACGCTGCCAGAGCGGCGCATTGATAAAATCTTTCCAGCGTTTATCGTTCCAGGGAGACGAACCAAGTGGTCGTTTGCAGTCGACAAAGATATTGTTCTCCGCCAGATTACCATGTCCACCGTGCGAGAAGACCGTTCCAAAAGAACCTTTTCCGGGATCGCCAGTCCGTACAAAGACATTTCCGAAAACGACTTCGCCGCCATCACCATCGTCAAAGTAGATCGCCGCGTTGCCATGACCTCGCGGACTTCCGATATCATACCAGTAATTGTAACAAATACGATTGCCCCGTTTCGATGGGTTACGCCCTTTATAGAGCGCTCCGCAATCATCGCCTGTCAGGCAGACATGGTGTACAATGTTATACTCGAAAACCATATCGTTTGCACTCAATTTAATGGCCATGTGCGGAGAATCGTAAAATTCGTTATGGCGCGCTGTTGATCCGACTCCGATAAAACTTAAGCCGGGCGTATAACATGGACTGTATCGTGAAAATCCGCGTATAACACAGTTTTCGACAAGATGATCGGCTCTTTCCAATGTTTTTCGATCACCTCCGCTGATCAAAAGTCCACCGGTTCCAGTTTCTTCAACGAGAGTCGAAAGGATCCTGCACCGTTTGGAGTCAGTAAT
>CAZZEF010000027.1:0-13419 GCA_964652875.1 uncultured Planctomycetaceae bacterium
TCGTTCAAACGAATTTTCATCTTAACTTTGCCCTTGTTATTTTTTATTCGGAAACGGCCATTCCTTCAACTTATGCCGCACTTTCTGATCAACCGCAATATTCCGGATTAGTTAAAACAATAATTCGAATTAAACCGAATTTTTGTTTTGGCTATCTTTTTTATTACTGAAAGCGGCTTATCGGAGCTGACTGTCAAGCCAACGGTCAAGATATTCCTTTTCACTGTAACCGACCCGTTGATTAACGACCTTTCCGTCTTTAAAGAGAAGAAGTGCCGGAATACTTTGAATACCGAACTTTTCAGCCAGTCCGGCTTCCGAATCGCAGTTCACTTTACAGACAACAAGATCTTTTCTCTCCGACGCGATTTGTTCAATAATAGGAGCTAGTTTCATGCAGGGCCCGCACCAAGAGGCCCAAAAGTCGATTAAAACCGGAAGTTCCGATTTCATAACAATTCCGTCAAAATTTTTTGAAGTGAGTTCCGTTTCCATTGTGTTCCTTTCTGAAAATAAAATTCGGCAAGCCGAAAAATTTTATACTGCTTTTATTTTAAATTTTCCGTCATCACCGCCGATTGACCAGTTGAATCGGCTGTTCTTTTGACGTTGGAACGAAAATCTCCAATAGATCGGTATAAATTTTCGCCATTAATACCGATCTATTGGCGGTCCGGCTTCTTTTCTGACCAATCAAAGTTTTTTCGATCGGGAACTATTGGGCACTGACAGAAAAAGGCGTTGCGGGAAAACCTTCGGCATTATACAAATTGCAGCCTTCGGGATTCTTCTGCCAGGCGTATCGGACGAAAACAGGATTCGCGACTTTTTCGGATGTCAGTTCCACTTGATCCTTTCCGACGATCTTTGCCTTCGCCCAATAAAATTTACCGTCTTTCCCGGCCAGAGCGAACCGCTTCAGTTCGCCGTTTTTAACAACGGAAAAGTGACGCGGCTCCTGATGTCCGGCAACCAAACCGCTTCCAACAGCATCGAACACGACAATCGCTTTATTGCTTTCGATCTTGAGCGACTTGAAAACAGGAGAAGCGTAAACGATTTTTTTGCCGAAATCTTTGGCCAGACTCCAAGCGGCAAGCCGGTTTCCAACATCGAACTTGTTGCGCGGATGAATTTCGTTCGCTTCGCCAATATCAATCGTAACCGCCTGACCTGTTTTAGGAATACTCATACATTTTGTTTGCGCGTCCCGAAGAGAAGCCCAATCAAGACTTTGATTCGGATCATCGGAAGCCTTTTGAAAATTCGCCAGCTGCACCCAATAGAAAGGAAAATCGTATCCCCAAAGAGCGCGCCAGGACTCAATCAGAAGTTTTTGTTTGACATAATAGGAATCACCTTCCTGACCGTTGGATTCGCCTTGATACCAAATCGCGCCGCGAATCGCGTATTTGGTCCAGGGATTCATTTTCGCGTTGAACATTCCGCAGGGAAACTTGAAATTGTCGCCATATGGACTTTTCGCCATTTTTCGCTCGTTGTCTTTTCGCAGATCTTCCGAAAGTGAATCATAAGCTTCTTTCGGCAGCCAGGATTCTATTCGGGAAGCGCCGTAATTGCAATGAATCAAACCGACGGGAATATTGAGTTCCTGATGCATTCGAAGTGCGAAATAAAAACCGACGGCAGTGCATCCGCTTTGAGCTTTGTTTTTACAGACGGTCCATTGTCCGGCATTTAGATCTTTTTGCGGCATTTTGTCCACAACCCGGGGATCTTTAAGATAACGGATAAAACTGTAATCTCCACTGAGTTCTTCAGGCGAAGCGGAGATCCTGAAATTATCTTTTTGAGTATTGCCGGAAGCAAGTGCCCATTCCATATTGGACTGTCCGGAACAGACCCAGACATCGCCGACAACAACATTAATCATTTTGATCGTGTTTTTACCGCGGACAATCAGATCGGAACCTTTTCCAAGAGCCGACATCGGATCAAGTTCGACCGACCAATCCCCTTTAACATCGGCGGAAGTTTCCTTCTTTTGACCGTTGAATTCAACAGTGATTTTTTCATCAGGATCGGCCCAGCCCCAAATCCGAACGGCCCGATCCCGCTGCAGAACAGCATTGTTCGAAAATGTTTTGGGCAACTTGACATCAGCAAACGCAAATGATCCCGCAAAGAATATAAGGACCGAAAATAATAATAAATTTTTAATAGACGAAAACGATCTCATAACTTTTCCTGTTTTCTGATTGTGAATATTTTTATACTGAATATTATCCCCAAAAGAATTATACAGTTTTTATTTTAAATTTTCTGTTATTTCCGCCGATTGACCGCGTGAATCGGTTGTTTTTTTGACGTTATAACGAAAATTTCATAATGGAACCGGTATACATGATTGACCATTCTAAAACCTGATCTGATCTGATCCGAATACAACCGCAAAATTCTTTTTCAATAAATATATTGATTCATCTCGGACTTTCCGTTCATACGTCAAAAGGTAGTCGATTCATAAAGGTAGTCGATTCATAAAGGTAATTGACGGAAAATGAAAATTAAATATACGGACCGTACACTGCGTAATATTATAACAAATCAAAGTTCATCGTCAAGATTTTATTTTTTGAACAAAGAAACACTGTTTCAGTTATTTTTTCGTTTTAATATTTCTCTTAATTATTTTCAGAATAATTATACTGCTTTTATTTTAAATTTTCCGTCATCTCCGCCGATTGACTGCGTGAATCAGCAGCTCTTTTGACGTTATAACGGAAAATTCATGATGGAATCGGTATAGCGTCTTCAAATGATCGGGAACTGGTTCGAATAAAGCTTTTTTTGCGAAAAATTTTTGTCAGCGAAAAACGAAACAACGCCGATCCGCAGGTTACAGCAATTCAAGGCATGACCTGCGGTACCGTTATTTAATCAACCGCAAGGGAACGGAACTTTTACCGGATTGCCGAAGATACAGTTTACAAATTTTTCGAGCCATTCGTCTCAAACTTTTTCATCATTGACCGACAAGTGTAATTTGGCGGAATATAGATACATTGGAACAGCGGCAAGCTGGGCGACAACAGAAACGGCAATCATTACCATTATATTGACATCATAAAGAACACCGAGCAGCCAACTTCCGAAAAACCAAAAGATCCCGAATGAACATTCAAAAATACCGTAACCGGTTGCCCGTTCCGCTTTGGGGGTCATTTCGGTAACGGCTGCTTTGAGGATCGACTCCTGCGCGCCCATTCCGATCCCCCAAAGAGCGATCCCCAACAGGGTCAGCGGAACCGAATGAAACGCGAAAATAAAAACGGCAAACGGTGCCGAAACAACAGTTGAATAAACAAGAGCGCGAACCCCTTTTTTATCATAAAGACATCCGAAAATAAAAGCCGCCGCCGCGTCGATCAACATTGCCCCCGCATACAGCAGGGGAAGCGACCCGCTGTTAATAAGCGCGTCCGGTCTGCCCAGTCCGGAAGGATCACTCGTCCAAACCCGCGAAATATGCATGATAACAAGCGAATAGTCAATAAAGCCGAACGCAAAAAAACTGATGCCCGCGATATAAAAAACAAATTCCTTTTTCATTTTAAAAGAAACATATTTTTTCGGTTCCGGTTCGAAACGTTCAGGATGCGGAAATTTATATTTGGCCCAAAAAAGGAGAAAAATTGTCACGGCCGCCGGAATCCCCAAAGCGGCGAAACAAAAGGAATAGATCTGAAAAGTCGATCCGTCTGTTTTAAAGAGCATGATCAGATAGAGCAAAACCGGTCCGAAAAAAGCGCCGATCTGATCCAAAACTTCCTGAAGACCGAAACTTTTTCCAACACCTTCCTGAGAGGCGGCGAATGATAAAATCGTATCTTTCGCCGGTTTTTTAATCGCCTTGCCAATTCGCTGAACAACAAGAAGAGCGCAGGCGGCGACCCAGCCATGTTCTCCGACCAGCGCCAGCGCGGGTACCGCCAGAAGATCCAACAGGTAACCAAGAACGATCATGAACCAATATTTTTTTGTTTTATCGGTCAGCCTGCCGAATACATAACGTAAAGAATACCCCAAAAGTTCACCGAGTCCGGAGACGAAACCGATCATCGCCGCCGACGCGCCCAAAAGCGAAAGATACGCTCCGCGAATACTTGAGGCGCCTTCATGAGTCATATCGGAAAAAAGACTGACCGTTCCCAATAAAAGAATAAACAGCATCGCTTGAGAAAGTCGTCTTTTTTTCTTCTGCATCGTATCTTGCCTTTCTTTTTTCGGCAACGCGGAAACGATCCTTATTGATTAAACCTGAAAAAAACGGGAATCCTTTTCAGAATTCCCGTTCAAATCATAAAATCCGCTGATCGAAAAATTTCAGCCGCGTCAGATTTTGAAACAAGCCTGTTTCCATTTCAGAACACCCTGACCTGAACATTCAAGCCGGACTCAGACTGATTTCAAGTTAGCTCACCGATCGGCTTCAGGACGGCTGTCAGCGCAATTTTCTCAAGACCGTCTGCATAATTCCGCCATTAAGATAATAAACGACTTCAACCGGAGTATCAATTCGGACAACAGCGTCAAAAACAGTTCTTTTTCCGGCATCGGCTCCTTCAACAGCTTGGGCGGTAACTTTAACAGTACTTTGCGGAACGAAATTTTCTCGGATTCCCTCAAAAGAAAATATCTCTGTTCCGGTCAAACCAAGTGATTGAATATTTTCCCCCGATTTGAATTCCAACGGAAGAACGCCCATTCCGACGAGATTTCCGCGATGAATTCGCTCAAAACTTGACGCGATTACCGCTCGAACACCGAGAAGAGACGTTCCTTTAGCGGCCCAATCCCGGCTACTTCCAGTTCCGTATTCCGCTCCGGCCAGAACGATCAGCGGAGTATGTTCCGCTTGATATTTTACCGCCGCGTCATAAACGCTCATGACTTCTCCATCGGCGCCTGCTTTTCCGAAATATTTCGTGACTCCCCCTTCCGAACCGGGAACAAGCAGATTTCTGATCCGAATATTCGCGAACGTTCCCCGGGTCATCACCCGATCATTGCCGCGCCGGGATCCGTAACTGTTGAAGTCGGCAAACGCAACGCCGTTATTCTGCAAATATGATCCGGCGGGAGAATCCTTTTTAATCGCCCCGGCTGGTGAAATATGATCCGTCGTTACCGAATCGCCAAGCAGGAGAAGTACTCGGGCTCCTTCGATCGGTTTGACTTCTTCCGGTTCAATGGTCAGACCGTTCAGGAACGGCGGTTCCTGAATATAAGTACTCTTCCGATCCCATTGGAACAGTTCGGAAGCACTGTCGGGAATAGCGTTCCAAAGCGGATTCGATTCGTAAACTTTTCCGTATTCCTGTTTATAAAGCTCGGGATCAACCGCCGCGCTGGCCGCTTGAGCAATTTCGTCGCGACTCGGAAAGATCTCCGAAAGCATGACCGGTTTACCGTTTTCATCCAGGCCGACCGGCTCTTTTGTCAGATCAATATCGACCGTTCCTGCAAGCGCAAACGCGATCACCAATGGCGGACTGGCCAGATAATTCGCTTTGACCAGCGGATTGACCCGGCCCTCAAAATTGCGGTTACCGCTCAAAACAGCGGCGGCGACAAGATCATTGTCGATCACCGCTTTGGCCGTTTTTTCCGGCAGAGGACCGCTGTTGCCGATACAAGTCAGGCATCCGTAACCAACGACATTGAAACCGAGTTTTTCCAAATCGGTTAAAAGATCAGCCTTTTTCAAATAATCCGTAACGACCCGAGAGCCGGGACCAAGACTTGTTTTGACATACGGTTTGATCTTCAGACCGCGCCGGACGGCGTTGCGGGCCAAAAGACCGGCCGCGATCATCAAGCTCGGATTGCTCGTATTGGTGCAGCTGGTGATCGACGCAATGACAACGGCGCCCTGCCCCATTTTTACTCCGTCAACGAAAGTTTCTTTTTGAATTTCTTTCGCGGAAAGACCGAATCCCCGTTCTTTGACAGGGGCGGCAAGACTTTTTTGGAACGCATTCGCCATGTCTGCCAGCGGAACCCGGTCCTGCGGACGTTTCGGGCCGGCTAATGACGGACCAACGGTCGAAAGATCAAGTTTGAGTGTTTTCGTATAATGCGGAATCGGTGAATTCTCATCGCGGAACAGTCCCTGCGCCTTGGCGTATGCTTCGACCAATTCGATCTGTTCCTCCGATCGGCCGGACTGACGCAAAAATTCGATCGACCGGGCGTCGACGGGAAAGAACCCCATCGTCGCACCGTATTCCGGCCCCATATTGGCGACAACCGCGCGGTCGGCTACCGGCATTTTTAACGCGCCGTCTCCGAAAAATTCAACGAATTTACCGACAACGCCCTCTTTTCGAAGCATTTCAACAACGGTCAGAACCAAATCGGTCGCGGTCACATAAGGAGAAAGTTCACCGGTCAATTCGAATCCGACCGTCTGCGGCGCAAGCATATAATACGGCTGGCCGAGCATAACCGCTTCCGCTTCGATTCCTCCAACTCCCCAGCCCAAAACGCCCAGTCCGTTGATCATAACGGTATGACTGTCGGTTCCGACAACACTGTCGGGATACAGAATGCCGGACAATCCGGTCAGATCCGTTTTCGCTTTGAAAACAACCGGCGCCAGATATTCCAAATTGATCTGATGAATAATACCGGCCGAAGGAGGAACGGCCCGAAAATTATCAAGAGAATTTTGGGCCCAATGCAAAAGGGAATATCGTTCAGCATTGCGCTCAAATTCCTTACTGACATTTTTTTCCAGCGCGTCAGGAGTTCCGAAATAATCGACCTGAATTGAATGATCAATAACAAGATCGACAGGAATAAGCGGATTGATCTTGTTCGGATCTCCGCCGATTTGCTTCATTGTCGAACGCATTGCCGCCAGATCGACGACCGCGGGAACTCCGGTAAAGTCCTGCAAAATGACCCGCGCCGGCATGAAAGGAATTTCCGTATCGGATTTTTGCGACGCCGGATCCCAAGCGGCCAATCTTTTGACGTCATTTCGCGTTACAACAAAATCATCGCAGTGCCGCAATACCGATTCAAGCAGAACACGAATAGAAAAAGGAAGATCGGCCAGTTTGACCAACCCTTGTTCTTCAAGAGCGGCGAGAGAAAAATAGCCGTATTTACCTGAGTTGAGAGTAAGAGTTCTAAAAGCGCCAAAAGGATCTTTTACATTCAGAGACATGGTTGCTCCTTTCCTTGCCGCGAGCGAAGATCAATAAAAATAGCCATAAAAAAAGCCGTCGGGAATAACCAAACGGCTGAAAAAAGTTGCGGGGGCAGGACTCGAACCTGCGACCTCAAGGTTATGAGCCTCGTGAGCTACCAACTGCTACTACCCCGCGATCTGTAAACGTCGCCGATAAAAAACAAATCTTACCGACAACGAAAAGTATTTTATGCCAGAAAAACAATTTGTCGATGGGGGACCACCCTTTTTTCTGAAAATTTTCTGATCTTTTTGATCTTATTTTTCCGTTTTCAGTTTTTGGGCTTCCAGCGCGTATTTTTTGGCCAGTTCGATCTTGTCGAGTTTTTTATACATCATCGCCAAATTGGTATACGGAACGATAAGTTCCGACGATTCGACGGTTCCGTCTTCAACAGCCTTTTCAAGGAACTTAATCGCGGTCAAAACATTTTTCGGAGCTTTTTCGTCCTGATCCAGGCGCCATAATCCGTTGCTGACCCGCAAGAGATTCAGACCGATCCCGGCGGCCTCTTTCGAGTTGACCCGGCCCAAACATTCCGAATAGGCCGAGGCCGATTTTTCATACCATTGAGCCGATTCTTTTTTCTGATCAAGATCTTCCTGGAAAATTCGTCCCAAATGCAGTGCGGCGTTTCCAACGAGCATTCGATCTTCCGTTGTAAAATTTTTCAGTCCGGATTCGTCAAGATACTCTTGAGCCCGAACGCCGTATTGAACCGCCAGCTTGAAATTTTTCTGCGTTTCATAAATTTGCATCGCATTATAAAGAGCCTTGCCTGTCCGCCATTTAACCGTTGACAGACCGAGCGCGGTCTTTTCATTTCCGTGAACGAAATCGGTACTGAGTCTCTTGAGTGTCTGTAAATAAGCATTCAATTCCTTTAAATTAGGGACATCAAGTCCGACTTCCGCCGCGGCCAGGCAGACTTCCCAAATTTCGGTTTTGTCTTTTCCTTCCTTCTTGATCAGATCATCGGCAATAACACTCGCGGCGTCCAAATACTGAAACGCCTGATCTTTGTCATCATTTTTCTGCCGGGCAAAGTCTGTCGCCAAAGAAATATTCGCTTTTCTGGCAAGACTTTTCATCAGGACTCGAACTTCTTTGTCCTTTGACTCAAAATACTTTTCAGCGATTCCCAAAACGCGCCGATGACAGGCGATTGCTTTCTCATAATCGGGGTTGGAATCGTCCCGATAAAGATCGCCCAACAGGAATTCGGCTTCGACCTTTAAAAGCGGATCGGAATCACAGGCGGCCACTGTTTGACGAAGAAGTTTAAACGCGCTTTCCGTTTCATGAAGTTCCTTGAGAATTTTCACCAGCGTCAAACAGTATTGCGGAATCGAATTGTTCGACTTGACCGCTTGAATCGCGTGCTGACGCGCCTTCTGATAATCCCCCCATTCGTATTCCAAAGCCGCCATCAACCAGTTGCCCGCCGCGTTTTCCGGCTCATGAAGCACTGCGTGCCCGGCATCCCGATACGCCTGCTGCGGGGAACTCTTTAATAACTTTTCCGCACGAATCAAAAGATAGGACGCCCGAACCGGTTCGGCGATGATTTGGGTGACCCGGCTCGATGGTTTGGATGAATCCTCTCCTTTTTCTAGAACAAAAGCCAATCCCTTTTCCGGATAGATCTCGCGAAAGCCGCCGTCCCGATCCGGTATTAAAATCGGGGTTATGTTTTTTATCGCGTCTTCAAAAGAAAGCTTCGTATCCGCCAGCTCACGCGGAGCTTTCAAATGCATGACGATCCCTTCAACAATGTTTTCCTTCAGCAGAATTTGTATAAACGGCATGTCAGGAAGATCTTCAATCCGATAAGTTAAAATAAGAAAACCGTCCACTGTTTCCCGATGACCCGCTTTACTCCAAATCGGACTGGCTTCAACCTGTTTAAGCGTTGTAACTCCCGGTTCAATCCCCAGAAGTTCCGTTCCATGCGGCTTGTGAACTTCTTTTTTCTGATACTTGTCCCGATCCAGTTCTTGTAAAAACGCGGGCACTTCTTCGCTCTTGCGGTTCATTTCCGGCCGATTGTCCGTTGATATTTTTCTCTGATCGGTTATTTTTTGCGCCAGATATATCCGGTCTTCCTGCCGATGCCCCGACGGAACCGCGTCACTGTCCGCCATGAATGACTGATTGACACCGGCATGAATATCGACCGACTGGTAATGATTGTTTCCGTTAACCGTCTGGGTCTGATTCATCGGATCCCGAGAGGTCCCCAAAATCATCTGATTCGAATTCATTCCGCTGTCCGAAACTGTCTGTTCAGACGCGGACGGATAAGACAGATAATTTGGATACGCGGACGGAACTTTTTGACCGCTTCTTCTCCCGACGGAATAAACCGACGGATTTCCCTGTCGATTGACCGGAGAGATATTTTGGCTGACCGATCTGCCAGCGGTTAAAACATTTTGGCGATTCTGCGGACTAATCGTTTGTCCTGTCGTTTGACTCACCAATTCCCTGTTCGTTTGACGAAGCGCCTGTATTGCTTTCAGATTAGCCATTTGACCGATCGGTAAAAAACCGTTCCGGACGGTCGTTTGCTTGGACTGATTGGCTGTCCGGTCATTTTGATTCGACGTCTGATTATATCCCTGCGCGGAATTATTTTGCGTCGCACCTGTTTTCGGAACAAAATTTTGTCTCGGCGTCACCTGACGAAAACCGCCGACAAACGAATTAAATTTTTGACCGATCTTTTGACTGATCGTCGAACCGGGAGACGTCTTGTTTTGATTGCCGCTGTTCTGACTCTGCGCACTGTTCTGAAATCGAGGCAATACTTGAAAGTTCACTCCTTGAACGGAATTAACAGTCATTCCGGCGATAATAACAGTCAAAAACGCAAATAATAACTTTTTTGAGTAATTACGATAATTTCTGCTCATGACGTGACACCTGATATTAACTGTTATTTTTATTATTAATTCTTTTTACAACTTGTTGTTCATTAGATCTTTGAAAACAAAATTTGCGATTTTTGTCTTGTCTTTCGATTTAAAAAACACATTATACCGATTCCGTTTGGATTTTCCGTTCCAATCATTAAAAGAACAACCGATTCACAAAGTTAACCGGCGGAAATCACGGAAAATTTAATAAGAGAGCAGCATAAAACATAAATTGTAAAATATTCTCATGTTGAGTTTTAAGAAAATTGGATCTTAATGTCCAGATCAAAAAGATCATTTTTTGAACTTTTCTTAAAAAACTGGAAAAATTACAATATTTTTTGAAAAAGAGCGCGGCGTACTTTGCTTTTCGATTTCAAATCGGGTATAAATATAAAAATGGAGAATTTTATACGGGCCGGATATTTGATATTTAATTTTTCGCGGACTTATTTTGTCCCCGGCTGTTCCTCTGACTTCAATGCGGAAAACAGAGGAAAATCATTTTAAAGCGCTCCGCTTTCCCCCGTTATCCCGATTTCATTACGAATTTTCCGTTTTACGTCATAAAAAAAACCGATACACAAAGTCAATCGGGGAAAAATTAAAATGACGACATTACAAAAATGTTTATTTTGACAAAAAAGAACGTGACCGCGCCTGATTATTTTTATTATTGGATAATGTTGACTTTTTAATTTTAATAAATTTGATAAAGGAGAAAAACATGTTAAAAATTGGTATTACCGGAATCGGTTTTATGGGCATGATTCATTATCTCGCCTGGGGACGAATAGACGGAGTCAAAGTCGCGGCCATTTGCGATACGATTCCTGAACGGCTTAAAGGGGACTGGACCAAAATCAAGGGTAATTTTGGTCCGCAGGGAACAATGATGGATCTGACCGGAATTTCAACTTATTCAAATTATGACGAAATGCTCGCCGATCCAGATATCGACGCGGTCGATATCTGCCTTCCCCCCTGCGCTCACTGCGAAGCGGTTGTCAAAGGACTTCAAGCCGGTAAAAACGTTTTCTGCGAAAAACCGATCGCTTTAAAATCGCAAGACGGTCAAAAAATGATCCAAACTGCGGAGCAAACCGGCAAACTCCTTTGCATCGGACATGTTCTCCCCTTCTTTCCTGTTTATAATTTTATCGTCGAGGCCAAAAATTCCGGTCGATACGGCAAACTCATCGGCGGTGAATTCCGCCGCGTCATCTCTGACCCTGTCTGGCTCAAAAATTTCTATAATATGGAAACTTCCGGCGGACCAATGCTGGATCTTCATATTCACGATGCCCATTTTATCCGTTATCTTTTCGGAATGCCGAAAGAAGTGCGTTCGATCGGTCGATGCCGCGATAACGTTCCCGAATATTTCAATACCCAATTCGTTTTCGACGATCCCGCGGTTGTCGTCAGCGCCGTCAGCGGCTGCGTTATGCAGCAAGGGCGTCCGTTTACTTGCGGTTATGAAGTTCATTTCGAAAAGGCGACGATCTTTTTCGAATCGTTCACCGGAACCGCTCTGACCGTTCTCAATGCCGACGGATCCGTTGAAAAACCGGATCTTCCCGGCGGCGACGATGTCGATAATTTCGTTTATGAATGCACTGAAGTCAAAAAATCGTTTACCTCAAATACTCCGTCAAAATTGCTTGACGGTAAACTGGCTGCCGATGCTTTGATGATTTGTCATAAACAAATCGAATCCATTCTTACTGGAAAACCTGTTCAGATCAACTGAACCCATTTCACAAAAAAGATCCCCTGGACAAACAGTCCGACACAGTAATAAGGGGATCAATATCACTGTTATTTATCATTTTTCATTTCTCCGCCGATTGACAATGTGAACCGGCTGCTTTTTTTGCGGCAGAACATAAAAAACAAAAATGGATCCGGTACACCGTTGAACTGAACGGCACAAATTTTACCCAAGGAGATCACGATGACAACAAGAAGAAATTTTCTTAAGACCGGCGCGGTTTTATCGGCGGCGGCATTAACGATGAGCGCGCCCCGGGTTCACGCGGGCGAAACCAGTCTTTTAAAAATCGGACTGATCGGTTGCGGCGGCCGCGGCTGCGGAGCCGTCAGCGATGCGCTTACAATTGACCCCAACGTCAAACTGACCGCGGCGGGCGATATTTTTCTCGATCGCGCCAAACCGCAAATCGACGCTCTAAAAGAAAATTTTGGCGACCGAATCGCCGTGAACGACGATAATCTTTTCATCGGTTTCGATGCTTATAAAAAAGTTCTCGAAAGTGATATCGACATCGCCTTTCTGACAACTCCGCAATTCTTCCGTCCGATGCTGCTCAAAGCGGCGGTCGCGGCCAATAAACATATCTTCGCTGAAAAACCGGTCGCCGTCGATGGGGCCGGCATTAAGATGATCATTGAAGCTTCGGAAGAAGCTCGAAAGAAAAACCTCAATCTTGTTTCCGGACTGGTCAATCGCTATTATTCGTCAACAATAGAAACCGTTAAACGGATCCATGACGGCGCGATTGGAAATGTTCTGGTCGGAAGAGCCCAGCGAATGGGCGGCGGACTTTGGAATCGTCCCCGAATGGATGGCGATACTGAAATGAAATATCAAATGAGAAACTGGGTTAACTTCAACTGGATCGCCAGCGAATACATCAACGACGTCACTATTCATCAGATTGACATCGCGCTTTGGTGCATGGGCGACCCGACCCCGAAAAGCGCTATCGGAATGGGCGGCCGAATGGTTCGCCGGGAACTCGGTACCGGCGATATGTATGACGCAATGGCCGTCTCTTACGATTTTGAAGACGGACGTTTTCTGCAAGCCAACTCCCGACAGATCCCCGGAACATGGCCCGATTACAAAACATATCTTTACGGAAGCGCGGGAAGCGCCATTATCAGCAATTCCGGCTCGTATACCGAAATCTTCGGCGCCAACGCCTTTAAACCCGAGAAATCCGTTATTCCCGGTCGGCAGTTTGAACATAAAGTTCTGCTCGACGCCATTCGAAGCGGCGGCAAAACATACATCAACAACGGCAAATACATGGCCAACTCGACCGGTACCTGCATTATGGGTAAACTGGCCGCGTATACCGGAAAACAGGTTACCTGGGACGACATGCTCGCTTACACCGAACCGAAACCGGATAAAATCGATTGGGATACCGTTCCCCCGACTCTTCCGGATGAAAACGGACAATATAAAGTCTATGTCCCGATTCAGGGATATACCTGGATGTCCAAAACGCCCATCGTTCCTGAAAAAA
>CAZZEF010000027.1:13429-23419 GCA_964652875.1 uncultured Planctomycetaceae bacterium
AAACTGACTGATATTTTAGTCTTAAAATATTTTTTTGAAAATGAAAGGAAATTTTGAACATGAAAAAAACGCTGAACGTCGGAATGCTCGGCTGCGGATTCATGGGGCGGACCCATTCGAACGCTTACAATCAGGTTGGACACTTTTTCGACATTCCGTATACCCCGGTTTTAAAGGTTTGTTACGGACGGGAAGAAGATCTTGAAACACTGAAAAAATTCAAGGACACCTGGGGTTACGAAGAACTCTGCACTGACTGGCACAAAATCCTCGAACGGGACGATATCGACATCGTCGATGTTGTTGCGCCGAACTTTCTTCATAAGGAAATGGTTCTGGAAGCGGCCGCCGCCGGTAAAAAGATCATCTGCGAAAAACCGCTGGCCATGAGTTATGAAGAAGCCGCCGCAATGGCCGACGCCGTTGAGAAAGCCGGAGTCGAAACGATGGTTTCGTTCTGCTATCGCCGGGTTCCCGCGGTCACGCTGTTCAAACAGGTTGTCGACGAAGGCCGAATAGGACGTCCTTTCCATTATCGCGCCGTTTACAATCAGGATTATACGATCAGTCAGAAAGTTCCGGCTGGAGGTGCCTCACTTTGGCGTTTGGACGCAAAAGTCGCAGGATCCGGCGTTACCGGTGATCTGCTTGCCCATTCGATCGATACCGCCGAATGGATCAATGGACCGATCAAAAAAGTCTGCGCTTACACCGAGATCTTCATTAAGGAACGCAAAAACGCGGAAACAGGCGAAACGGTTCCGATCACAATCGACGACGCCTGCATGTTCCTGGCCGTCTTCGAAAACGGTTCGATCGGAACCTTCGAAAGTTCCCGATACGCCCGCGGTCGGAAAAATTACAATATGATGGAAATGAACGGCGAAAATGGCGCCGCGGTCTTTAATCTTGAAGAGCCTGAATACCTCCAGTTCTTCCGTTACGCTGATCCAGAAACCGGTCGCAAGATCGAAGATCATCTCACCGGATGGCAAAAGATCCTCGTTACCAACAGTGAACATCCTTACATGGGTAAATATTGGGTGCCGGGAACGATGATCGGTTACGAACATTACTTCATCAATCAGCTGGCCGACTTCCTGACCGGCAAAGACGTTCCGAACGTTCGCTGGGCTTCCCGAATCCAAAAGGTTTGCGATGCCGTGATCCAAAGCGCCAAAGAACAGCGCTGGATCGAAATCTGATCCTTCCTTCCGACCGACAGATCGGAAGGTTCCGTTTCATAACAGTGTCCCCGGATTCAATACGCAATTCGGAGGCGCCTCGACTTTTTTCGCGAACGCCGGAAATGATCTCCTTGTTCTGTTCCGGTGTTCCCGTTCTGTTTTCTGAACCATTCTCTAAATTTTATTTTTGTTTTTATTTTTTCGACTTAATTCTTTTCCATTTGGAGCAAAAATGAACGGATATTGGGGATTGCTGAAAAAAGAACTGAAAGAAAACAGATCCGCTTTTATCGCTGTTTCAATCTTCATCGTTTTATTTTCTTTTCCGCTGATCCGGACTTCGGAAACAGACGTTTGGGAATTTATCCGTCATTTATCTTCTTTTTTTACCGAAAAAATTTTTAATACGGAACTGATTGCTCTTGAATACATCATCGGTTTTATCTGGGTCATTATCGGGCTGATGACCTTAAAATTTACCTTGTGTTCATTTTCTCACGAAACAGAAAACCGAACGATTCATCTGCTGCACCGTTTTCCCGTTGATCTGAAAACAATCGCCGCAGCTAAATTATCGGCGGCCTTTCTTTACTGTCTTCTCGGATTAACGCTCCATTTCGCGCTTTTACTGCTGTTTATCGGACGAATTCCATTTACCCCGGCAATTTGGATCTGCTTCATTTTCTTTCTGCCCGAACTTTTTCTTCTGTCCTCCATTATTTCCCTGCTCGCGGACAATGATAAAAATACCGGAGGCATATTCATGGCCTGTCTTTGCGGCGAAGCCTGTTTAACGGGTCTGTTCTATTTTTTTATATTAAAACTGGTTATCTGTTTTTCGTTTTATAACCCATTTACTCTTTGTCTGTCAAATTATCCGCAAACTTTTCTGTTCCCGATCGGTTTTATCTTGTTTCTTGTCCTGTTCCGAATCATTTCCTTGATCCTCTTCCTTTTCGGCTATTTCAAGATGATCTTCAGCTGGTTCCGGCGAAAAACAGCTGTTTGTGAATATTTCGACGATCCAGACTTCGGCTTCGACAACGCCGATGAAGACGATACGGACGATTTTGACAAAAACCGCGATTCGGTTTATTTTCGCGATTCGGCATTAATAAAAAGTTTAAATTCACCTCAAGAGTCTCTTCCGGGTGATCATTTGAATTTTTTTGAAAACAGGAATGATTCCGATGAATGCGCGGGATCTGCCGGTTTCAGCGTTTCCGAAATCAAGAATGGCCGATCGATCGATGGCCAAAAGCCCGACTCCCCGTCTGCCGCTCCTCAATCCTGCTTTCGTGAACTCCTTAAATTGACTTTCAGAGAAAGTAAAATTGGTATTTCCGATAAACCTCTTGATCTTCGGACAGATCTGATCCTGTTTATTATCGCAATTCTGGGAGCCCTGCTCTCCAACAGAATCGATAAAGAATTACCGTTTATAATTCTGTTTTCCGCCGTTCTGCCAATGATGCTGATGCCGATGAATATGTTTTTTTCAACCAAACCGGCGGAAAGAAATTACGGTTTTTTGAATCGGCTCGGCTGTCCGCCGCTGCTCTATTTTATGAGTCGAACTGTTCCTTACGCCGTTGTTTACGGGATCCAAACGATACTCCTTCTTGTCTTTCTTTTGATCACAACAACTCTCGGAGCCAGTATAAGTGATCAGTTCGGTTCCTGTTTTTTCGGAGGAAAGATATTTTTGGCGTTCAGTTATTTCGGTCTTTGCTGGATGCCGTTCTCGCTCCTTTGCTGGCTCTCGTCCTTTTCGGTCTTTACCAGCGCCGGAGATCTGACTTTTAAATCCTTTATTTATGTGATCAGCAATATAATTCTTTTGGCCGCGGTTCTGACGCTTTTGATCTTTTTTGAAACAACAAATTATTTCGTCTTCCCGTTTCGGCCGTTTTTAATTGCGTTTCCGTTCATGACCTTAATCTTTTTATTTCTCGCCAAACGCAATGTCACCTCTGCCCTTCGAGGCCGCGTTTTTACCCGTTCCGTTTGAAAATTTTGATCAGAATACAAAACGTCTCCGAACCGTATTAGCGGAGGAAGGCGAAGACATCGGCGTCAAAAAAGAGCTGCTGTTCCGAATTCATAAAAAATTCGGTAACTCGCGGATCTTGTATTGTCAGTATAAAATATTACCCGGTAAAATTAACGTTCCATCTAAAAACTGTTAAAAAAACGCGGATAAACGCGTTTTTTCTTTTTGAATTATCCTTATTGGAAGATCGCCAAAAAAACAATCGGCGGACGATTTTATTATTATACCGGTTCCATTATGAATTTTCCGGAACGAAGCCGAAAAAGCTCCCGATTTACGAAGGCAATCGGGAGAGAGGACGGAAAATTTCATATGTTGGCAGTATACAATGATTCCTTTTTCCCGACTGATCGGGCGGCGATAATGCCGGCGGTGTACCCCCCCTTGAAACCGGCGTCAATATTAACGACCAGAACATTGGACGCGCAACTGTTAAGCATACCGAGAAGCGCGGCAACCCCGCCGAACGCCGCCCCGTAACCAACGCTGGTCGGAACGGCAATCACAGGCACCCGAACGTAACCTCCAACAACGCTCGGAAGCGCTCCTTCCATTCCGGCGCAGACCACCAGCGCATCCGCGTCTTTAAAATCATCGTATCGGGCCCGCAGCCGTTCCGGTCCGGCAACACCGACATCCTGAATGAGAACGACTTCCGCCCCCATCCAGCGCGCCGTTTCCGCCGCTTCTTCCGCAACCGGCCGGTCGCTTGTCCCCGCCGTTAGAACTGCAACTTTTCCATGATGCTCCTGTCGTTGAAGATCTTTCGGAAGTCGAAACGTCCGGGCAATCGGATTGTAAACACCGCCCGGAAACGCTTTCAAAATAAATTCCGCTTTCTCCGGTGAGACCCGGGTGGCAAAACAGTCGATTCCCTGCTCCGACTGAAGACGGATAATATCGCGAATCGCCTCTTGCGTTTTGCCTTCGCCGTAAATCACTTCCGGATAACCGCAACGTCGGGCCCGATCCAAATCAACATGCGCTTCCTCCGTCGCGATCCGGCCGGAATACCGCTCCCAATTCTCCGAAAGTTCCGTTTGAAATCGATCCAACGAAAGTTCGCCCGCCAGAAGTCTTTTCCCCAATTCACCAAACTGATCTTTATTCATGCGAAATTTCCTCTTTTCCGAATGTTCCGCCTGTCGGCCCGTTGACATTTCCTTTTCTTTTTATTATAACTTTTCTGTTGCGTTCGGCTACCCTTGATCAAAAATGTTTGTCATAACCGGCAAACCGGATCCCGAAGACGCTTTTGACCGGCTCGGTGAATTTTCAATGCGGTGTTATACTTATTGATTCAGCCTTGATTTTTATTGTCAGTCAATAGAGACCGTCAAGATCTTACCCGAATGCAAGCTGACTTTTTTTTATAAAATTGATCATTTATTTATTTGGAATGGGAACTAATAATGCAGAACCAATTTTCAGTCCGCCGCAAGAAGCTTGTTCAACTGATGAAAAAAGACAGTTGTCATGCCGTTCTTGTCACTAACTTTACCAATGTTACGTATTTAACCGGTTTTTCCGGCGATGACAGTTATCTTTTGGTTACGGAAAAGGAAGCTGTTCTGATCAGCGATGCCCGATACACGGAACAGATCAAGGAACAGTGTCCCGATCTCGAATATAATATCCGCAAGACCGGCGTTCCGATCATTGCCGCGGTCAAGCAAATTGTCGGCGATCTGCTGACAGGAATAAAAATACCGATCCTTGGCGTTGAAGGCAATTCGATCTCTCTGATCAAGGCGGCCGATCTCGGCGAACTTTTAACCGGCATCACTCTTCGCGCTTTGGAAGATCCCGTTGAAAAACTTCGCGAGATCAAGGACAAATACGAAATTGCCGCGGTTCGGTCGGCCATACACTCAACGATTCGGGGGTTTGAACTTCTTCGCTGCGGACTCAAACCGGAACAGACAGAAGTCGATATCCGAAACGATCTTGAATACAACATGAGAAAGTTCGGCGCGGACACCGTCAGTTTTCCGTCAATCGTCGCCGTTGGTTCGCGAGCGGCTCTTCCGCATGCGGTTCCAACCGTTAAAAACAAAGTCGCCGACGGTGAACTTCTGCTGATCGACTGGGGCGCAATGAAGGACCTTTACGCAGGAGACCTGACCCGTGTTCTGATCACGTCCCCAAAACCTTCCGACAAACTCAAAAGGATCTATAACATCGTTTTGGAAGCGCAAATGGCGGCCATTGAAGCAATTAAGCCGGGTATGATTTGCGGCGAAATAGACGCCGTTGCCCGCAATTATATCAAAAAAGCCGGTTACGGAAATTATTTTGATCATGGACTCGGTCACGGACTCGGACTGGTTGTTCACGACCGCGGCGCATTCCGCCCCGGGAATCAAACGGAACTCAAGCCCGGAATGATTCTGACCGTCGAACCCGGCATTTACATTCCCGGTTGGGGCGGTATTCGCATTGAAGATGATGTTCTGATCACCCGAGCCGGCTGCGAAAATCTCTCCGCCGCACTCGCAAAATCCTTTGACGACATGATCGTCCGTATGTAACGGATCCATATTCTGAAAAAGTATTATACGGTTGACCTTTATAATTTACACCATAAACGCCGATTGACTTGACCAATCGGCGAATCTTCTTAAATTAGAACTGAAATTCCATAATCAGCATAAAACATTCTTTTTTACTTCTTCGCTCCGTGCGCGAGATAAAATATGTCCGTGCCCCCGCCAACGAAATTTTTCGATTTTTCCTTATTCCGCTCGTTTTATACTGCTTTTATTTTAAATTTCCCGTCATTACCGCCGATTGACTCCATAAATTGGTCGTTCTTTTGACATTATAACGGAAAATTCATGATGGAACCGGTATAGCTGCTTCTTTACGGGCTCGACTGCCGAAAAAAAGACGATAACGAAATCACCGTTTGGAAATATTCCCCGGCAAATCGCGCCGTAAAAAATTCTTTATTTCTTTTTTTAGAAAAAACAGTTGCGTTTTATTTAAATTTATAATACAATAATATAACATTTTTTATAAAAAAGTTTTTTGGAAAAACATGTATACAACAGTAATACATTAGAAATATATTCCTTGTTTGAAATATTTTTATTTTTTAGGAGGTTAAAAATGAAAAAGGCGTTTACGTTGGTCGAATTATTGGTCGTTATCGCGATCATCGGTATTTTAATTGGACTGCTTTTACCGGCGGTTCAGGCGGCCCGGGAAGCGGCCCGGCGCATGCAATGCACCAATCAAATCAAACAGATCGCACTGGCTCAGCATAATTTTCATGACGTTTACGGATATCTCCCCAACAGCCATTGTCAAAAGAGTTTCGGTTTGAATTCATGGCAAGGGTGGACCTCGGACTGGAACAAAACAGTTGAAAGCGGGGTAAATTACAGAATCTGTCAGTTCTCATTTCTTGTTCCGACACTAGCCTATGTCGAACAGATCACCGCTTACAATAATGTCCAGCAGCGAATCAATGACAAAACGATCAGAAACTATGAACCGGCAACTCAATCCACTGATAGTCCTTTTTATGTTAATGTAACAACCTTTTTATGTCCTTCCGATCCGAACGCGAAAATGGTCAATTCTGTTTGTCCGACCAGTTATCGGGGATGCCGGGGAGATATCGGAGGCGCTCCCGGCACCAATGACTATCCGCGCGGTGTTTATCGACGGGGAGATGTTACCACTCTTTCTTTAACCGATATTTTGGACGGAACAAGCAATACGGTTATGATCGGCGAAGGAATCGTTCATCGTTTTCTTGAGTCGGTTACTTCTTATAAATACCCCGCCAAAGGAGGAATCGGCTATCTGAATCCTCTTGACTGTCCCGCAAAATGTATCGGATTGGCCCGCGATCCCGGCAGCCCTAATCTTTTGGCAACCGCGATTACTTTTCTCGACGCTTACCGCGGACCTGGCGCGTCTTTCGGTAAAGGATGGTGGCAAACTGGAACAACAACCCAGCTTCCTCCGAACAGTCCTTTCTGCACTAGTTCAAAAGCAACAAATTGTCAGCCGGACGACAATAATTCCATGCCGTCCATGAGCAGTTATCATTCCGGAGGTTGCAACGTCGCAATGGCCGACGGATCCGCCCGTTTCATTTCCGAAACAATTGACTGCGGCGACACCACCGCAATATTCTCTGATGCTAACCAAAACACTTTCAGTAGAAAATCGGGAGAATCGCAATGGGGAATTTGGGGCGCAATGGGATCCGTTAACGGCGGCGAATCAAAGAACCTTTAACGTGTAAGTACGCCGCATCATAACAAGTACGACACGTCATAACAAGATCTCTTCGATGCGAAAGACCTCCTGTTCTCAGGTTAGTGCCGTGTCAATTTTAATATTTCCGTTGAATAATCATTAACGGACAACAGAATAAAAAGCGCGGACCTTTTGTCCGCGTAATCCTCAAAAGCTTTTCTCTTTTAATCAATCGTATTAACCGCTGCTTTTATACTGCTTTTATTTTAATTTCCCGTCATTTCCGCCGATTGACTCCATAAATCGGCTGTTCTTTTGACGTTATAACGGAAAATTCATGATGGTATCGGTATAGTTTTGATACCGTACCGATTTCTTAATTGAAGTCTCTTTAATTCAAACGGCAGATCATGTCAATCGGGCATATCCCAGTTTACGCGGTGAGTTTCTCGAACGGTCGGAGGCTCAAGTTTTTGCAGAAGACGACTGATCACCGCTTCCGGAACAGGATCTTTCCGATTCGTGTTGCGGCGAAGATTTTCTGACCAGTCCGTTTCCAAAAACACAACACGAACCGATGCTCCGTAATCCATAAAAAGCCTGATAATCGGACTTCGTGTCTTTTGAATAATGTTTGTCGCGTTCCAGATAAAAGGAATTTTCGCTCTTAAATACTCTTTAGCCTTTTCGCGGGCGCAAACGACAACAGGTGTCTGATCCTCCTCCGGCGGCAGATGAAGTTTTTCACGAATCGCGTCAAGAGAAATAACCGGTCTCTCCGGATAATGTTTTCTTATCCAATAATCTTTTCCCGTCCCCGGCAGTCCTGAAAGAAGAATAACCTCCCCCCAGGTTTCGTCATAAAGATCGACTAAAGGAGAATCGGTTCGCCCGGCAAAATAAGCGTAACGGGAATTTTCCGATGAAAACGCAAACGGCGAATCATAACAACGGTTCTCCTGAGCCGTCGTTCGAAACAGATCCAGCAGATCCAGGGAGGACTCGATATTATCGGCTGTGCGCCCTGACAAATCGGCCTTGACCAGTGTCACCAGAAGTCTGTTCGTAAAAAGCGGAACCAGTTCCCCGTCCGCTGCCGCGGAAAGAACAGAAAATTCAGGTCGGGACTCATTCAGTAAATGAACCGGCTTCGAATGATGACGGATCAGAGAACAGACCGTTTCACGAAACTCTTGCTTTTCCGGCGAGCCCGCCAAACCGAATCGGCGCCAAAGGATCTCGCGGGCAAGCTGCGTTCCTTTTTTGGCGTGTCCGGCCGATATAATCGTTCCGTCAACAAGACGCGTCGATTG
Organism: uncultured Planctomycetaceae bacterium; assembly: GCA_964652875.1. Classification (GTDB taxonomy): domain Bacteria; phylum Planctomycetota; class Planctomycetia; order Pirellulales; family Thermoguttaceae; genus JAUNBG01. The sequence continues at coordinate 22,198 of CAZZEF010000027.1, forward strand.
CGGCTTTCCGACATCATGCAATATCGCGGCCGTCAGAAGAACAGATCTGATCTTTCCTGACGCGTTCTTCCATTCCTCCATGTTGACCAGATATCCGGCAACAAGTTTTGTATGTGTCCAGACATCTCCTTCGCCATGCCAATCGGGATTTTGCGGCGTCGCTTTCATCGCGTCAATTTCCGGTTTAAGCGGTGAGATCTCAATCCGCGCCCAATCAATCGGAGCGCCCGGAGACGGAACAATGCCGTTCAACGTCAGATCAAACGGGGCTTTCATAATTTACCGGATCTCCTTAATGATCGTCCGGACACCTTCCGGCAAATGATCCTCAAAAATCGCTTCAAGCGGAAAGGCAAGACCATTGGGAACTATCGGACGATTAAGCCAGTGCGTTCCTGATTCCAATACCTGCTGCAAAAAGGAATGACGAACATATTTAAGCCGTCCGACAACTTTTCCATCATCCTCTATTTTCAGATAAAGACCTTCCATCAGCATCGTCGGATCCGTTTCAGAACATGTTGTATTCGCGTCAAGACCGTTCTCCTGACAGTATTGAATGAGCCGCTCAAGATGATCTTCGTGAATATAATTCGACGGACCGATCAGCGATGTCAAATCGTTTATTTTTTTAAAAGATCCGCGCCGCAGGACCGGAACGGAAATGATCGGCAGATCCGCCAAAAGCGAATGCCGCGACGGGGTATCAAGAAAAGTTCCGCTCTCCCGATCCAATATGTCAAATTCCTGAAAATAATGAGTAAGTGAATCATAATATACAGAATGCTTGGCGTACATCCACTCGCCATAAACAATATAACGTGTTCCAAGCACTTCATAAAAGGCCCTTTGATGAATAGTCGCCCATTGCTTGAAAAGATCGAAATGCTTTTCTCGAGCGCCGCCCATCAGATAATGACCGCGACTCTGAAGAAGCAGTTCACCGGATCGGTCAAACGAAATCGCCGAATTGGCGCCGTCGCACTTCTCTTCAACGGCGATTATCTTCCCAATGATTGACTTGAAAGGGACCTGCTCAAGATCCTCATCGCCCGACTGAAGTCGTGAACCTTCCAAATGCGCCGTTCGCGGATATTTTATCATCTTATATTCTGTCATGATCATTCCTGTTTTCTGTTAATCCGATTTATGTCTGATACGGAGTAGACACTTGCCGATCCGGTGACAAGCGGTTTTCTGTTAATCCGATTTATGTCTGATA
>CAZZEF010000027.1:23519-33929 GCA_964652875.1 uncultured Planctomycetaceae bacterium
CGGAGTAAACACTTGCCGATCCGGCGACAAGCGGTTTTCTGTTAATCCGGTTTATTGTCTGACACGGAGTAAACACTTGCCGATCCGGCGACAAGCGGTTTTCTGTTAATCCGGTTTATGTCTGATGCCCGGATCCGTAAAATGAATTCAAATCGCGGTCAATCAAGAGTCGCGAACAAGACAAGACTATTATTAACGCCATCAAAATGCAAACGGGTCACCCCCGCGGCCTGAAACGCTTTTTCCAATATGTCCCGTGTCAGCAGATGAATATGCGCCGGATTGTCGTCCGGTTTGGACGGAACCGAAACAATAATATGACGTCTCGCCAATCGAACCGCTGCCCGAATCGCTGCCGCGTAATCGGGAATATGTTCCAATACTTCCAAAAGAGTCACGATATCAAATGACTTATCGGGAAAATCAGCCTGAATAATATCGCCTCTCCGTCCGTCAAGACAATTCATGCCCCCGGCTCGAACGGTATGATATAATTCACTCCATTCAGGCAATAGATCTATCGCCGTAACCTGAAGTCCCGGAAAAGTATTCAAACAGGTCCAAAGAAAAACGCCTCGCCCGGATCCGACATCCAAAAGGGAATCAAAGACAACTCCTCGAAGAAATCCGAGAACCCGTCGAACCCGCGGTAAATCGTCATGTGTATTTTTGAACCGATACAACTTCATGTCGTTCGCTTCTCCGGCGTCAAGCACTGCCGCAATTTCTGTTTCCGAAAGATCCGCCAGTGAAGGATCGGTCAATTCTTCCGGAAGAAAAAATTTTTTACCTTCAAACGCGGGATCTACCGATTGGATAAGCCCCCCGTTTCGATGGGCGTTTAAGGCCATTCCCCGCAAAAACGCCGCCGCGATTTCAACATAATACCGCTGAGAATAACTGTCAAATGAACTCACTCGCTGTTCCTTCCATTTTTGCCGCAAACCCCGGACACTTCTGACCATTGTTTTTTTTCCCAGTAAAGAAAATACATTGATTCAAATTATAACACAAAAGAAATTCGCTTCAATAAGGACATATTTGTACTGTCTCTATTTCATGTTTCTTTATGAAAAGAACAGCCGACACACAAAGTCAATCGGCGCAACCATTGAAAATTTGATTCATGTCGTCAGTCAAAATTCAAAAACGGAAGCTGCCGCCAGATCCTGCCGCGCTGACCAACAACATTATCCTCTCTTTTTTATCATCTTGTCTTGTTATTTTTGATCAATTTAATATAATCCTATTCATGTCTTTCTTTCATACCGCCGATCGGAAAGGACGATCCTGTTTTCGTTATTAAGGCGGCCGCAAAAAGATCCCCAATTGATCTTATTGAAAATGAACAATAAATAATCTCAGACGAAATGAAAAGAAATATTTTAGCTGTTGATATCGGAGGCTCCAAAGTGCTAACGGCTTTGGCGGTTATCTCGGGAGACTCGGGAAACGAACGCTGCGAGCTGACCGGAATCGCCAAAGAACCGCTTTATAAAGACTCGGGAAAAGAAGGGGTTTCGACCGCGATTGATCGACTGATCCGCCAAACTTTTTCTCAAACCGGAATCGATTGGGATGATATTGCCCGAATCGGCGTGACTATTCCCGGACTGGCCGATCGAAACAGGCGATACTGGATTTACGCCCCTTTTTCCGGGATCCGGGATTTTCCGATAGGTGCCCTGCTTGAAAAAAAATACGGGAAAAAAGTTTATGCGGAAAACGACGTCAATGCCTGCGCCTGGGCGGAAAAAATATTCGGTGTTTGCCGAAATACCAATGATTTTCTTTGGATTACCGTCAGCAACGGGATCGGCGGAGGCCTCGTTCTGCGCGGCGACGTCTATTCCGGCGCGTTCGGTGGCGCCGCGGAATTCGGACATCTCTGCGTTGTCGAAAATGGACATCGTTGCGGATGCGGCAACCGCGGCTGTCTTGAAGCGGAAGCGGCCGGTCCGGGAATCGCCCGGCGCTTTATCGAACAGATCGCTCAACTTCCCCCGGATCAGCAAAAACAATTCGGAATCGAAAATCCAACCGCCGAATCTATCGCCCGTGCCGCTCGAAACGGCAATAAAGTCGCCTTGCAAACTTATGATCAGACCGGTTATTATCTCGGACGCGCTGCCGCTTGGGCCGCCAACCTGATCAATCCCGCCAAAATCATTATCGGCGGAGGGGTTGCCGGTGCCTTCGATCTGTTTTATCCCGAAATGGAAAAAACTTTCCGCGCACAATCGTTCCAAAGCGTTAACAGCAAGCTTATTTTTGAAAAGACGGGACTCGGTTACGAAGCCGGTCTTTTCGCCGCCGCGTCCCTGACTTGCGTCCCCGACTGATTCCGCGTCAAACTTTAGAAGACCGTCATTTATTTAAGAATGATCTCACCGTTATGGCAGATCGGCAAGACCGGACAGGAATCAACTTTCGCGGCGTAAGCGATGTCTTTTTTCAAGCCGATCCGAAGCAAATTTTGCCCCCCGCGGCTTTCTTCCAGCATTTGCAGTAAAAGATCGGGATCAATTTCCTGACCCGATCGTTCAATAGACCGCAAAACAAATCCGCGCCAGCGATTCAAAACATCTTCCGCCTGAACATTCTTTCGGCAATCGCAAGAAGAAGCAATAAGATCGACCAAACGACCCGCCAAAAGAAGATCTTCTTCCGTAAATTTGCTTTCGGTGCCAGCGCAAAGAATAGCTGTTTTATCAAATCCAGATCTCAAAACATAATCGGCGACTGTCTGGGAATTAATAAAAGAGGCCAAACAGACTTCCCCTGTTCTCTGATCCGCTTCAAGATCTTTCCGCATCTCCTCTCGATGCTTGCGCATTTTGGGCGGATTCGGTCCGGATCCCTCCATCTCTTCCTTTTTTAAATCAGATTCAGAAGAGTGCAAAATCGTTTTCGTTCCGTTCGTTGTTGTAAAAAGAAGTGTTTTTCCCTCAACCGTTCCCCGTTGATACAGTTCGGGCGAATTACCGAGATCAAATCCCTGCAGCGGAAGCCCTTTTCGTTCGCCGCCGAGTAAAATTTTATCTTTGAGCGAAACATAACGGGTCAGCAATTCGTCCCGGGCGGCAAACGTTTCGTCAACTGTCGCAAATGGAATGACCCGCTGCGCGCCGTTGGCCAGTGCCGTCGTTATTGTTGTTGTTGCCCGCAATACGTCAATACAGATAAAAAGATCGTAACCATCGCGCGGAGCAAGTTCAGGAAGAGCGAAAACATCAAGATTCATCACTGTTTTTTCCCTCCGTTTTCACTGCGGTCGAAGATCCTGAAGAAGCGGGCAACGGCTGATCGTAATCGTAATCTTTCCAAATGATCGGGCGACGATGCCGGGATTCAATTCTCAAAACGACTTCACCGTTGACAAAGATCCGAACCGTTCCGCTCGACTGACTGACGACAATCGCGACCGCGTTGGTGTTTCTGCTGACCGCCGCCGCCGCCCAATGCCGGGACCCCAACCCTTTCGAAAGTGTAATCATTGCCGTCGATGTATCCAGTAAACGACATGCGGCAACAACAGTACCGTCCAAAGAAACAACAAAAGCGCCGTCCAATTGGGCTACCTCTTTTATTCCTTCCCGGACACGGGGATCAAAAAGTGACCGCTCTTTGCATTTATATCCGCGAACAGGATCAAATCCGGCCGACTTGCTTCCATGCAAAACATTTTTTGTATCACCGACAACAAACAGTGTTCCGACCGCCTTGCCTTCCCGTCCATCCCGACCGATATCCAGCGCAAGATCGACAACGGCCTTCAAGGTTTTAAGAGGCACTTTCGTCTCAATTTTTCGAAGATCTTTTCCGCTGAGACGATCAAGATGTTCGCCGAGATTAATAACACTCAACGAATCCAAAACGGTATTGTCAAAACCGCTGTAAAGCGTGATCACTTTGGAGCCCGGCGCAAAATGATCATCGGCCACCGACTCAAGAATGGCGCTTGTTATCCGATCATAAACAGAAGCGCCGTCAACATGGCCTATCGAAATGTTTTTATAGCCGAATTCCTCCGATCCTTTAAGATATTCCGATTTCGTCGCGGCTATTGCCACTGGTTCGTCGCCGGTTATTTTTTTAAGCTTCGACCAGTCCATTTCTCCGTCAAGCAATATTAAAATGCCGCTTCCTTTGAGTATTTTTTTTATTTCAATCGCCTGTTCAATAAAACGTTGAAAATTATCGCTGAATTTGATTCGTTCCATCTCAAGAGGATCCTGATCTATGCGGCATTCAGTAAGAAATTTTAATAGGATTTCCTGCGATAATCAAGCAATACCCGTCTCGAAAATTACCAGATTTATCGTGTCCAAAACACTCATTCTCCATTATTAATTTATTATAGTCCATCTGAAAAAACTTAACAGAGCTGAAAAATATTTTTTCAAAAATTTTTTACTCCAACAGATTTCATTTTTAACTTTTCACCGCGCATCGAGCCCGTTTCGACCGATCAAAACATTCGGAAAGAAAACTCATTACGGCAACAAATGTCAAAAATAGCCTGCCGCTCGTTTTACCGCTCCTCCGTTCGCTCCTCCAAGGATCAAAGCCGGCTTTCAAGTTCTTTCTTATAAGAATCCCGTTCCCGACGCGTTGCGTCCAAATCAAACATCAGGTATTTCATATCAAGCCGAAGCTGGGAAAGAGACTCCTGTATAAATCCTAAAATCCGACAGCGGCGCTCCTGATTAACCGTTAAATTTTCCAATGCGTCCTCAAACGATCCCCGGTATTCCGCAGGAAGCGTTTCGATAAGTTTTAACAATTCGTCATATTCCTGCTTCGAGTCAAAACCTGTTTCGTTTTTTGTTTCATATTTCGTTTTGTAAGAATCCATTACTTTACGCTCCAATTCCTAATTCTGTTTGACAATCCTTGCCCGGTCAACCGCCGGTATTCGTTCAATCCTCTTTGGAATTGTTGCCGATTAATTCAGATCTTTTCCTCATTTTCGGCTATTTAATTCCGATCTAAAAAAACAGGCACTTTCTGACATAAATTCCGCTTTTAACTTTTATAACCGGTTATCATTGCCGATCAAAAGTATTATAGCGCGCAAATCCGGACCAAAACTGAAAAAACTTCAAAAATTTTTAAATTTTCTCTAAAGTTTTTAATTGCGACGTCTTTTGTTTTCCCTTATGTATTTTTTTCAGATCTATTTCATTTTCCCGGAAAACTTTTTGATTTTAGATAAATATTACCGCGTTTTTATAAGATATTGAGTTGACGATTTCCAAAAATACAGGAAAATAGATTTTGTTCGGTTTGACGGTGTTTTTTCATCTGCTAAAACATCGAATCGATACCTGCCGTTTTTTGTTTTTTCTGCTTCTAATATCAAAATACGCCGGATCACGAGATCAGCCGGAAGAGAAATCGGGAATTTTAAAAGATCGGCAGTATAAAACATTGTATTTTTACAACCGGAATTATATAACCAACCATACAGATTGAGGTAACTTCACCATGCAAATGGAAGATCTGGTCGCTCTTTGCCGCCGACGCGGTTTTCTTTTTCAATCCAGCGAAATTTACGGCGGATTAAACGGATTTTGGGATTACGGACCGTTGGGCGTTCTTCTGAAAAAAAATGTTAAAAACGCTTGGTGGTACGATATGGTCGATTCTCATAACGAACGAATCGTTCCGGACGGAGCCCCTTCCGCTTACGAAATGACCGGGATCGACTGTTCCATTATTATGCACCCCCAAGTCTGGAAATGTTCCGGACATTATGATCTCTTTCATGATTTCATGGTTGACTGTCGCGAATCCAAAGGCCGTTATCGTTACGATCACGTCAAAGGACGTTGGGTCACCGGAATCAAACGGGGAGAAAACGGCGAACCCAATCAGGAAATGACCGTTTTCATTACGACGATGCAGACGGAAGAAACACAGCAGGCGCTTGAACAGGCCGCGCAAAAGTTCTTCGGACTTCGTAAAAAGGATCTCGACTCCCTTGTCTGGAAAGATGAAATTTCTTCGATCTCCTCATTAAACGATTTTTCGCAGGTTGTCGGCCCCGACGCAACCAGGCCGGGAACACTCACCGAACCGCGTGAATTCAATTTAATGTTTAAAACAACAATCGGAGCGCTCGGCGGCGCGGATGACTTCTCTTTCCTTCGTCCGGAAACGGCTCAGGGGATCTTCGTCAACTTCCGCAACGTACTCGACTCGTCCCGTGTAAGAGTTCCGTTCGGTATCGCTCAAGTCGGAAAAAGTTTCAGAAATGAAATCACGCCGCGCAACTTCACTTTCCGAAGCCGCGAATTTGAACAGATGGAAATTGAATTCTTCTGCCATCCGTCCGAATCAGCTCAATGGTACCGTTTCTGGCGCGACCGTCGGTTCAAATGGTATTCGCAAATGGGGCTGGCCAGCGAAAAACTTCGTTTGCGTGAGCATGAAAAAGCGGAACTGGCGCATTATTCCGTCGGAACCGCCGATATTGAATACGCTTTCCCGTTCCTCCCTGACGGTGAATTCGGTGAACTGGAAGGCATTGCTCACCGCGGCGATTTCGATCTCCGTTCGCACATGGAAGGAAAACTTGTCCGCGAAAATGATCAACTCGTTTTGCAAAAAGACGCGGACGGCAAACCGAAATACCGAGGAAGCGGGAAAGATCTCACCTATTATGACGATCTGAAAAAAGAACGGTTCGTTCCGCATGTTATTGAACCGAGTTCCGGTGCGGACCGCGCAACGCTTGCTTTCCTCTGCGAAGCTTATACCGTTGACAAAGCGCCGACCGCGGAAAAAGGCGCAGACGCCGAACGGGTCTTTATGAAATTTCATCCGCGCATCGCTCCTGTTAAAGCCGCGATCTTTCCGCTTGTCAAAAAAGACGGAATGCCCGAAATCGCAACGGAGATCTATTCCGAACTTAAAAAACATTTCAGTGTTCAATATGATGAAAAAGGCGCGGTCGGCAGACGGTATCGCCGTCAGGACGAAATCGGTACTCCGTTCTGCGTTACTGTTGACGGACAAACCGCTCAAGATAAAACCGTTACTGTTCGTGACCGCGATACCCTTGATCAATGGCGCGTTAAAATCGACGATCTGGCCGCCGAACTCAAGGAAAGAATTCATTCCTGATCTCAACTGTCCCCCGATTGCGTATTATGCCCCCGACAGTAATATAAATAAAGAACCGATCCTGTCCGAATACGGACTGGGGTCGGACTCTTTCTTGCTGCGGATCTCCATTTCGTTATTTCGCCCGCTTGCAATCCGGTCTGCAAAAAACAGCTTCTGCAAAAATTTCGGACGCGCCGATACTTTCAAATCCTGTATTAAAATTTACTGCCCTGGTACTGGATCAGATCTTTTAAAAACGTGACCGGCAAAAATAGAAACTTTAAAAATATCAGGAAAATCAGAATGAAAAGTCTTTTTAAGAAAGGCCCCTTCCTTTTAATGATTCTTCTTTTTGTTCTGATCTTTTTTCCCGTTCTTTTTCAAAACAGACAGTTCGGTTTTCGTGACGAATCTTTTTTTTATTTTCCTTTGTTTCAATACATACAATCCTATTGGAATCGCGGAGAAATTCCTCTTTGGGATCCGTCCGAAAATTTGGGGCTTCCGTTGATCGCCAATCCGACGTCTTCGGTTTTTTATCCGCTCAAGCTGATCTTCTTCCTTCCCTTTAATTATCATCTGCTCTTCAGCTGGTACATTATGATCCATGTTCCCTGGGCATTTTTCGGAATGTTTTGTCTTGCCCGATTCTGGAAATTTTCAAAAACGGCGGCGTTTATCTCCGCGTTCTCTTACGCGTTCAGTGCTGTTTTGATCTTTCAGTATTCCAATCCGATCTATTTGATCGGACCATCCTGGATTCCTTGGGGTATTCTGACCGGCGACCAATTGATGCGAAAACGGTCTCGAACCGCCTTTTTCGGACTGTCTCTCGTTTTGGCAATGACGATTTTGGGCGGAGAGCCGCAATCCGGGTATTTTATCGGGCTGATCCTGCTGACGCTCTGTTTTTTTTATTGGAAAAACGGCCTGTTTAAAAATAAATCCGAACCATCTTTTCAAGCGGAAATTCCCGGGCCGTCAAAGATCTCTCCTGTATCCCGAATATCGCAGATCCTCCGCGCGCCCATCTCGCTGCTGATCGGCTCCGCTTTATTCGCCGTTGGACTTTCCGCTGTTCAAGTTTTACCGACTCTTGAATTTGTTCAAGCATCCAATCGAACCCAAACGGACACTCCTTCCTCTGTTTGGGATCTGCCGTCCGCACTGATCCGAAATTCCCAGGTGAGCGGTTCTGTTATCAACATCAGGAATTCCGATTCCCCCCAACAGATCAGTTCACCCTGCCCGGACCGTTTTTCCTGTTTACAAAGAATTTTATGTAAGGATCTTCAAACGGATCCTCAATCCGCTTCCGTCTATAATTTCAGTATTCCGCCCTTATATGGAGTGAGTTTTTTCTGGCCGAATTTCTGCGGATCGCTTTTCCCTTATAACATCCGATGGGGATCCGGCGCTCCAGATGATCGGATCTGGACTCTTTCTCTTTATATGGGCCTGATCCCTTTTCTTCTGGCGCTTTCCGTTTTCAAAATCGGTTTCCGATCTTTTTTACATAGACAGAATAAAACGGCTCCTTGCAAACGGACTCCGAATTCTTTCGGATTTCGATCCTTACGAACTCCGTTTTCTCTGCTCGCATTGATCTTTCTGCTCGGTTCAACCGGAGGATACGGTCTTATCTGGATCTGGCGATGTTTTTCTGTTTGGTCGGGCTGCTCTCAAAATTCACTTGCGGTCAGCAATTACGACCCCATTGGCGGGATCTATTGGTTGTTTCAAACCTTTCTTCCTTTTTTTTCTTTTTTTCGATATCCGGGCAAACTTTTAGCACCCGCGATTTTTTCGCTGGCTGTTCTGGCAGGACTGGGCTGGGATCTTCATCGACGAAACTCTTCCTTAAAATTTTTCACCTTATTCTTTTTTATTTTATCAATATCGGGCCTATTTATTGTTTATTTTTCGGGTTCGAACCCGTTTCGTCAGATCACCTTGGGGAACCAGGCCTTTTTTGGCGAATTTCAGCCTGATCTCGCTTGGAAAATGGTCCTTTCAAGCATGACCCAAACCGCAATAATTTCAGGAATTTTCTTTCTTTTGCTCTTTTTCGAAAAAAAAAGAAGCTCTTTATTTCAAAAATCGGAAGATCTTTCAATAAATAAGCCTCTTAAAACGAGGATTCTCAAATTTATTCCCCCTCAATATTTGGGCGGAATTATTTTAATATTAATTTCATTGGACCTTTTTCTTGCGGACAGATCCCTGATCGGAACAGTTCCCCGATCTGTTTATGAAAGAAACTCCGTTTGTTCGGAAATTGTTCAAAGAACTGCGGAGAAACAGAACGCTGATTCCGATCAAAAACATGAAAAAATAATCGAATCACCCCTTCCGCCTGTCAGAATTTATCGAATGAACAATTGGTTTCCGCAATCGCTGGTTGAACGATCCTCTCCCAATCGATTGGCAGAACGGCTCTTTTGGGAGCGCTCGACTTTGGCACCGCGTTATCATCTGACAGAAAATATTGCTTCCTTAAATGTTTACGGAACAATGTCTTTCAGCGATTATGACCAATTTGACCGGGAACTGCTGCGCACCTGGAGAAAGAATTTTATTCCAATACTTCAATTTTTGGATGTTTCTTTCTTATTGGGGCCTCAATCTTTTATTGATTCGGTCGAAGACTTGGCCAATACGGATCAGCGGAGTAATACGAATAGATCAAACGACCGAAAAACGCTAATTTCATTTGAAAATTTTCTTTTCGGCAATTTTGATTCACCCGATACAAGCAAATTTTCTAAAAAGTTTTTGGAAACGAACAGCTCTTTGCCTGAAAAAGAATTTCGCTTACCCATTGATACGCAAATCGCTTTGATCCAAAAACATTCCGGACGAATAAAAACAGCTCATGACCGCGATCTTGTTTTAAATCCGGAACAATCAATTTTTTCCTTGGATCTTAAAAAAATCTTTGAAACCGATCTTGGAGAATCCGCGGAACTGACAGAATATCAACCGCAAAAAATTTCCTTTAATATTTGTCTGAAAAGATCTGCGGAAGTACTGCTTTTAGAGCAATACGATAAAAATTGGAAAGTCACTGTTTACGGTAAAAATGGAAAAGTATTTTTTCCCGAATTACATCAAGCGCTGCGTTTGTTTCGATCAATTACGCTGCCCGAGGGGAATTTTCATGTTGTCATGACCTATCAGCCGACATCATTTTTCCTTGGAATCAGTGTCAGCGTAATATTTTTGCTCATTTTGTGTTTTTTTTATACATTCCTCTTGAAAAAATTTTTCAAAGCAAAGCAACCATCAGGCCCGCGA
>CAZZEF010000028.1:0-13644 GCA_964652875.1 uncultured Planctomycetaceae bacterium
CTTATTCCCTTGGCTGCCGGAATAATTCTTCTTTTTGTTTTCTAAGATCGCTTTTGATTCTTCTTTCAGATAAAGATATTAAAAAGTTTGATGGAAACGGTTGCGAAAATTGAAAGTCGCGGTATAATAAAAAAAATTTATCCTCTATTTTATAAGGGATTAGATACGTTTCAGTCAATGTTCAGATCGTTTTTAGCTGGAGAAACGCAAAATGTTAATCGCCCTCGGATACGACCATCGCGGCAGAAATATGGCTCGGTTATTAATGACCGAAGTATTTTGGCCTTCCGAAACCAATGAAGATTCTTCCATCATTGATATTCGGCAGGCGTTATTTCAAAAAGAAAACGGCGAAAAATCGTTCTCCGGAACTTTATTTGATGAACGAAATGGCGAATCCGATATTCATGCTTTTACAGATAATCATTGGGAAGGCGCCTTTCTCATCTCCGGCGATCTTATCTCCGCTAAATTCGTTGGAAAAAAGATCACTTTTCTTGAGTCTCCCAAGTATTTGCTAGTACCATCGGAAACGAAAAATGGAAATCCGCAAAATCCCGCTCTGATCCATATCGACTATCCCGATGTCGCCGCCGCCGTTGCGGAAAAAGTCTGTCACGGAGAAGTCGATTACGGTATTCTGATCGACGGAACCGGTATCGGCATGTCTGTCGTCGCTAATAAATTTCAAGGCGTTCGTGCCGCCGTCTGCTTTAATCAGACCTCCGCGGAATTAAGCCGACGTCATAATAACGCCAATGTCCTCTGTCTGCCTGGCGAAATGCTCGGTAAAATGTCTATTGCCGCAATGGTCACCTGCTGGCTCAATACTCCTTACGAAGGACAACGTCATCAGCGCCGATTGGATAAAATTACTCTCATCGAACAAAAAACCGGCCTCTAATGATCATGTCTGCCCCGCCTCGGCAAGAGAATATTTTTCTCTTCTCTTTGCAGAGGTTTTTTCTCTTTTCTTTGCGGAGAGATTTTTTTCGCTGGGGCGCAGGAGCGCTGAGATGAGAGGGAAGAAATAAGAAGAACATAAAAATGTTTTATACTGCTTTTATTTTAAATTTTCCGCCATCTTCGCCGATTGACTACGTGAATCGGCTGTTCTTTTGACGTTATAACGGAAAATTCATGATGGAATCGGTATATTTCATTTTAGGGGCGGTCTGCCGTTGGTGAAAAACAACCATATTTTATAAAATCCCCTGCGCGTCTGCGGGAGAAATAAATATATCTCCCGCGGACGCGCAGGGCTCGCAAGAGCAAACGTCAAGTCAAGGCCGGTTCAAATCCTCTTTATAAAGGAAAACGGTCTGTTGACCAAAGCAAATCTTTATTATTTTCCTTCCCCTTTGCAAGAATTAAATATTCCTCTCTTTGCGGAGGAATTTTTCTATTTGACACCGGCCGTCTTGCCATGCTTCTCCAAATAATAGAGCAAGTGCGGCAAATGACGCTGATACTGCGAAAAACTTTTACCGCTGCCGGACCCGGATCCGGTCGGCTGCACAATAAATTTCCCCGCCGTTCGATCCAAAAAATCAATATAACGCGGATTGCCCGAAACTTCCGTCGCAAAGGCAATTCCTTCGGAAACAATGATCGAATATCTGCCCGAATCGGCGTACTTGGGACAGCCGGTCTTGTAGCGAAATCCATTCTTCGCCTCGTTCCATGAATAATCCAAAAGCCAATCGGCACAGCGAACAATTGTCTCTTTGACTTTGGGGTCGTTCGACGTCTCATAATACCGGGCTAAAGCATGAAGCAAAACGCCGACCGCGAACGCTTTGCCGCCGCGATGTTCCTTCTTGTCCGGACAATCACATTCGGTTTGATCCTGACGCAAATCAAAGCAGCCCGTCACCGGATTCTGTGTCTCGGCAATCACTTCATAATAAATTTTTGCCGCGTTCAGGTAAAACGGATTGTTCGTAAAATTATAGGAATAAACCGCGTTGGACAGTGCCCAGCCGGCGGCCCGTTCAATACTGATCCGATACGACGGGGTGTACCAGGTTGCCTGATTCCAGCACGCGATTTGAGCAACTTCAAGAATGCGCTTTTCTCCTGTCAGACAGCCCATTAAATAGTTGCCCGGATGAAACGCGTGTCCGCCGCTGGCGTCTTGTCCGCCCTTTAAATTGGCGACGAACTTTTTCAAATCGGCGATGCGCGGATCACCCTGCTCGATAAAACCGCCGACATGTCCGGTACTGTGCGCGTAAACCAGTTCACGCGCATTCTTTTTCCAATGATAAGCGCAAAAGTCGACCGTTGTGTAATGTTCGGCCATTTCGAGTCCCCGCTTGATGTAAGCGGTATTACCTGTACGGGCAAACTGCTCGGCCATAAGATAACTCAAGTCGTACTCATTATTGCCCCAATTCCAGGAACGCTCACCGAACCAGTCACCGAAATTCATCCAGCCGTATTCGCCCCGTTTTTGACGTCCTTTTTCAAGATTGGCAAACGAATCCTCAAACGCTTTCTCGTATGTTTCAAATTTGCCGGGCCGTTTCGGATTGATATTGCCAAACGCTTTTGTTTCGCAATAATATTTGCAGGGAGCCGCGGCGAAAAGCGGATGCTCCAGCCACGCATTGAGTTTTTTTCCGTTTTGAACAAGTGCTTTGTCCGTCGCGAGCCAGACTTCCGAACAGATCTCCAAGCCCCGTTTGAACAGGTAATTACCGTTTTTATACCAGTAGAAATGCTCAAAAAGTTCAGAAGGAGTATCCCAGCCTTTGGGCGGATAATTGGCCGTCGGAAGAGCAGGAAGAATATCAAAGCGAAATTGATCCTTATGGAACGTAAAGCCCTTCGGCCAAGTCTGCCAGAAGCTGCTGGCCTTGATCGCGGTATCGCCGCAGACAAAAAAACCGTCGATCCGCTCACGATCGGTTTTCTTACCGTCGATTGTTACGGAAGCGTGTTTTTCCAGATCCTGAACAATGACGAGATCTTTCTTTGCGGCGGAGCCATCAGACAACACGGGGGCACCGGACAACTTATTCGAGGCTAGCGACCAATCGGCACGCTGAACCGATGTTGTGACTTGGTCGATCTTGTTATTGCCGATGGTCCAGCGAACACGCACCAGTCCGGAATTAAACGCGGTCACATGACATCGCCAGCGGAACAGCGGCGACTTGTCCGTTTTCAGATAATCTCCTTCTGCTTTTACGGAAACACGAATCGGACCGGCGGTTTCAACTTCCGGCTTGCTCATTTGACTTCGCAGCGTTTGACCATCGGCCAGAACGATCGTCGAAACACACTGCTTCAAGACCTCAACGGCCTTGATCTTGAGTTTTTCATACGCGCCATTACCGGCGGTCTTTTTCAAATTTCTACCGGTTACAAGATAATAAACGGCGGTCGAACCGTCTGTTTTTGTATCTGCGGCGAAATCGCAAGTGATCCATTTTATACTGCCGTCATGCCAACGGGAGGTTACGTCGAATTGAGCCGGAATAACTTTGCCCCGATCATCTGTAATTTGAATATCGTCCGCGGAAGCCAATTTTCCCTGGGCAAATGGAACACCGGAGGTTACCGGCCAATTCTGACGGGCGCTGTCCGTCAGTTCGGAAACCGTGAGCGGGATCTTCTGTTCCGCTGTTGCCGGAGGAGTCGGAACTTCACCGGCGGCGAACTGACAGGAAATTGAAAAAGCCTCTTTTCGCGCGCCGCTTGCAACCGAGATCTTCGCCGTGTACTTTTTCCCTTTTACGAGTCCTTTGAGTACGACCGCATGATTGCGCATGAATTCCAGTTTTTCTTCTTCCTTTTGAGTCAACTGGTCTTCAAGACCGTAACGAATGACCGCCGGAGGCATCGGCATCGAACTAATCCAGGACAACTGGGTCGATCCGTCCGGAAGCGTGAAGGCGGTTAAATCCGTCAGCCGGGGTTCTTCGGTTTTCACAAAGCGAATGTAATCATAATAAGCGGGTCCGATATTGTCCGGACAAGCGTAACGGTCATCGGCCCAAAGCTCGAACGTCCCGTTGTCGATTTGAAAAATACCGAGAAATTCCTGCTTGTTGGCAAACCATTCCTTACCGTCGAACGACAGTGTCAGTGGACGAGGCCCGAGTCCGGTATAGACTTTATACACACCGTTCGGGATCCCGGTAATTTTCGTATGCAGCGGAGGAGCGCCTTCTTCCGGGGACTTACGGTCTTTTTTTATGACCGGCGTTTTAAGAGACGCGCCGTTGGACCGCTTTTCTATAACGTTTGGTTCCGACGTCCAAAGACACCATTTGTCTGGAGCCGTTTTATTGGTCAGCCAGGCATTGTCAGGCTCGGTCCAATCTTCGACTTCATAAACCAGACCTTCCAGCCGGTCGCGAAGCCCGGCGGCAAACAGCATCGGCGCAATAATACCGGAACATAAAAAAGAAAACAAAATCAGTGAAAACGAAAATTTTTTCATATAAACTCCAGAAAGAATCACAGGCGTTGGGAAAACAATCGGAACATGTTTTCTTTTTTGCCAATTCAAAATACATTACTTCATTCAAGCCAAAACGATCTGACTCCAAAACTTAACGCGCCATTTTTTACATCTTGTTTTTTAATGGTTGTTTTATACTGTTCTTATTTTAAATTTACCGTCTTTTACGCCGATTGATTACGTGAATCGGCTGCCCTTTTGACTTTATAACGGATGACATTATAACGGAAAATTCATATGGGACCGGTATAATAACCGGAATGTTTTTGGAGTCGTCAGTCAAATCGTATCGGCGCAATTTTTCAATACAAAGAAAGTTTTTATCACTTAGACAAACACTTAAACATTCCATCCAACGAATCGCTATTTGTTCGGAGCCTTTTTTAAAAAATTCATAACGAAACAGGGCACTTTATTAGAAGCCGTTTCATAACTTGTTTTTGTCGTTTTTGAGCTTACAAAATACGAGGTCTAAAAATGGGGGTATGAAACGATTTCCAAAGTCAAGGCCGCAATTTCGCAAGCCTGCCAAACGCAACGATTTTTTGTACCCAAGACACAACCGGCATTAGCGGGTAACCTGATGATAAACTTTTCCGAGTCCGGGAACACTGACGGGATAACGTCCGGACTGATCGGGCATTGTCGGAGGATCCGCATTCCAAGTGCTGACCTTGTTCTGCCAGCATGGCAAGTTCCAAACATCGGCCCATTGAATGCGTTTGCCGGAGTAGCAGGCTTCGCGACCGAGTATCGCAAGGAGAGTGGCTAACGCCCCCTGTTTTCCATTGTTCATATAAAGACTTCCTCCGCTTCGAATCGCGTTGGAAAGTTCAATGTGTTCCTGAACTTTCGTGATCGGTTCGGCGCGTTTCTTTCGTTCATAAAGAAGATGACCGGAAAGATCATACAGCGCCGCGTCTTTGCCCGAAAGAATCGCGTAACCTTTCGTCCCCCTGCAGGAATCAAGACCGGAAAACATGGTATTGTTCTGCTGCCGGTAATAAGAATAAACCCGTTTTCCCAAGGGGTATTCATACACAACCGAAACGGCGTCGTAAATATCGCCAAATGCGGGCTGTTCCGTTCGGGCCATTCTCGCGCCTATTCCGAATGCGCTTTCCGGCTCCATTTCACCAAAGATCCGAAACCCTTTATCGATGCGGTGAATCGCCTGTTCGACAATAAAATCACCGGAAAGCCAGGAGAAATTATACCAATTTCGAACCTGATACATCATTTCGGTATCTTTTTCCAATTTGGGCCGGGTCCAAAGTTTACCGACCATATTGTGAAGTTCAGCGGAACAAATTTCGCCGATTGCCCCATCCTGAATCCTTTTGAGCATTTCGTTAAAACAGAAATCATATCGATTATCCAGACCGACAGCAAGATTGAGTTTTTTTTGACGGGCTATTTCCGCGGATTCCATTACACTGCGGACACCAGCGGGATCAGTAGCGACCGGCTTCTCGCAAAAAACATGCTTGCCCGCCTCAACGGCGGCTCTAAGTGAAAATTGTCGGAACCAGGGTGTTTCGCACAAAAACACGACATCGCAAAGCGGAATAATGTTTTTGTAACATTCGGGACCGCTGAATGTCGTTTCAGGAGTGACATCGACCCGATCGGGAAACATGGTTTTCATCGCTTCGGCGGCGGCGCGGGCATTCTCAGGAAAGGCGTCTCCCATCGCGGTGAGCCGATATTGTTTATCCGCTTCAAAGGCGTTGATTACGGCCCCCCGGCCGCGTCCTCCGCAGCCGATCAGACCGATCTTCAGAACACCGGTTTCACCCGCATGTACTTTCGGTACGGTCAGCGCGGTACCGGCAAGGATCCCTGTCTGTAAAAATTGACGACGGTTTGATAATGCGGACATGATTTTGATCTCCTTGGTAAATATAAAGGACATTTTTCACAAGCCCTAAAGTGGACCCGTTTATTGCACAAAAAATGGTGTTGTATCGCAGAGGATTTGAATTGGCAGGTACGCCCCCCATGAGAGGCGTATGATATTAAATTATGTATACCGGTTCCATTGTGAATTATCCGGAACGAAGTCGAAAAATCTCCCGATTGATGAAGGGCATCGGGAGAGAAGACGAAAACTTTCAAATGCTGACAGTATAATACTGTCTTCATCATAATACTGTCTTCATCATCGGTTTTGCAATTTCGAAATCACGAACGCCATACTTCTCTGTCTTCCTTTGTTATTATCCTGTAAATGCTTTCCGATTGCAAGAGGGCAATCTTCTTTTTGTTTTCTTTTCACTCCAAATACATTGAGACTGACTTCGTGAATCGACACAGGTTTAAATTATGTCATCGGAAGAATTCGACGTCAAGCAACAAAAGAAAAAACAGATCTCCGTCCATGAAATTTGCGCGCCAAACCTGATTTCACTTGAACAAGAGGACTCCTGCTGTTATAATCAAAGAAATTACCGTGACTCATTGCCTCCTGAATAACAAATATTAAAGGAAAATCCATGACGGAAAACAGTGCCAAATCAATCAAACCCAAAAAAGAACGCGTCCTCTCGTTGGACGTTCTTCGCGGATTCGATCTTTTCGTTCTTCTTTGTGTCGGTCCTCTGTTTCTTTCGATTGTTTCCGGTCCCTTTGCGGAGTTTTTTAAAACAAACGCTTGGGCAAAAGCAATTGAAACGCAATTTCATCATGTCGCCTGGGAAGGATTCGTTGCCTGGGATCTGATTATGCCCCTGTTTCTTTTTATGACAGGCGCCGCAATTCCGTTTTCTCTCTCAAAATATACTTCCGGCTCAGATGAAAAGCCGACATTTCGCCTTTACTTTCGGATCATAAGACGATTCATTCTCCTCTGGATCCTTGGAATGATTGCGCAGGGCCATCTGCTCAATTTTAATATTCAAGGACTTTATCTTTACAGCAATACACTTCAGGCAATCGCGGCGGGCTATTTGATCTCCTCTGTGATCTATTTGCTTTTTCGGGTCAAGGGACAAATTCTGATCACACTGCTCCTCTTGGCCGGTTACTGGATCTTAATGACCTTTGTCAAGTTCGGGGATTTCGGCGGCGGAAGTTTTGCCCCGGACTCCAATCTTTCCGAAGGGATCGATCGGGCGGTTCTGGGATACTGGCGCAGCGGCGTTGTCTTCCCCAAGGACGGATCCTGGGCCTTTGGACCCACTCGATACACTTGGATCCTTAGCAGTTTGACGTTTGCCGCAACCGTCATGACCGGACTTTTTGCGGGCGAATTGATCCGCCGGGGAACCTTGAAAAACCCGGAAACGGAGCCTGATGAAAGGAAGAAAAAAAACGTCCGTGTCCGGATCTTTAAATCCCTTCTGATCATTGGAATCGTTTTAACCGCCGCCGGTTTCGGTTGGTCCATGATCCCCGAAGGAACGGTCGGATACTGCCCAATCATCAAAAGGATCTGGACGCCCTCGATGGTTCTGTTCAGCAGCGGATTGAGTTTCTGTCTCCTTGCCCTCTTTTATGGATTTTATGATATTCTTGGCTATCGATGCGGATCGACCTTCTTTTCCGTAATCGGAATGAACGCGATCACCGCTTACATGCTTCCCCGGTTTTTTAATTTCAATACAATCGCGAAAATGCCTCTTTATGGACTGGAGCAGTACTTGGGAAGCTGGTATTCCCCTTTGATCGTGTTTGCCGGTTTCATGATCATTTGGTGCATACTCCGGGCCATGTATCGGGCAGGCCGCTTTTTGAGAGTGTGACCCCTCCAACGATCAGGATATGAAAACAGGGACCGAATCAAATGCGAAAATGAAACCTTAATGCCCCGCCGGACTCCCGCAAGATCCCGGTTTCTTCGTCCTCTGCCGACTTGAGTAAAAGTGCGGCCGGTTATTTCTTCCGTTTGTCATTGAACAGTATTGGAGGCAACGGACAGAAACCGCTCCGGATCAGACGGCAAATCGCATTTTGTCGTTAGTCGAATAATTGTTGTTTCCTGTTTTTTACATAATACATGTTATCCCGGCCCTGTAATGATTTTCCGCGCCAACATCAAATGAACAGTCGAGTCACGCGGTTAACCGACAGAAATTTAAAATAAAAACAGCATAAAATGAGGACCGTTTAAACTGTCCGAAAAATTTTGTGTTTACGCTATTTTTATTCCTTTCCTTTTTCCTTGGGAATAGGGAACCGTTCTTTCCTTTATTAAAGAGTTTTGATTATGAAAAAAGTATTGTTTATCGCGCTATTGGGCGTACTCCTTGTTTCGGGCCGGTCGTCCTTGTCCGGGCCCGTTGAAACAACTCCGGTCAAAACAGAGTCACGTCATTTTCAAAATCACGTTGTCGATCAGGCAGAAGCGGAGATCTGGATTGCGGCCGACAGAGACAAGCCCGGAACCGGAACGCGTCAGGATCCGTTTTCCTCTCTTGAAACGGCGCTTCCGGCAATAAGAGCCTTGGCCGGGAAAAAATCGGTAACCGTTTTTCTGTCCGGCACTTTTTCAATGTCGAACAATAAAACAATTCTTCTCGACGGTTTGTCCGGAACAGAAGAAAAACCGATCATCTTTTCCCGTATTCCGGACCAAAAGGAAATCAGACCTATTTTCGACGGCGCTCGATCAATGACCGCTTGGACGCCGCTGACCGAATCCGTTTTTTGGAAAAAGGCGTCTTCCAAAGAGAAAGAAAAAATTCAAAAAGATCTCGTCTCGAAAATTTGGGTTCACGATCTCTCCGGCATGAAAAAAAATCAACTGGGAGACGCTGTTTCATTGGGTTCCTGTCCTGAACTTTTCGCCCTGAATACTCCGCAAAAACTGGCGCAATGGCCGAATAAAGGTTTTACAAATGCGGGAAAAGTTTTTGGGAAAATAGTGACGAAAGGTTATAACGGATCAGGCTTTAAAGACGGAATTTTCGAATATCTCGATTCCCGTCAGGCGAAATGGGCCAATGAATCCGATCCCCGTATTTTTGGATACTGGTTTTATGACTGGTCTGAAGGATATCAAGGAATCAAATCGATTGATACAGCCGCGAAAACGATTGCGCTCATGCCGCCGCTGCATCTTTATGGGTACCGAAAAGGATTCCGCTATCGGGGGATCAATCTTCTTTGCGAGCTTGACGAGCCCGGTGAATTTTATTTGGATCGAACGAACATGATTTTGTTCTGGTATCCGCAGTCAAGTGATCTTGTCAAAAAAGAGACCGTTCTTACTGAATTCAGTTCACCTTACATGCTGGAACTTCGTAACTGCTCTTATGTTTCCATGATCGGCATGAAATTTCGTTACGGCCGTCAGGGCGCAGTCTTAATGAAACAGGGAAATCATTGTCTTCTACTTGATTGTGAGTTTACAGGATTTGGTACTTGCCCGGTCAGTATTAACGGCGGAACGGACAACGGAATCGCCTGTTCGCTTCTTGAAAAACTGGGAGCGGGCGCTATTTCCCTAAGCGGCGGCGACCGCAAAACACTGACGCCCTGCCGTAATTTCGCGGAAAATAATCGGGTTCGGTATTTTTCTCGCCTGAAACGGACATACGCGCCCGCTGTTTCAATGAACGGATGCGGTCTGAGAACAGCGCACAATATTTTTGAGGAATCTTCTTCTTCGGCAATGTCACTTTCCGGAAACGATTTTCTGATCGAATACAATATCGTGCGCAATGTTGTTAAAGAGTCAGACGATCAGGGAGGAATTGACACCTGGTACAATCCGACCTATCTCGGCAATGTCATTCGATATAATTATTGGGGCGATATTGTCGGCGGTACCGTCTGCGGCGCGGCGGGGATCCGATTGGACGATATTATTTCCGGCTTTCATATTTACGGCAATATTTTCGAACGTTGCGGAGCGGTTCATTTCGGCGCGATTCAAATTCATGGCGGAAAAGACAATATAATTGAGGACAATCTTTTTGTCGACTGCTTTGCGGCCGTCAGTTTTTCACGTTGGGGCGCAAGATACACAAAAGCAATTGCCGGGGAACCTGCTTCTCAATCAAAAATAAGTCTTAACAGCCGAATGTACAAAGAAGTTGATATAAGAAGCGATCTTTGGAAAAAACGTTATCCGTCGCTTGCGAATATTGGAAAGGATCCTGACGTCAATACGATCCGAAATAATCTTGCGGTCAACTGCCAGCAGTTGTTCCGTAATGACGGCGGTGTTCAGATCCTTTCGAACAATATTCAGATCAGCGCGAAAGGTGCGACTCCTGATTCAATACTGAAAGGATCACTTCCGGACCAAAATAAAATCCAACGACCGCCTTTTAAAGAGATGGGAAATTATCCCTTTAAAATTGAGTACCGCAACCGATCCGGCAAATGATCCGCGAAAAACCGAACGGGGCGTAATGGCTCCGCCGGTTCTGTTATCATTTATCCTGCTTTTATTTTAAAAATACGTCATTTCCGCCGAATCACACGATCTGAATCGGCGGTTCTTTTGACACTGTAACGGGAAATTCATATTATGGAGTCGGTCTAAACTGCGGGATCTTCATTGTTTCCCCGTCTTTAAGTGCCGACTGATGGGCGACGACCCCGGGAACCGTTGTATTGAGCGCCTTGATAATATCAACGCAAGGGGTTCGGTTCCGCAAAATCGAATCGATAAAATCAATCGTTAAAAAAGCATGCGATCCGCCATGTCCGCCGGCATTCATTCCGGGAGGGAGCGCCGGTTTTTTCAGGTTCACCTTCCGAACAATTTTATTCCCTTGTTCATTTCCGAGAAAAGTAAGGTCGAACGCGCCCAGTTCGCCGCGGTTTCGACCCGATTCCGTCCCGTTTCCCGGGGTATCCCAGCAGACAGCCATTCGGGCCATTCCTCCTTCACTTGTCCGAAACAGAGCAACTTCACTTCCAAACGGGTTTTGATACGGATTGTTTCCGGACTGAAATTGTTCAATGGAACTTTTATGCCCGATACAGCTTACCTCCGTAAAACTGCCCCCGGTTACACAGGTATAAAAAGCGTTCGAGTGAGTCGGATACCATTGCGGAGGAAGTCCGATACGCCATCCGCGCCAGGATTCAAACGGAGTTGGAAAATAATGATAATACTCGCCTTCCGTATAGATCATTTTTCCGAAACCGCCCGCTTCATAGATCTTTCGGGAGGAGTAAACCGAATCACGGAACGCGCTGGTTTCGTTAAGCGCATAGATCTTACCGCTTTTTTTGACCGCCTCAAGGAGCCGATACGCGTCTTCGATATTTCCCCAAAGAGCGGGAACGGCGCAAACGACATGTTTTCCTTTTTCGAGTACTTTAAGAACATGATTCACATGATTCGGTGCATCGGTCGCCAGATAGATTGCTTCGATCGAATCGTCTTTTACCATTTCTTCAAGAGATGGATATGTTTTTGAGCATCGGCAGGCACGAGCCAGATCCGAACACCGGGCGGGAACCAAATCGCTAACCGCGGCAATTTCAACGTTCGGATGATCCTGATAACCGAACGCCGCTCCAAATTTACACGCTCCATAACCGACGATCCCCATTTTGATCTTTCGACTGCTGACCGGTTTCCAGATCTGACTTGCGTCTATTTCGGTTTGCGTTTGATCAAATCCTTGAATTTTCGCCGGATCATTACCGGCAAGAGCGGCGGCGGAAGAAAGAAGCCCGATACCCGCCGCGGATATCGTCATAAAATTTCTTCTCGTCAAATGTTTTGTCTTCATTGAAAAAATCTCCTGATCTGTGTCATCTTAAAGCGCCTTTGTTCCTTTATGTTTCGGAAGATCCCCCCAAAGAAATTTTCCGCAAGATCAGATCTCCGGCTCTTATCTATTTATGCTCATTTTCAGAACATCCAAAACAAAAACGGTTTGATGCTTTCTTTAATAATAATATACGGTTTTATAAAGATCAATAAAAACAAGGCGTTTTTTTAAATATTACCTGTTATTTTTAAATTTTTCCAAATATTTATATTTTCATCGGCGAAAATAACAAAATTTTGTCCGGCCTTTTCGTCAATTATTAATAGTTTTTTCATCAGGATTTTTTATCGCGGTTTTGTTAAAGGAAGGCAATTTTGATCATTGATTAATAACCCATTTCCCTATTTGATAATATTTATTGTAATGGCCTTTCAATGTAAAATTTACTTTGGTATAATTCATTTTCCCTAAAACAAAGCGATTCAATTGGTACCGACGAGATCAAATTTATCCTCTCGCAAGGGGCCTGAAAAAATGAATAATTTTATATTGCTTTTATTTTAAATTTTCCGTCATCTCCGCCGATTGACTGCGTGAATCGACTGTTCTTTTGACGTTATAACGGAAAATTCATTACCGGATCGGTATAAAACAGACACTTATAATCAAAAGTGTTCAGCGGTATGCCAATGTTCGATAACAAAAACTGTTTGTCAAAGATGAATTGAGAAACCAATCGTTCCCGGATGTAAGGTTTTTACCGTTGTCGTTGACAGTGAAAATAAATATTTCCCCCAAAAAAGACAGACCGGTTTCCTGTCAATACAGAAACTGTTTTCATGACAAGAAGGAAGATTAATGAATAAATTGAAAATGCGTACCGCGGACAAGATCGCAGAAAACATTGAAGCGGTCAAAAAGCTTTTTCCCCATGTGATCACAGAAAAAATAAACAAAGCCGGACTCGTTGAATACGCGATTGATTTTGACGCGCTCAAACAAGAGCTTTCCCAGGAATTCGTCGAAGGCCCGGAAGAACGTTATCAGTTCACCTGGCCGGACAAACGAAAGACAATGCGGCTGGCGGCCAGTCCGGTAACCGCGACCCTGCGTCCCTGTCGGGAAGAGTCGGTCAATTTCGACTCGACGGAAAATCTTTATATCGAAGGGGACAATCTCGATGTTCTGAAACTTCTCCGGGAAACCTATCTGAACAAGATCAAAATGATTTACATTGATCCCCCTTACAATACCGGAAACGATTTCGTTTACGACGATGACTTTTCAGAATCCGCGGAAGAATACGCCGAACGCTCCGGAGATTACGACGATCAGGGAAACCGTCTTTTTCAAAATACCGACAGTAACGGAAGATTTCATACGGACTGGCTCAATATGATCTATCCCCGACTCAAAGTCGCGAAAGATCTTTTGGCTGAAGACGGCGCGATCTTCATTTCCATTGATGATCATGAGCAGGAAAATCTCAAA
>CAZZEF010000028.1:13654-22542 GCA_964652875.1 uncultured Planctomycetaceae bacterium
CCGGGATTACCATAATTTCATCTAAATTTTCATCATTTTGGGTTCTTAACTCGGCACGCCACTGTAGCTGATCCATCTTGACTAAAATGTCTTGACGTTTCTTCCGATTAATAGCAGAAAGCCAAATTTCAAACTGAAAAACTTCAGATTGAAATTTTCGGAGAAAAAAACTTCGTTAACCATTTTACCTGGGTTGTGAATTTAACAGGAAGACAAATTTCAGGAAAAGGCGCCGCCAAAACCTGGGAGAGCATAATTCTTTACGCCAAAGACATAAACTGTTTTAGGCCTTTATTGATCGATGTAAAATCTGCGAAACAATTCATGCCGGACGCTTATAAAGGCTTAATCAAAGACATACGAGAAGATTCACATGGTTTTTTTGCGGTCGGAGACACCCTTTACAATCACAACAGAAAGTTCAACGAAGAGACACGAAAGAATTTGGTTTTTTCCATTTTCTATAATCCGGAAAAAGAAGATTTTATTGCCGGCGATTCTGGTAAAAACATTAAGGGATATGTTGAGATCTCTCCTCACAGCAACGGCGACGGAATTCATAAATATCATGCCTGGCGCTGGTCGAAAGAAAAAATAAAAAATGAAAGTTATAATTTATTGGCTCTTCAAAATTCCAACGGCGGATATGAAATTTATACAAAACAAAGGGGTTTTAATCAAACAACTTTAAAAGACATAATAACGAATGTATCCAATGGCGATGCCGAACTTCAACAATTATTTGATGGGAAACGTTTTTTTGAATATCCAAAATCGACCGCGCTGCTAAAAATACTATGCGGATCCAATTTTAATCAGGATTCTTTAATTTTGGATTTTTTCAGCGGGAGCGCGACAACGGCTCACGCGGTAATGCAGTTAAACGCGGAAGACGGCGGACACCGAAAATTCATTATGGTCCAATTACCCGAACCATGCAAGGAAAAAAGTGAGGCGTTCAAGGCGGGTTATAAAGATATTTGTCAGATCGGTAAAGAACGGATCCGTCGGGCCGCAAAGAAGATCAAAGAAGTCAGTCCTCTGACTGCCTTGAATCTTGATACCGGTTTTCGTGTACTGAAACTCGACAGTTCCAATATGAAGGATGTCTATTACACTTCTGCGGAAACGCCCCAGCAAATAATACCGGAACTGATCGACAATATCAAGGACGATCGAACGGAGGAAGATCTCCTCTTTCAGGTCATGCTGGATCTCGGAATCGAACCATCCAGTAAAATTGAGAAAACCAAAATCGCGGGAAAGAAGATCTTTTGCGTTGCGGATAATTTTCTGATCGCCTGCTTCGAAAAAAATTTAACCGATAAAATGATTACGGAGATCGCTCAAAGGAAACCGGATTACGCAGTCTTTCGGGACAGCGCTTTCGCCAATGACAGCGTTGTCGCCAACTGTGAACAGATCTTTAAAAATTGCAGTTCAATTACTGTAAAGAGGATTTTATAATGAAATTTAAATTCAAAGTGCAGGAATATCAGAGCAACGCGGTGAACAGTACCGTCGCGAATTCACTTCCGATACTTACAAAATCGGCAGTCCCCAACGCACCCGGCGAACTATAACTTTTTCCGAAACGAACGCTGACAACGAATTAACAGGTTACAGCAATCATGAGTTGGAACTTACCGACGAAGAACTTTTATCCAACATTAAAAAAGTCCAGAGAGAAAACAATATTATGCTCTCGTCAGAACTGGTCAAACATATCGGCCGATGTTCACTTGATATTGAAATGGAGACGGGAACGGGCAAAACTTATGTTTATATCAAGACAATGTTTGAACTGAACAAGCGATACGGCTGGAACAAGTTCATTGTCGTCGTTCCGAGTATCGCTATTCGTGAAGGGGTGAAAAAATCATTCGATATAACGCAGAATCATTTTATGGAGCTGTATGGCCAAAAGGCCCGATATTTTATTTACAACAGTTCCGATCTTGGAAAATTGGATGACTTTTCCAGTAATTCCGGCATCAATGTAATGATTATTAATACCCAAGCTTTCGCGACATCGCTGAACAAAGACAAAAATATCGAAGGACGACAGGGAGATAAAGCCGCCCGTATTATTTATACCAAACGTGATGAATTCGGGTCGCGCCGACCAATCGACGTCATTGCCGCAAGCAAGCCGATTATCATTCTGGACGAACCGCAAAAGATGGGGGGAGAAGTCACCCAGAGTTCTTTGAAAAGTTTCAAACCGCTCTTCTGTCTGAACTATTCCGCCACTCACAAAGACCAGCATAATTTGATTCATGTTCTTGACGCGCTGGACGCCTATAATCAACGGCTGGTGAAAAAGATCCAGGTCAAGGGAATTGAAGTGCAAAATTTGCCGGGGACTCACCGCTATCTGTATCTGGAAAAGATCGAACTGGGTTCGAAACGTCCCCCTGTCGCGCGGCTTGAACTGGAAATAAATTACGAGTCGGGAATTAAACGCAAGATCAAAAAGTTCAAAATGGGCGATAACCTTTATCCGGCCTCCAATAATCTGGAACAGTACAGAAACGGCTATGTTATTACGGATATTGATCCGACCGGCGGCGGAAAAATTGTCTTTCAAAACGGAGAAGAGATCCGATCCGGACAAATCATCGGCGATATCGCGGAACTGAATATTCGCCGGGTACAAATCCGCGAAACCATTATTTCTCACTTGGAAAAAGAACAAGAACTTTTCAAGCGGGGAATCAAAACACTTTCCCTGTTTTTTATTGATGAAGTCAAAAAATACCGCGTTTACGATGACGAAGGCAATGAACTGCCCGGCGAATACGGAAAAATATTTGAAGAGGAATACGACTCGGTTCTCAAGGCGCTTCTTCCGCGTTTTGACCGGGAATACAAAGAGTATTTAAAAAACATCAAGGCATCGGAAACACACCGGGGATATTTCAGCGTTGACAAAAAAACCGGCCGGTCCGTTGACAGTGAAATCAAACGCGGCCGAG
The DNA here is from genome assembly GCA_964652875.1 of uncultured Planctomycetaceae bacterium. GTDB lineage: Bacteria > Planctomycetota > Planctomycetia > Pirellulales > Thermoguttaceae > JAUNBG01. The sequence continues at coordinate 16,633 of CAZZEF010000028.1, forward strand.
ACACAAGCGATGACATTTCCGCTTATGATCTTATTATGAAGAAAAAGGAAGTCCTGCTGAGTTTTGAAGAAAAGACCCGTTTTATTTTTTCTCATTCCGCATTGCGGGAAGGCTGGGACAATCCCAACATATTTCAGATCTGTACCTTAAAACACAGTGACAGTTCCGTTCAGAAGCGTCAGGAAGTCGGACGCGGTCTGCGTCTTTGCGTCAACAGCGACGGTACGCGTATGGACAACGATATACTCCGTTCGGAAGAAATACAGGAAGTAAATAAACTGACGGTCATTGCCAGTGAAAGTTACGCTCAATTCGTTGGCGATCTGCAAAAGAAGATCAAAGAAGTTCTTTATGAACGTCCGACAAAAGCGTCCAGGGAATACTTTATCGGAAAATCAGTGAAGATCGACGGAGAAACAGTCATTCTGAATGAAAAACAGGCGATAATGATTTATCAATATCTTTTACGAAACGATTATATTGATTACAATGAAAATATAACTGACAACTGGTACAATGCCTTGTCAGACGGATCATTAAAGGATCTTCCTGAAGAATTAAAACCAATGACCAAAAGCATCCACTCTCTTATTCAAGGGATCTTTGACGAACGGGTTCTTAATGAAATGATCGAAAACGGCAAAGAGACCGAAATTATGGATAATCAACTCAACGACAATTTTTACAAAGAGGAATTTCAAACTCTTTGGAATCATATCAATCATCATTATGCCTATACTGTAAGTTTTGATTCCGACGAACTGATAAAAAAAGCGGTCGCTCATATTGACAACGAGCTGTATGTTTCCCAATTGCGTTATACAACGGCAATTGGCGAACAAAACACCGAAATGCGACATGAGGAAGTCGAAAAAGGAACATCATTTCAAACAGGAAACACAAGCGAACATGATTTGCGGCCTATCGGGACAAGTCGAATTCAATACGACTTAATCGGGAAAATCGCTCAAGGATCTGTTCTCACCCGGCGCACAACCGCAAAAATTCTGCAAAATATTTCCCCGGAAAAATACGCCATGTTCAATATAAATTCGGAAGAATTCATTGACAAAATCATTAAATTGATCAAAGAACAGAAAGCGGCAATGATCGTTGACTGCGTTAGTTATAACCGAACAGACGGCGCGTTTGACAGCAGTATTTTTACCGCGCAAAAAAATCAGCAGGATTACCGCAAAGCGTTCAGAGCAAAAAAAAGCGTTCAGGATTATGTCTTTACGGACGGTGCCGCGGAAGAAAGCGTTGAACGAAGATTCGTCCGCGATCTGGATAACGCGGCGGAAGTTTGTGTGTATGCCAAACTGCCGCGCGGATTTTATATTCCTACCCCCGTCGGAAACTATTCTCCTGACTGGGCCATTGCTTTTAATAAAGGATCCGTAAAACATATTTTCTTTATCGCGGAAACAAAGGGAACGATGGAAACGCTTCAGTTGAAACCAATTGAAAAAGCCAAAATATCCTGTGCCCGTAAACTGTTCAACAAATTATCCGACAACAATGTAAAATATCATGATGTTGACTGCTACAAAAGTTTGCTGGACATTATAAAAAACCTGTAACATTTTCCCATTTCTGACAGAACATCACCTAAAAAGAGACTCTTGACCGCAGTCGGCGCTGCCGTTAAACAAACTGCGCTCAAATGAGTCTCCAATGAAACAATCGGCCTGATGAAATTTTTGTATTTTGATGCGTTGACTGCCCAAGACGGTTCAATCGATTTCAGGGACCGGAAGTGATTGTTTTTTCGCAAAATTTTTCTTCCCCGGTCAAAGAGGAAAAACGATCCGGCGTAAAATAAAACACTTGTTCCCAGGAAGCGGCGTGTCCTTCAATCGGCGTAAAAACAGGATTTATTCTGAAGTAAAGGATCTTTTTGTTTTCTTCGTATTTTATCGGGTCACGTAACCGCTGTTTGTATAAAAGGAGTTTTCGCTCGTACCCCAGCTGTCCGAGCGGGATCAGGATCGGTGAGGCCGGATCTTCTCTCGGGAAAATAATTTTACTTTTGTCAAACATATATCCCCGGCGACGTCCGTCCCGATAAACGGTCAGCAAATAAGATCCGATCGAAACAAGAGGATCGGATGTCTTTAAAAAACGCGCCAGCTGCGGATGGTTCCGGTAACCTTTGGTCTTTCCGGTTAGAACCTTCTGCGCTAAAAGAGCCTCGCGCCATTGAGCGACAAGTCCTCGAACATCAAGATAATCCGGAGCAAATGACCAAAGACGCATATTCGATCTTCCTAAAATTTTGAACAGTATACCGATTCCATAATGAATTTTTCGTAATAACGTCAAAAGAACAGCCGATTCACGCAGTCAATCGGCGGAAATGACGGAAAATTTAAAATAAAAGCGGGTATAATAATGATGAACCGCCGCAGTTCGATCAATTATTGACCAAACCGCCGGAAAAGTAACTGTATTTTCCGTTAAAAACAGGCAAACGATTTTTCTCTGAAATTTTAACCGATTCTGAAATAAAAATTCGTTTCTTTGTGAACATATTACTGTATTTCATTATAATCAGTAATATATTTATTATTTTATATTACTGTTATAATCTCACATACAACAGAGTGCGCAAGACAAAAGAAAAGATCTTTTATCGGCGGCATTAATCAGACCGATTCGGACCTTAAAGATTTTTTTGCCATTTTTCGAGAAGATTAAGAGCGTCAAGCGGAGAAAGCCGACTAATGTCAAGTGAGCGGATTTCGTCGATAACCGGATGATCTTCGGGTCCGAACAGAGAGAACTGGATCATTTTCGATTCGCGATTTTTCAGTCTATGTTTTGAATTGTTTTTTCCTTCCGATTCCTTTTTGAGCGCTTCGGACCAGGAAGCGTTTTGCAGCGCGTTTCGAACGGCCATATCGGCCATTTCCAAATGAGACTGTTCGAGTTCAAGAAGAATATCTCTGGCCCGGCGGATCACTTCTTTAGGAACACCGGCCAGCCGGGCAACGTGAATTCCGTAACTTTTGTCCGCGGCGCCGGGAAGAATTTTATGAAGAAAAGCGATTTCATCGTTTGATTCCCTTACGGCGACATTTAAATTACTGATCCCTTCAAAGGTATTGGCAAGTTCCGTAAGTTCATGATAATGAGTGGCGAAAAAAGTGCGGCATCCGATCTTTTCATGCAGGTATTCCGCAATCGCCCAGGCAAGTGAAATACCGTCATAGGTACTTGTTCCCCGACCGATCTCATCGAGAATAACCAAACTTTTCGATGTTGCTCCGTTAAGAATTCGCGCCGTTTCGATCATTTCGACCATAAAGGTGCTTTGACCTCTTGTGAGTTCATCCGACGCGCCCACCCGGGCAAAGATCCGGTCAACAATTCCGATCGTCGAACAGGCCGCCGGAATGAACGAACCCATCTGCGCCATAATAACCAAAAGAGCGTTCTGCCGAATAAAAGTACTTTTACCAGCCATGTTCGGACCGGTGATCAGATGCAGCATTCCGTGATCCGAATCGCAGCAGGCATTATTAGGGACAAACGTTCCGCTCTGCTCGATAACATCCAAAACCGGATGCCGTCCGTCAATAATATTTAACACCGCATCTTCAACGATTTTCGGTCTCGTGTATCCCCGGCTCCTGGCGATCATGGCCAAATTGATCAACGCGTCCAAATGCGCCAAAACACCGGCGTTACGCTGCAGTTTCGACCGAACGGCAATCACCTTCTTCTGAATACCGTAAAAAAGTTCAAACTCAAGATCTTTGGCGTTTTCTTCCGCTTTAAGAACTTTTTCTTCATATTCGCGCAATTCCGGCGTTATAAACCGTTCCGCATTTTTTAGTGTCTGCTTTCGAACATAATTGTCAGGAACCCGTTCACTGTTGGATCGGGAAACCTCAATATAATACCCGAAAACATTGGTATATCCGACGCGCAGATTGGAGATGCCCGAGCGCTGAATTTCAGTCGCCTGATAATTCAAAAGCCATTCCTTGCCGCCGCGCTGAAGATCCCGGTATTCATCCAGTTGGACAGAATAACCGGCACTGATGAAACCGCCGTCTTTCCAGTTCAATGGGGCGTCCGGATTGAGTGCTGAAATCAGTTCGGAACAGAGATCATCCAAAACGTCAATGCTTGAATAGAGCGTTTTCAAGAGAGCCGATTTCGAATCTCTCAAAAAGTCGCGGAAAAGGGGCATTATTTGAAGAGTTTTTCCAATAAAGACCAAATCGCGCGGAGTCGATCGCTCCTGCGTTACTTTGGCCATGATCCGCTCAAGATCGTAAACGCGGCGCAGAATATCCTGGATCTTTTCCGATTCGTCGGATCTTGCGGCAAGTTCCTCAACGGCATCCTGTCGAACTTCGATCTGATCTATTTTTGTCAGCGGAGAAACAAGCCATTCGTTCATCAGACGGCTGCCCATTGCGGTCCCGCAACAGTCGAGAACCGACAGAAGCGAACCGTCGCGGCGCCGGTCCCGGCTTGTTTGCGTCAGTTCAAGAGACCGGCGGCTGGCCTCGTCGATCTCCATCTGACCGCCGAGTCGATACGGTGTCAGGGTCTCAATATGATCCAAAGACTGTTTTTGCGTTTCCCGCAAATAATTCAAAACAGCGCCGGCCGCGCATACAGCATAAACATCGGATTGCCCGGTAAACCCGAATCCTTCCAGGGTATGCACTTGAAAGTGAGCTTTCAGTGTTTCTTCCGCGGTCGCGCTTGTGAACGTCCAGTCAGGCCGTTTGGTAACCGACATTTTTTCCGTCAGATAACTCGGAAAGAAATTATCGAGTCCTTCCGGAACCAGTATTTCCGCCGGTCCGATTCGTCCCAACTGATCGAACAATTCGGAAAAAGGAACAACAGACGAGCAGAAATGGCCGGTGGACAACTCACACCAAGCCAATCCGACCGGTTCCCCGGAATCAATACAGCAAGAGTCTTTTTCTGAATTTTCACCTTGCCAAAGGTCTTTATTCTCTTTCGACTTTTTTTTGGGAAAAAGAGCAGCGGCGGCCAGAAAATTCGCTTGCCGGGGATCAAGAATGGCCTCATCGGTAACCGTTCCCGGCGTTACAATACGGACCACTTCCCGTTTAACAATTCCCTTGGCCTTGCGCGGATCCTCCATCTGTTCGCAGACAGCGACTTTAAAACCGGCCTGAATCAGTTTGGCGAGATAATTTTCAAGCTGATGATGCGGGAAGCCGGCCATCGGAGTCGCGTCGGCCCCCTTGTTTCGATCCCGGGTCGTAACGGTCAACGCCAACGCGTCCGCCGCCTTGTACGCGTCCTCAAAGAACATCTCGTAAAAGTCCCCCATTCGAAACAGAAGAAGTGCGTCCCGGGCCGTTTTTTTCGCGTCCAGGTACTGTTTCATCATCGGAGTTGATTCACTATTGATACTGCTCATAACGGTTATTCTCTTGCAAAACACCAAAAGGGTCCGGGCGATCTTTATACTGCTTTTATTTTAAATTTCCGTCATTTCCGCCAATTGACTGCGTGAATCGGCTGTTTCTTTGACGTTGTAACGGAGAATTCATCTTGGAATCGGCATAACGATACGATTGGGCGGGCGGCGTTCCTCTTGCTCTTCAACTTATTTATTTGTTTTGAACTTGAACCTGTTTTATTCCGCCAATATTTTGATTTTTCCGCCAGTTTGTGAACCAGCTGTCTTTTGAGGTCCGATCGAAACCGGCTTATCTTCAGCAAATTTTCAAAATCTCAAATATTTACACCTGCTTGTGATCAAAATGATACTCTTGAAGACCTCCTGCAAAACAGGAAAACCATTGCCGAAATAAACCTAAAATTCGCTTTTATCGAAAAATATTATTATAACTCAAACAGAAAAATTTACAACGGACCGGCAGAAAAGATCGGCAGGAACCTTGCGTT
>CAZZEF010000028.1:22642-27643 GCA_964652875.1 uncultured Planctomycetaceae bacterium
TTTTCCTGGATCTCAAATTCAACTTGAGTCAGAAATATTTCAGCGTTGACTTATATCAACACAATGGACAGAAGAAAGAATTGTTTTTTTGAATTGAAGAAACCAGAACAAGAAGAGCCGATCCGCGTAATCAATCGGCAAAAAATTTATAAGCAAACAGAAAAATTTACAACGGACCGGCAGAAAAGATCGGCAGGGATCCTTGCGTTTTTTCCTGGATCTCAAATTCAACTTGAGTCAGAAATATTTCAGCGTTGACTTATACCAACACAATGGACAGAAAAAAGAATTGTTTTTTGAATTGAAGAAACCAGAACAAGAAGAGCCGATCCGCGTAATCAATCGACAAAAAATTTATAAGCGAGCAGTATAAAGACCTTATTTCGCATAAAATCGACGGAAACAACAGTTCGTCCCTTTCTGTTTTTCCGCCAATTTTTCATTAAAATTCAATCAATACAGACTTGATCCGTTTCGTTCGGCGGAGTCGCGGTCTTTTAAATACAAAGTCAGGGTCGATTCAAAACATCCGGACGAGATCTTCCAGTTGGGAGCGTCCTCTGTTGTATTACTGACATGATTGACAAAGAGACGATACAAAAATTTGAACAAATGCCGGGGCACACGCAATTTTCCGAAAGCGTCGAGAACGCGGTGACGATCAATCGCCGCGTCAAGAAAGTTCATAATGGAGATCTGTTTGGCACTGTCGGGCAAACAGGCGTTCAAACGGGCTGTTGTCAAGTCAAACAGCGCTTCCCCACTCCAGGAAAGGCTTGGGATAACATCCTGTTTATCCAGTCGAGCCCGATCATGAAAGCTTTTGGTTTCTTTATCCATAAAATGATAAAGTTCGCCGGGCAGCAGAAATTTCAGCCCCAGCCGGTCGAATTTAAGGAGTTTGTTATCCAGCAGAGGCCAAACAACGGCCTTCATCAGTTCAGGAGCGCCATTGATCAGGAACGGTTCATCGACCCGATCAATCAGAACGACAATTCCCTCAAATCCGATCGAGTTTAAAATATTCAAAAATCGTGTCAAGAGTTCGTAACGGTTGTCGGACGATCCCCGTTTGGGAAAATCGCTGGTCTGAAGTTGGCCGGGCGCAAATCGAGACAAGGTAGTGAACCCTTTTTTCATATCGAAGGGAACCGCCCGCATCGCCCGATGAATTTTCCAAACTCGTCCAAACCGAAGCAACGATTTAATTCCGAACGGGAGCCAGAACAGGATTAACAGAGCGGCCAGCCATTGATAATGCGCAAACCAATGTTTGGCCAAAAAGACACTTAAAACGGCGACCGTTCCGACAATACCGATCGACAAGTCGCGCCAAGAGAGCATGAATTTTTTAACCGTTTGAAATTTCGTCAGCTTCAGAAGCTTTCCGAATCGGTAGGAATCGACGCTTTCCCGGCCCCGATCATAAACGGCGGTTAAGGTCAAAAGATCACGCACTTTTTCCGAAGTCAATTTTGTCAAATCGACAGGAGCCGTATCAACCGCCGCCGGATAAGAACACTCTGTCGGCGCGAGAATACGATCGATCAGCTGCGTTACCCCCAAAGAAAGAATCGAATCGAGATGATCGTCCATTGTCAAACGGTTGAGAACTTTTCCGATTTTGCGTCTTCGTGTCTGACGGTTTCGAAACTGATCCAAAAATGGGTTCATGTCGGAATAGTCGATAACGAAAACGTTTTTTCCCGCATGATCGGCGTTATAAAGAGAAAGTTCCCGAATCATTTGCAGACGCAGTGCCGTTTTGCCGGACCCCTTTTCACCGAAAACAATGGCAGTTTTGGGCAAAGAGGGCTCACCGTAAAGTTTATCCCAAGCGGGATGCTTGGTCGTTTTTATGCAGGAGTCCTTAAAGACAGGATCTGTTTGCGCGTCTTCATCGGAAAACGGGTTTGTTCCCAATCCGTAATGCTGCAGAAAATCAAGAATTTTCATAATTTTAGTTCCTGTCTTTTATAAAGCAAATGACGTTTAAAAATACCGCCGAACAATATTTGCCGGACTGTTTAAACCGATTCCATTATAATTTTTCATACCAACGTTAAAAAAGGACGATTCAAAAAACAAACGGCGTAAACGCGAAAAACAAAAAATGAGTGCTATGTCCTACTCTGTTGTTATTGAATTTTTCGTATATATACCGATTTCATCCTGAATTTTCCGTTATAACGTCAAAAGATCAGCCGGTTCAGGCAGTCAATCGGCGGTGATGACGGAAAATTTAAAATAAAAGCAGAATAAATACCGAAAAAGCTGTTTCAGAACCGTTTTTATAGGGAAACATCGAAATCGAAAATTCAGTTTAAACCCGAAACAAGTGATTTCAAATGAAAAACGGAATTGTGAAACAGCTTTGAAGGACCGATCAAAAACTAGCTTTTTACGGAAGAGGTATTCGGAGCCTCCGCATTGTTTTCCGGTGTATTGTTTACGGAACCGGATGAATTTTCCGTTTTGACCGCCGATTTGGCCCCTCTTTTTCCGGCTGTCTTTTTAACCGCTTTTTTAGTCGTTTTCTTTGCTGCTTTTTTCGCGGTTTTTTTGGCTGCTTTTTTCACCGTCTTTTTGACCGCTTTTTTAACGGTCTTTTTGACGGCGCGCCTGCCGCGTTTGGGAGACAACGCGTCTTTTTCCGCTTTAACCTGAAGCATTTCCAAGGCGGACTCAAACGTCATTTCTTCCTGATTGATATTTTTATTAAGAGAAACATTGGTCGTTCCATCGGTCAGATATGGTCCGAACCGGCCGACCATGATCTGAACATTTTGACCGGTAACAGGCGATTCGCCGAAAACACGAACCGGCTCATTCTTTTTAGCGGGCACGGCAGAATTTTGAGATCGTCCGCCGCGAGGCTGAGCCAAAATTTCAAGTGCTTTTTCAAACGTAATCGTCAAAGGAGAAAGATCCGCGGGAAGCGACCGGGTTTCAGCTCCGCATTTGACAAACGGTCCAAAGCGGCCGTTACTGGCAAAGACCTCCTCGTTATTAGCCGGATTGACGCCCAAATTTCGCGGCAGTTTGAGAAGTGCCAGCGCTGTTTCAAGATCAATATGATCAGGATCCATCGATTTAAGAAGCGACGCGTTTTGCGGCTTGTCCTCATCATTATTGTCGCCGCGCTGAATATAGGGTCCGAACCGTCCTTTTTTAACATAAATCGGTTTACCGGTCTCCGGACAGAATCCGAGTGGCTGTTCCGCACGGGCCGAACTTTGGATCATTTGCAGCGCCAAATCAGTAGTCAGTTCGTCCGGAGGCAGATCATCCGGAATGCTGACCTGTCGTTCGCCGTATTGGATAAACGGTCCGTATCGTCCAACGCGGACATAAATTGGTTCTTCCTGTCCGTCTTCATTTTTCACCGTTCCGATATAAACCTGACTGATCGATCGGGCGTCAATTTCGCTGGCTTTGTTTTCAGTCAATGTTTTTAAACCGGTTGGAAATTCATCGGCAATGATCTTAAGCGATGAATTAGCGCCTTGCGAATAATCAATTCCGTTTTGCGGACCGAAATAAAAGACTTTCAAATAATCAAGATGCCCAAGTTCTCCGCGGCTGATCGCGTCCAGTTCGTTTTCCATTTCGGCGGTGAACTGATAATCGACCAAATTCGGGAAATGTGTTTCCAGCAGCTGACAAACAGCAAACGCGGTCCAAGTCGGAACAAGCGCGCCGTTTTTCTTAAAGATATAATTTCGATTCAAAATCGTATCAATAATCGACGCGTAAGTACTTGGACGGCCAATTCCTTTTTCTTCAAGAGTTCTGGTCAGGGCGGCTTCAGAATACCGAACCGGCGGCATTGTCGCGTGTTCCTGCGGATCCAACGACCGACAGTTGACTTCCTCTCCTTCATGAAGATCGGGAAGAACAATTTCCTGATCGGCGATCTCGGCGTTCGGATCGTCTTTGCCTTCAACATAAGCGCGCAAATAACCGGGAAAATCGATCGTTTTACCGCTTGTATGAAATTTCGCTTGCCCCATTGAAATTACAACAGATTTTCGGCGCCCTCTTGAATCGGTCATTTGACTGGCGAGTGTACGCTTCCAAATCATATCATAAAGACGATATTCATCGGCGGAAAGACGATTTTGAATATGCTCCGGATCTTCGAAGACACTCCCTGACGGTCGGATCGCTTCGTGCGCTTCCTGAGCGTTTTTCACTTTTGTCTGATACTGACGCGGTTCGTTGGGGAGATATGCCGATCCAAAAAGTGACGATACCAGCGACCGGGCCGCATTGATCGCCTCGTTCGAGAGACTTGTCGAGTCGGTTCTCATATAAGTAATGTATCCGTTTTCATAAAGACTCTGCGCGACACTCATCGTTCGCCGGGCGGTAAATCCGAGTTTACGGTTTGCCTCCTGCTGCAAGGTACTCGTTGTAAACGGAGGATAGGGACGAGTTATGTATGTTTTTTCATCAACTGAATCGACAATGGCTTTTTCATTTTGAAGACGCGCGGCAAGATCCCGGGCACCGTCACCGTTGAGAAGCAGGAAACGTTCCGGACGAAGCAGTTTGCCTGTATCAGGATCAAAATCTTTTCCTGTCGGGATCTGTTTGTCGCTCATCGAAATAAGTCCCGCCTGAAACGCTCGCGAATTCTGACTGGCGAATCCGCCCAAAATATCCCAATACTCCGCACTTTTAAAACGAATGCGTTCCCTTTCCCGTTCAACAACAAGCCGAACCGCAACGCTTTGGACTCGGCCCGCGGAAAGATTGCTTCGAACTTTATACCAAAGAAGAGGCGAGATCTCGTATCCGAAAAGACGGTCGACAATTCGACGCGTCTCCTGTGCCCGGACGAGATCCTGATCGATCTGTCGCGGTTTGGTCAACGCGTCCAAAATCGTCTTTTTGGTGATTTCATGAAAAACAAGTCGATAAACCGGTACCTTCGGTTTAAGGATCTCATAAAGATGCCAGCTGATCGCCTCTCCCTCACGGTCTTCATCTGTTGCC
>CAZZEF010000028.1:27653-33761 GCA_964652875.1 uncultured Planctomycetaceae bacterium
TGGCAAAAGATTAATTCTTCCCTCTGGTGTTGTAGCAGTTATTATAGCTTCTTCTGTGTCTGGATCGTAAATAGCTTCTGCAAAATATATAGAAGGATCCATTAAAAACGAAAGTTTATTTCCAAATGTTTTTTGATCTGCTTGGTTTTATCGCCCGGAATTATATATATTGGCTCAAAATCTTTATCAACATTAACGCCAAGCCGCGCCCAGGTCTCTTTTTTGTATTTCTCCGGAAGATCTTTCGTCCCTTTCGGAAGATCGCGAACATGACCAATGCTCGCTTCAACACTATATTCACCGCCAAGATATTTACTGATCGTTCGCGCTTTGGCGGGAGACTCAACTATTACAAGTGATTTTCCTGACATCTCTTACTACCGTGTCCCAATCAAGGAATGTTCTTTGTTCATGACTGACGCTCCAAATTTTTGGAGATCTCGTCGGACAAAATATTGTTAATTATTGTTAATTAAATTCTATTTATCTTAACTAAAACGCTCTCTTTACGTCCCATTTATTATTATTTGTTTTAAAAAAGTTACCGCTGTTTATAATCGATCTGATGGATTATTCGCAAGGACAGCTCAAAAAATATTCTAAATGACAATATTAATATTATCGCCACGTCAACAATACACTTTTCTAATTTGATACCGTTAGACGCCTCTTTTGTCAATACAGGGATTGCCAAAAGAAACTAAAAAAACAAAAATTTTAATAAATTTCCTGAATTTTGTTCAGAATTATAGTAATCGCGCATCCTTTTTATTTGCCCCCTTTTGTACATATTGAATTTTTGGCAAATTTCAGCAAGATTTTATAGATAAACAAAAAAAGGTATTTAAAGAGAGAAAAAAAATGATAGAATCATACTGTTACAATCGGTTTCAGGATTAATAAGCGCTACCTCGCTATTATCTGATTTTTTTATAAAACAGTTATAATCGTTTAATTTGCCCGGAAAAAGTAAAAGATGGATAAAATAAATAAAAAATAGTAAATAATTGGACATTTTGTTTAGTATAATGATATTGTTTCTTTGAAAGAATTCTGACTGTAAAGATCTTTCTGACTTTATGCTATTCAGTCTACTTTCAATGAAAACGGTGAAAAATACGTTCAGAGATTCTTCACAATGCCAATTATCAGATAACTTTATTTGTTTTCCCGATTTATTATTTATAAAATTTGTCAATTGACAAAAGCGGCGGGAAAACTTTTGATGTCTATAACAACCGGCATAAAAGTATTTAATCGGAAGAATCATTCACGGAAAGGAAAAAAGAATGAAGAAGGGTTTTCGTACCGTATTGGTCTGTTTGATCGTTTTGGCTGTTTATCAAATTTACGGAATTTCGACCGCATCTGCCTGGCGCGGACATTATCGTCGTCAAGTCAATAATATTAATACGCAATCTGATGCCGGAGAGTACTTGACCGCGGGCTGCGGACTATATAAAATCGGACCGACGATCAGCCTTTTTAACGGCAAAGATCTTAACGGTTGGGTCAACGTTGCCGGTCAAGCCCCCAATAAAAACTGGGTTGTTTCCAACGGATCAATTTACCGCGAAAAGAACGGCGGCGACCTTTATACCGCCGAAGCGTTCGACAATTTCATTTTGGAATTTGAATTCAAGGTTCTTCAAGGGGGCAACAGCGGTTTAAAATATCGATCCTGGACTACCAGCGGCTGGGGAATGGGCTACGAATATCAAGCTTGCGAATACGATTTGAAAAAAACCCTTCCGTATCATCGAACAGGCGCTCTTTACGAAATGTATGAACCGATGACCCCGCCGGAACTGGTTAAAAAAGAAGAGTTTAACAAGGGAAAAATAGTCGTAATGGGCAATCATATTGAACATTGGCTTAACGGAAAACTGACTGTTTCCTGCGAAATCGGTTCTTGCGATTGGCTTTACCGGCAAGCTCAAAGTAAATTCGCTGACGTTCCTGAATTCGGAACAACAGAAAAAGGACGCATTCTGCTTCAGGATCATAATGATAAAGCCTGGTTTAAAAACATTAAACTGACCAAACTTGAGGCCGTCGACTGCTGTTTCTGACTGATCGACTTGATCTGATCAATATACCGCATCTTCCGTTCCAACACTGAAAAAACCGTTGATTTATGAAGTCAAACGACAAAAAGGGACAGAGAAACAAAAATGAAACCGGTATAAAAATAACAGTCGCACAAAGTAAATTTATATAATTTTGATAAAAGGAAATACTTGAAAATGGCTGCCAACGACGATCTGTGTGCCGATATCGATTTCCGGCTGTTCGACGCAGTTCAGGGAGAAAATGAAAGTGATTTTACCATTTCCTCCGAAGAGAACACCGTCAGATCCGCTAAAAAGGAAGATGATCCCGAAACCAGAAAGGAAAGGCTTTTCGCTCAGGCAATGACCGGACGATCTTTTGACCGATCTCGGGAACGGTCCTCTTCAAAGACCAATTCTTTATCGGTCGGAACTTCCCTTTCTGAATCAGGCGGAATATCCTGTTCAAGATCAGACGGAATAAGATCTTCGTTGATGCGGTCTTCTTTGACCGATTCAATAAGCGGAGGCGATCCCCATTCATTATCCCGCCGTTCCGCATGGACGCAGGAGACGCCGATTTCGTCAGAATCAACCGATTTTAAGCGGACATCAGAAGAAAAAACGCCTGCAGGATCCGCGGACGATTATTTTGCCCGTCTGACGGATCTCAATAAAGAGGTGACCGAAACAAAACCCGCAGTTCGATCTTCTTGCGGTTCTCTTTTTTCGGATCGACCGGCCGTTCAGACAAAACACCGTTCAAACCGCTTTGTTTCTTTTTTCAGACTGGCGTTTTTATTGTTTTTCCTGACGATCGGATCTTGGGCCCTTTACGGAGTCGGACTATCGGATCAGACCGTATTCTGGTCCGATGTTTTCGCCAAACAGATCAGGTTCGTCAAATCATCGTTTGTTCCCGAATCGACAAGTTTGTTTCATCAAACCGTTTACGTTCATCATGCCGAATCGGACCCAACAAGCAATTAATCAAACCGCAAAAAGGGGCCGTATAAAACAAACCGCGTTATATTTATACTGTTCTCATTTTTAATTTTGTTATTCCCGCCGATTGACTTCGTGAATCGGCTGTTTTTTAATGTTATAACGGAAAATTCCTTCATAAAAACCGATATAACACAAAAGTAATTCCGACAAAATTGATCAGGAGTCAATCTGCCGCCGTCCGAATAAAACAAAATTTTTTTGGATGGGGGCTTTTCGTGTATCCTGGTCCGATAATAACTCTGACAATAGAACTAATAATTTAAAGGAGGCTCCTGAAATGGAATTAGGTGTCAATATTGATCATGTCGCGACAGTGCGTCAGGCGCGCAAAACAACGGAACCCGATCCTGTCTGGGCGGCGGCAATGGCCGAACTTGGAGGCGCTGACGGAATTACCGTTCATCTCCGGGAGGATCGCCGACATATTCAAGACCGCGATGTCCGCATTCTCCGGGAAACGGTTCGCGCCAAATTGAATCTTGAAATGGCCTGCGCGGAAGAAATCGTTAAAATCGCCCGCGAAGTCAAACCGGACCAATCGACTCTCGTCCCCGAAAAACGTCAGGAAGTAACAACCGAAGGCGGACTTGATCTGCTTGCCGATCCTGATCGGATCCAAGGTGTTATTGATCGACTTCATGAAAAAGATATTTTCGTCAGTCTCTTTCTGGATCCCGATCTCCGACAGATCGAAATGGCTCAAAAAATCGGTGCCGATGCCGTTGAACTTCATACCGGTACTTATTCCAACGCGCCGACCCCGACCCTTCAGCAAATCGAATGGCAAAAACTCGTCAGCGCCGGTAAAATGATCTCCGATTTCGGAATGCGGCTGCATGCCGGTCACGGACTGACTTATCATAACGTCAAACCGGTCGCGAACATTCCCGAGATGTTCGAACTCAATATCGGACACAGTATCATTGCCCGCGCGTTCATGACCGGTTTGACCGCGGCCGTCGCCGAAATGAAAAAACTCATTACCGAAAAATAAAACTCAATGATATCGATCCCAATACAGATCGTCCGTTCAAATATTAAAAAACCGTCGATTCACTTGGTCAATCTGTGAAAATGACGGATTTTTTAAAAGGAGATCGGTATTTGTTTCGTTTTTTATTACCGGCGGCCAATCGTTTGTCATCTCTATTTCGTCCAACCATCCTTTACTTGAATTTTCCAAAGAATAATCTCAATAAAAAGAATAATCTCAATATGATGAAAATCGCACTGATAAAATTATGTTTGACCGCAGTTTTTTTTCTTTCTCCTATTATGGCTGCTGACGCGCTTGACGTTCGGGCTGTTTACCAATTTCAGGACGGGAAAATCACAGAAACTGCTTATTCGTTAACAGAAAAAGGGAACATTCAGTATTTGAAGATCCCGGCAAACACGGTTCCAGAAGGTGCGCAGTCTGTGCGCATTTATCATCCCCTGTGTAAGGCAAAAGTTGGCGAGTCCGGTTTTTATGTTTTTAGCAACGGAATGTATGGTGAGTTCAATAAACGGGAAAAGAACATGCGAATCGCCAATCCCAATGTCATGTCCGTATTCGGTGTTTCGACGCCGCGCGGTGCTTTGACCGTTATTTTAAAAGGGATGCGTTACGAATCCCGTCATTATGTCGACTATAAAAACGGCGTTTACACGATCTATCCGGAATACAATTTTTCTGGTGATAAACCTTACTCCGATCTTGAAATTAAATACCGACTCATGAAAGCCGATGCCACCTATTCCGACATGGCTAAAGTTTACCGTCACTATCAGTTGGAGCGCGGCGCCTGTCTGCCGATCCGCGAACGAATGAAAAATCGGCCGGAACTTAAAGAGGCGGCAGAATCACCGGAAATACGCATTCGTCAGGCTTGGAAACCTGTTCCTTCCCCTGTCGGCGAACAGACAGCGGAAAACGAACCGCCGCTGACAGTAAAAGTGACCTTTGACCGATTCTCGCAAATTATTGATGAATTCAAAAAACAGGGAATTGGTTCTGCGGAATTCTGTTTGGTCGGTTGGAATATCGGCGGTCATGACGGACGTTATCCGCAGATCTTTCCGGTCGAACCGGCGCTCGGCGGCGAAACCAAACTTCGACAGGCCATTGAGAAAGCGCGAAAGAACGGATACCTGATCGTCTGTCATACCAGCGATTCAGGCGCTTACAGCATTTCGCATCTCGCAAGCCGTTGGGACCGCGATTATCTGCTCGTTCGAAAGGGGGGACTGGTCAAATCCTTAAGAACCTGGAGCGGCGGCAATGTCTATCATACCTGCCCGAAATGTATTTATCAGCGTTATACACAGAATGATCATGAAAAGATCAAAGATCTCGGCTTCCGAGGTCTGCATTATATCGACGTCTATTCTGTTGTCGAACCGCGAACCTGTTATTCGGCCGACCATCCGATGACCAAAGAAGGATTTGCCGACTGGACTCTCAAAATCTTTGAAAGCGCGCAAAAAAAAATCGGCGGACTTGGCTCTGAAGGCGGCTTTGACTATTGCGTTAAAAATCTTGATTTCGGACTCTATATTTCTTTTTACGATCCGAGTACCGTTCAAGATGAATCCAGTCCTGACCGCCGGTACAATCCCCGGAAAAAACTCAATCCGATTTTCGACCGACATGTCCCATTCTGGCAGATCGTCTATCACGGAATCGTTTTAAGTAATCCTTACAGCGCAACCGTCAATTACACAATTAAAGATCCGGTGACCCGGCTCAAACTGATCGAATTCGGCGGTCGTCCCGTCTTCTATTATTATTCCAGTTTTATGGCCAAAGGTTCCAACTGGATGGGCGATACGGATCTGATCTGCGACACCGACCGCGATTTGATTGAGTCCGTTCGAAAAATCAAGGAAGGCTGGGATGAATTCCAAACAATGAAGCATCTTCAATTCGAATTTATGGACGCGATTCCCCGGACGGCCGGCGGGAAATGCCCGACCGTGGTCTCCCGCGTATGAGCTGCGGGCTGAAAACAAGAGTTCAATGAAAATTGTCATTGCCAGCAACACGGCTTGGTATCTTTGGAAGTTC
>CAZZEF010000029.1:0-3960 GCA_964652875.1 uncultured Planctomycetaceae bacterium
ATTGCATACGCCGGGCCGCTTCCCGGGCCGCCTGAACCGCCGGTAAAAGCAGTCCAATTAAAATACCGATGATCGCAATAACGACCAGCAGCTCAACGAGAGTGAAACCGTTTTTGACAAGTTTCATAATTGCCTCCTGATGAATGTTATATTATAATAATGCCCGTTCCATTATGTATTTTCTCTGTCCTCCGCTCAATGGACTGCCGGTTTGCGAAGTCTTTAGGCGAAAACAGCGGAAAATGTTAAAGGTTCCCGTATAAAATTTAAACGGCAAATTATATTGTCGTTTAAATGATCGTTCTGTTATACAGTTAAAATTGAGATAAAAACTTGTTTTGTTAATTTCCGTTCTTTTCGATTCATTCCTTGAGTAAAACAATGGGGAACCGTTATTAATGATCTTTACAGAACAATGAGTTGTATCGTTCTTTATATCGCTTGCAACATGTTTTCCTGTTGACGCGGCAATTGATTAAGGACGCAATGCTTTTCCAATAGCGTCCAGCCGTTCGGTTCCTTCTCCGATCGGTCGGGGAAGTGTCGGAGCGATCCAGCCGCCTTCATCGTATTCGTTCCAGGCATAAACGAGCGTCAGTTTAACACCGTCTTTGGCCGGGTGTGTTTTATGCCAGTCAACACCATTTTTGATATGAGCGGCAATTTCATCCGGTTCACCGGAAAGAACACAGTTTTCGATCCATTTGCCTTGATATCGGCCGCCGATCCAGGAAACCGGATGAAGCATTCTCGGGCGCATGTCCCAACCGGCAGTGCAGCAGGGAACAACGTTTACCCCTGACTGTTCCCAGTTAAGCCATTCCCTTTCCGCGCTTTTCGCAAGATTGACATAAGGACGTGACTGCCCTTTTGTATTACCGGGACAATACGCGGAGACGGCGTCTCCTTTAAACTCTTTAACAAGATTGGGATTATTGAAAACAGCGTAAGGACGGCCAAGCCCCTTTGCCTCAGCCTGTTGGCAAAACTGTTCCCAAATTCCCGAACGAAAAGCCGCCAGTGTTTCCTTGGTGAAAAAGCCGAGGAAAAAAACCGGTCGATTCCCCTGCACTTTTAAATATTCGGGCCGGACCGCCAGTTCAAGCGCGTCCTTTCGCATTTCTGCATCGCAGGTAAAATTTCCGTAATTTTTATGAGTCAAAATCAAAAAAAGACAGAAGGCAACCTTGTTCCGATTGGGAGACTTTAAATACGCTTGCATTGTAAAACTTAACGGACAATCTTTGGGATAATACGCGAAGGCCCAATAATCAATTCCGTTGGCCGAAGCCAGTTCGATCTCTTTTTCGATGACCTCCGGACGGGCTCCGTTAATGTCGGACACATTTCCCTGTTTGTCGAATTGTGTATAAAAGGGAAGCCGCCAGAACCACATGGGCTCGGAAAGCGAACGGCGTGTCTCCGCACCGGGATCGGCGGAAAAAGGCAAGTTCTTCGGAACGCCCGGATACGATTTCGGGTCGCGAAGTTTGGTTCCTTCCGGGATTTTACCGTACCAGGCATCCCAGCGTATCGCGCCAAGAAGCGGTTTCTGCATCGATTCCTGTTGCGCAGGAAATTCTGACTTGGAAACAGATTCCGCCGCAAAAACATCCGCGCTGAAAAAAATCATCAAGATCGCCGCAGACAAAATGCAAAATATTGTCCGTCCGATTTTAATTTTCAATAATTTTGAGCAAGAACTTTCTTTCATCATTGATCTCCTGTAATCCGGACAAAAATATAAGGGGGCGGACTGCTTTATACTGTTCAATTTTTCAAATTTTCCGTTTATCACTATTTTTCTTAACCGATCCCGATCCTGCATTCTTAAACATGTCTTGCCTATCGGTGCCCGACTTGTCCTCTTTCATTCGACTTCATTCTTTTTTCTGTCGGTGAAAAATTTTCTGTTTCCGGTTGAAATTATTTTCTTTTTCCGTATAATAAAAAAGAAATTTGGAAAGTACTCATTATTCCAACCAAAAGCGGAATCTATACAAGCCCCAATCACAATTCATAAATTTATTTTACCATTGAAAAAACAGTCTTGTCAATTGCCTGATTGTGCCAAAATATGGCCCGATTGGGACATTTCCTTCAGGAACCGGTGATTATGCGGAACAAGAAACGAATTCTTCTTCTTTTGGAAATGACGAATTTTTATACTCATGAGATCGTTGAGGGGATATCGAATTTCGCCCGGGGAAAAAACGAATGGTCCATTTACCTGGACGAATTGGGGCCGATCGTCTCTCTTCCTGACTGGGTTAAAAAACTGCGTTGTGACGGAATTATTGTCCGGTCGATGATTCCGAAAGTACATGATCAGCTGAAAAAACTCCGTATTCCAATTGTTGAGCTTCTCGGTAACGGCAAGACACTTAAAAGCGATGTTTTAAGCAATGAAGACCTTGTCGGCAAGATGGCCGTCGATCATTTTTGGGAACGGGGCTTTCGTAATTTCGGATTTTTTTCTTTCGGTCAAAATTGGTTTTTAGCTGGTTTTCGCAACGCGTTTATAAGAGAAATTGAAAAACGCGGACGCACTTGCAGTGTTTGTCCAACCTCACTTTATCGGACTGATTTAAACAATTCGTTGGCGATCAATGACCGTCAAATGGAGAGTCTGGTCAACTGGCTGACGGACCTTCCGAAACCGGCCGCGATTTTTTCCCCCCCGGCCACAAATTCAACCATTCTGCTGAATCAATGTCTGGTGCATGAACTGAATGTTCCTGACGAGGTCGCCATTTTGAATTTGGGGAATAATGAAGTGATCTGCTCTATCACGGTTCCTTCGCTTTCAAGCATTGGGGCCAACGGACGGCAAACCGGTTACGAGGCCGCGTCCCTGCTTGATAAAATGATCAAAAAGGAACCTCTTCCCCCTCTTCCGATTTTAATTCCCCCGGAGGGTGTTGTCATGCGTCAGTCGACCGACACCTTCGCAATTGACAACGCCGATTTCGTCGCCGCAATTAAAATGATTCGGGAACACGCGGTCGATCGTATTCGTATTCAGGATATCGCCGACGAGATTTGTGTCTCAAGACGCACTCTCTCGCGCTGGTTTCGCCAATATATTAACAGAACCCCGGAAGAAGAGATCATTCGCGTTCGTTTGGAAAGGGCCAAAAGTCTTCTTCGCGAAACTTCGATGACCTTGGAACAAATTGGTCGGGAATCCGGTTACCCGCTCGTCGAACATTTCATTCGCGCCTTTCGGCTCCGAATGGGGATCACTCCAAACGAATATCGAAAAAAAATGTAATCTAATGAAATAATTTCAACTTTTCTGGCCTGTTTCCAAATCTTTTTCTTTAATGACATACCTTCGTCGTGCCCAGTAAATCGTCTTCAATCAATATTTAATATATAAACTTTTCCATGAGCAATCGGTATTGAGACCGCTTTTCATCTGAAACAGAAATTCCTCAAGACGCACTTTTTTAATTATTTTTCAAGCATCGGACATTTTTCACTTGACATAAATTTAATTTCATGATACCATGTGTACTAGTACACTGTTACACCTGGAATCAAAAAACTTTTTCGTTGTTTTATTATGTCATTTTCAAATACTGTCGTGTCATTTTTCTGATTGTCTTTTGGACAATCGCAATAAATGACAGAACTGGAACACGGTCGTGTCATCCATATACAGGTAAAGCAGACGTCTTCGCCTGTTTTGCCCGTTTGGAGTTACTTAAATTTTAATATATTATAAACTGTATTTATTTTAAATCTTTCCGTCATCTGCGCCGACTGACTGCGTGAATCGACAGTTCTTTTGACGTTATTACGGAAATTTCATGATAGAATCGGTATATAAGATACTCCTTTATGTCGAATTGAAAAATTTCCGGTTTACAGCGGTTTCGGAATATTCCCGAACAAGGCATTTTTAAGAAGAAAAATTTCCGGTTTACAGCGGTTTCGGAATATTCCCGAACAAGG
>CAZZEF010000029.1:4060-6162 GCA_964652875.1 uncultured Planctomycetaceae bacterium
GGTTTACAGCGGTTTCGGAATATTCCCGAACAAGGCATTTTAAGAAGAAAAATTTTATGAAACAAGTCATAAAGGCAGCGGACGGCCGTCAGCCGCGGAAAGGAAAAATTTATGCTTATTCAGATTAATCAAAGCAGTCCGACGCCGATCTATGAACAGATCCTGAAAGGACTAAAATTCGCGATTGCCGCCGGATCGATCCAACCGGATGAATTGATTCCGTCAGTTCGCGAACTGGCCAAATCGCTGGCGATCAACCCCAATACGGTGGCCCGAGCCCATCGAACTTTACTCGCGGAAGATCTTGTATACACCTGCCGCGGCCTCGGACTGGCGGTTGCCCCGAACGCTCCTGAACGCTGCCGCAAGGAACGCGCCGAATTCTTTCGGGAACGATTCGCTCTTCTTTTATCGGAAGCGGAGAAAAGCCAACTCTCCAAAACCGAAATCAAACAGATCCTTCAAGAACTTTTAAAAGGAGAAAAAAAATGACATTCAGTACAATCAAAAATCTTGGCGGTATATTCAGTCCGAACCAAAAAGACGCTCAATTCGAAGACGGTGCCGATCGGAAAAAAACAAATGGATCCGATGACTGCGGTTTTAAAGCAAATAAAATTACCGTTGACAAATCAGGATCCAATACAGCAATACGGCTGGAGCGTCTCACCAAAAAATACAAAGGACAGGAAGCGGTCGGAAACGTCAGTTTTACCGTTGAAAGGGGATCCGTTTTCGCGCTTCTTGGTGAGAATGGGGCGGGAAAAACGACAACGATAAAAATCCTGCTTGGCATGGTCCGACCGAATTCCGGGAGTGCGGAAGTTTTAGGACTTGATCCGATTCGGGATGATGTTCAAATTCGAAAACTTGTCGGATACGTTCCTGAACAGACCACTCTTTACGACTGGATGACGGTTGAACAGATCGGGCGGTTCGCGTCCGCGTTTTATCCTGAGGGCTACTGGCCTGAATATTGCCGCTTAATTGATTCGTTCGGATTGGATCTTTCGGCAAAAATAAAAAATATTTCCAAAGGAATGAAGGCGGAAGTTTCCCTGTCGCTTGCGCTTGCCTCGGATCCGGATCTGCTGATTTTGGACGAACCGACTTCCGGACTTGACGCAATGATTCGTCGAAAATTTCTTGAGAGTATGGTCGATCGGGCCGCGGTCGGAAAGACGGTTTTTCTTTCAAGTCACCAAATCACTGAAGTTGAACGAATCGCCGATACGGTCGCCATTATGAAGAAAAGCCGTATTCTTCTGATTGAACCGCTGGAACAGCTCAAGGCGACGACGACTTTGTTTCACGTAACATTCAAAGAAAGCGTTCCGAAAGATTCACGGTTCGGCTCCGATCTTTTTCAAACGCTTGTTGACCGACAAACCGAAGGCCGGGAAATTCATCTTCTCGGACGTTATCCCGTTGAGGACGCTCTTGAACGAATTCAGAACACCGAAGGAGTCGCGGAGGCCGAACAGCTTCCCGTAACGCTGGAAGAGATCTTTGTCGCGTACATGAGGTGATATTATGAAAAGCAGACAAGAATATGAAATTTACAAAAAAGAATGGCATGAAATTATGCCGATTTGGCTCGCTCTGCTGATCGGAAGTTTCGCCTTTATTCTTATAATGTCGTTTTTGGAGCAGTATACAATTCACTCCTTGGGGGGAACGCGCGAGATCGACTATCTTCTTTACGGTACGGGGATTGTTTTTGTTTATGTCTATCTCGTTTCGGCCATGACATACAGCAGGGAGACGGAAGACCAAACCTGGCTGTTTCTCCGGCGGCTCCCGATTTCTCCGACAATGCTCGTTCGCGCTAAAATTCGGGCGATCATTCATTCGACACTTGCTTTGACCGCGGCGGTTGCCACTCTTTTTACTTTGAACAATCTGTTTTTTCAAAATTGGGGACAGTTTATATATCATGACTGGTATCTGAGAGAATTTTGCGCCGGAATTCCGCTCGCGTTTTTGATCGGTTTGTTTGTTTCGGCAAGATACAAACGGCAATGGACCGCGCTTATTTCAGGCGTTGTGATCTTGCTGATCATCAATTGGATTCTGGTACCGCTGGGGAGTTCACTTTGGAA
>CAZZEF010000029.1:6172-12053 GCA_964652875.1 uncultured Planctomycetaceae bacterium
ATACTCAATCAGGGCCGCCTTATTTTCATCGTTTTTTTCGCTTGTTTTGCCATAAAAGACACAAAAAATCTGTTCGAGATTGTTGAAGCGGAAGACCCGTTCAATTCAAAAAGAATTACTTCTGATGATTACCGTCGAAAACAATCAGTCGAAAAGAAAAGGTCCGCGCAGAACAGCAAAAAGCCGTCAGAAATCGGAATGCTGTTCCGATACACACTGGCTCGCTTTCGCCTGGAACTCTTATGGTCCGGTTTGATTTTTATCTTTTCGAGTGTTCTCCTGATTTTCTTTTACATAAAAACCTGTCACTTATCCTTTTCATTGCCATTTCGTTTGCCGTTATTGAATACTATTCTCCATTGGATTCCGACAATAAACATTGCATACGTATCCGCGTGTATTGCCGTACTTTCATTATTAACCGTTTACTGGTCTCTGCTCTCTTTTAACGATCTGGCAGGCCGGGATGGACGGCTTCTTATGAGACTTGGTATTCGATCCGGCAAATTCTGGCTCGCTCGAATTATTTTTTTCGGGGCACTGCTGGCCGCTGTTTGGTTTATTTTTTGTCTGATACCGATGAATAAGTTCTTCCGGCACGTGTATTATGAGAAATACTGGCTTATTCTTTCTTATAAAATACTTCCGATTATGATCTTTTCCGCGGGGATCTTTTTTTCCGCGTCGCTTCGGGGGCTGGCGCTCTCCCTGGCCGGAATGATCGCTACGGTTTGTGTTTCACTTGCCGGTTTTGAACTTTTAAAATCGAATGGTCTTTATGAAGGACAGGTTTTCTTCCTTACTTTCATGTCGATCTTCTTTCTGTTCGGATCTTGGCGAAGTGTACACATTCGTCTGAAAAGCAGGGAAGATCGGATCTTTAATTTTAAATTTTATGCCGTCTTTTTAGTACTCGCCGCTATTCTCTGCTGGAATTTTTCATCATTGCGTCTTTGGGTGAATCCGGCGCTTCCTCTGCATAAACCGGTCTATTCGGCCCGTCTGGATCAAATCCGTTTGAAGAAACTTGAAGATCAGCTTGATCGACTCCGACTGCCGAACAGCAATGAGTCTTCCGTCTCAAAATCATCCGCGCCGTGTAAGAGTCAACCGGCATTTGAAAAAGATTCACCTTATTGGGAAAAAACAATATTGCAAAACGAATTGGCGAAATTTCGGAACAATTTCGAACCGGATCCCGCCGATCTGGCCGTTCCGTTCGATATCCGTCAGGATCCCGATCGAGAAGATATTCGGCGGGAACTTGAAACGGCAAGTCTGTTCAAAACAGATCCTTCCCCCTCCGACACAGAAACTAAGATAAACGCTTTGTATGTCATGTTGTATTATCCTCAAAATGAAAGGATTATGTTCGTACAAATGGCAAATCAGGGTGATCCGCAAAAGCTCGCCGCCTGTTGGGATTCCTTCGTTCGATTATATCGGGAAACAAAAAACGCTTTTCTTACGGATCCGAATCAATTTGAGCAATGGATCCTGCAAATGATCTTACTCCGACTTGACGATTACAGCCCGGAACAGGTTCGGCAGGCAATTACCCTTTTGGAGCGAATCCCGGACGAACTCCCTGATTTCAGGGATTATTGTGCCCGTTTCTATTCCCGATCTCATCGTATCTCGTTTTGCCAAACGAAAAATTATTTTCACCCCAACCCCGTAAAAAATAATGTTCCGTTTAAAATGATCAGCGAAAATGACGCCAAGAATCCGTCCTGTTTCTGGTATCCAACTTTTCGGTTCCCGGGAGAACAAAAGTATTATCAGCGGCTTCTTTGGAATACTTTTCAGGAAAAATTGAGAGAGAATGATCTTTTTAAAGCGTATGCCTTTGAGAAAAAAACAAAATCCGATTCAGACGAATTTTTTCAAAAGCTGAAAAATGAGATTGAGATCTATATTTCTCATACATCGTCAAGTTATGAAAAATACACTTGGCGTTATATAAGTTATCTATTTCAATACAACCGTAACGCGGGAGGGGCGATTTTCTGGAGCCAACAGCAAAATTATACAATACAAAATGAACTCCTGCGCCGTTTCCTTTTAATCGCGGCGGCGTACCGGCTCCGAATGACCGAAACAGATCTCCCGTTAACAAATTTGTCCGAACTGGTTGAAAAAGGCTGGCTGAAGAAGCTTCCGCGGCCAATGATCTCTTCGGAAGAAGATCCGGGGTATCTGCTTTCGAAACCAATGAGCAAACCGGAAAAAAAGAAGATCAAGAACTATGCCCGCACTCGTGCGGAACAATCAGAAATAACGGCCCGATATTCTCTTGAACGACCTGTGACTCCGAGTTGGATTTCGTTGAGTCCGGATTGTATTATGTTTCTGGTCATGCAGCGTTATTCTTTATTTTCTTCGTCTTATAACCGCTCGGTCCCAAGGATCTTTTTTCCCGAATTTATCAATTCCAAACGCGGGACAGAAACGCCCGACTCCCGAATGATTTGGTCGGAGACACCGTTTATTTACGATCCGGTCTTCGGGATCTGTTTTCAGTTATCTCCTTGAGCCGGTTCATTAATCCGTCACCAACAAGGCGGTGAAAGATCTTCTGAAATGAGGTACCCGCACCGGAGGGCGCAGCGGCTGAAGACAGGACTATTCCCGAACTGTCATCGATAAAAGTTTTCGGGGACCCTGATTTAGCCCGTTTTTATGACAAACCGTTTTCCGGTTATCTCATTTGAACAACTTGTCTTTGGACAGGTTCTTAGATTCTGTTCTAAAAATTGATTTAAAGGCATAACGATTCCATTTTGAATTTTCCGTTATGCCGTTAAAAGAACTGCCGGTTCACGCGGTCAATCGGCGGAAACGACGAAAAATTTAATATAAGGGCAGTATAATAACCCGTTTATTTCATTTTAGAGAATTGATTTCAGAACAGGCTCTTAATACCGGAAACCAATATGTCACCAATTGTTTTACGGTAACAGACAACAGAATTAAAAGGTTCAATACTCGTTGAGATCCGCAAGTTTTCAGCGAAGCGGCGGGGATCAGGAAATTTTGTATAAATATTTAAAAAGAAATATCGTATTCCTCTTGAAATTGATCTTTTCGTTTTGTATAATCGGCGATATCCGTTTGAATCGGTTCGTCTTTATTTCGATTGACATTCATGAGCCGATTCGTTCTTCAAATTTGGATCAGGGATAAAAAGCAAACGGATTCAGCATGAAAAGAGGACCGCAAGCAAAACACGAACGCCCGCCGTCCGTTTAAGAAGCGGTTTCTCATAAATTATGTCACACGGGCGATTTGACGGATCATTCGGGTCATTCCCGCTGCTCGAACGCCATTTATTTTATTTTAATGGAAGGAGTTTTCCAATAATGCAAAGACGCAATTTTCTGAAGTCATCCAGCCTGGCGGCTGGAGTCACTCTTGCCGGCGGACTGTCGGTTGCCCGATCGGCTCACGCGGCCGGCAGCGATGTCATTAAGGTCGGTTTGATCGGATGCGGAGGCCGGGGACGCGGCGCTCTTAAAGATCGGCTCAGCGCCAAAGACAATGTTAAAGTCGTCGCGATTTGCGATATTTTCGAACAGAAAGCCAAAAGTACCGCTGAAGCCCTCAACGCAATGGAAGACAAACGTATCGCGCTGGGTAAAAATATCTTCTGGGGGTTTGAGGCTTATAAAAACGTTATTGATCTTTGCGACCAGGCTTTGATCGTAACAACACCGGCCTTCCGTCCGATTCATTATTTATACGCCGTCCAAAAGGGCAAACACGTTTTCATGGAAAAACCGTGCGCCATTGATGTCGGGGGATACAAACTCGCGCTCGAAGCCAATAAAATTGCGGACGAAAAGAAACTTGTTGTCGTCGTCGGATATCAGCGCCATTATCAGCCGGTTTATCAGCAGCTGATCGAAAAAATCAAAGAAGGCGCCATTGGCGATGTCATGTATACCCGGGTCTACTGGAATAACGACGGTATTTGGGAACGGCCCCGAACCGAAGGAATGACCGAAATGGAATACCAAGTCAATAACTGGTATCATTTCAACTGGCTTTGCGGCGACGGTATTGTCGAACAGCATTGTCATAATATAGATATCGCCAACTGGATCCATTGCAAAGGCGATTTCAAAGGCCCGCTTTCCCACCCGGTTAAAGTCAACGCGATGGGCGGACGCGAAGTCCGAAAGTTCCCCCGCTTCAAAAATTCCGGTTATCGTTACGATCATTATTTCTGCGAATTCACTTACGCTGACGGGTCGCAAATGTTCAGTCAGTGCCGACATCAGGCCAAGACTTGGAACAATGTTTCCGAAACCGTTTACGGTACCAATGGATCTGGCGCCCCCGGTTGGCTTAACGACCGAAACGGAAAGAGCGTTTGGAAGTTCGACGGATCAAAACCCGAAAATCAGGTACCCGGCCCTTATCAGTACGAGCATCATATGCAGGCCAAATGGATCCGCGAAGGTGTCGCTCATAACGACGGCTGGTTCGCCGCTTATTCCAGTATGACCAGCGCCTTTGGCCGTATGGCCGCCTGCTCCGGTAAAGAACTTCTTTGGGACGACGTCATCGCCAACGGTCGAAGCGAATTCCCTTACGAGGACGCGCTGGCCGGCAAGATGAATTGGGACTCCGTTCCGCCTATCGTGCCCGACAAGGAAATGCCCCAGCAGCCCGCCAAAGGCGAGTTCATTTATGAACAGTCTGTCCCGGTGCCCGGTCAATGGAATTGGAAAAAGGCTTGATCCTTGCGCGCCCCGGCTCTTATTCACTTCCCCTGTCCGTCTCGCTTCGTGTCTCGAAATGAGACGGATTCAGACGAAACACTTTAAGAGTCGAACGCATATTTTCAGTCTTTGATAAAATGAACCATCCGAGTTTTAATTAATCCGAATCCGGATTTTTATTCGGATGGTTTTTATTTTTATACCGATCTCCTGTTAAAATTTTCTTCCTTTGTGCCGATTGATTTTATGTTCGGCTGATCTTTAAATGATGGAATGAAAATTCATAAGGGACTCGGTATAATTTCAAATAAAAATTTTCTGTAACAAGACAAAACGGCAGTTATTTGCGGTCTATGTCAAATAAGAAAAACGGAAAGAAGGAACGGATGAACTATCAAAAAAGAACCAATGGCGAAACAGCGCTGATGATGCTCCTTGTTTTTGGGGCAGTCGCTCTTTTGATCGGGCTGGGCACGATACCGGTTTGCGCGCAGGACAAGTCAAACAGCAATTCCGATCCGGTCCGAATTTATTCCGCTTTATATGACACCGCGGAACATCCGGACCGAAACCGGTATTCGGTAACGCCTCCAAGCTGGAAAACTTTTGACCAACGAACCCAATTTATTTGTCTGCGAAGTTTTCCGGACGATCCGGTGAAAATGTCGGAACTGCTGGATCAATATCAAACGAACGATCTCGGACGGGTGATTTGGCCGACCTGGGGAACGATTTTTTATAAACGACTGGGCGAAATCGCCGATATTATCAAAAAACGCGATCTTTACCTTTTCGACTTTTGGGGATACGTACCCGGCTGCGGACCTTACATTCCCGGCAAATCGTCAAGCTGGATCCAATTTCGGGCCGACCCGGCGCAATGCAGACTGCTTGAAGAAAAACTGGGTGACCACTGGCTCGGAATGGACAACGGCGAACAGGACGGACGATACATTGGATCGTTTTCAAGTCAGATCCATCCGCGGACGAACGATCGGAATCAGGCCTATTTTCAATTTCAGCGGCATTTCGAACAGCTCGGCGATGATCTTTGCAACCGATTGGCAACGTTGGTCTCTCTGAATTTTGGTCATTATTATTTGAAAGAGGGGGTCTATACCCTGATCGGGGCGGAAGCGGCGCAGGCCCTGCCG
>CAZZEF010000029.1:12063-33661 GCA_964652875.1 uncultured Planctomycetaceae bacterium
TCCTGGATCCGGGGAGCCGGCAAGCAATACGGTGTACTCTGGTTCGGAAACGCCTCCGTTTTCAATCGCTGGGGCTGGAAAGTTTATTCCAATACCGATAAAAACGGAAAATACGGGCCGACCAAGGGGACAAGTCTCAATCTGCTCAAACGGCTCATGTACTCTCATCTCTTATATAATTCGGCCGCCGTTGGTTTTGAAAACGGATGGTTTCTCAATAATAAACTCTCTCCAATCGGAAAGATCCAACAGTCGGCCAATCACTGGCTGCAAAAAAACGGAATGCCCGGTACAATGCTGACTCCGACTGCCGTTCTGACCGATTTTCAATGCGGATGGTCTTTCCCGAGACATCTTTATACTGGTAATACCTACCGTGTTTGGGGAACGATCCCTTATGAATCAGGAGATTATCTGACCAATAATGTCATGGACATGATCTATCCCGGCTATCAGGATTCTTCCTACTTTCATGACGAAACAGGTTTTCTGACGCCGACCCCTTACTCCGATTCCGCCGATAACCTGCTTTCAGACGCTCCTCTTTGGCTGCTCGACCGATATTCCCTGATCATCGCCGCCGACGATCTGAAAGGTCGACTTGAAACAAAAGACAAACTGACCGAATACGTTCGACATGGGGGACGGCTCGTTCTGACCGCCGGAAATATCGCCGAATTTAATGGGCTGGCCGGAATCTCCGTTTCCCAAAAACAAAATGCCGATCCAAACGAACCAATCCTCTTTTCCGATGGTACAAAGATCAAGGAAAACGGACCGTTCGATTGGTATAAAATGACTCTTCCCGAAGGCTCAAATATTTTGGCGAAATACAAAGATCAGCCGGTCGCCGCAAAAGTACCCTTCGGTAAAGGATCGATCATCGTTCTGGCCTCCGATTGGGGTATTTCGTCAAAAAGCGCCGTTTCAAAAACGATCGATAATAATGTTGATCAGCATTTGATCAATCCTTACCCAATGCTCGCTCATGTTCGGGCCGTCATGGACAGCGAACTTAAACGAACGGTTTTATTCGACGTCGGCGACGGACTTGGATCAATCGTCTGCCGCAAAGAAAAGGGCGTTTACACAATTGGTATTTTCAATAACGATTTTAAAGAAAAACCTTTCCGGATCAATTCCAAAATCGGTAAAATCGAATCGGTCAAAGAACTGCCGGTCGATACCTCTGAACGGTCGGCGGTCGGTTTTCTTCCCGAAGGATTCGAAAAATCGGACTGCGGAAAACATTCGGATAAAACAATGGCCGGTGCCGACGTCCGTATTTTTGAAGTACGTGTTCAGGAACAAAATATTGAGGAAATCGCGCGAATTGTTCCCGATCCGAATCCGAAAAACCGTTTTCTCGCTCTTCGTGAATATCGGCCAATTAAAGAACAGATCCTCATACGTCCCACCTTCTTTCAGCATTATGACGGAGTGGTCGTCGACTGGAAATATTTAAATGAACGTACCATCGATACAGTTAAAAAAGAAGCCGGTTGGCTGCGTCGTCATAAAGTCCGGGTCGCCGTCGATTTTACTTCCGGTATGAATCTGTTTCCTGATCTGCGTTTGGTGAAAAATGACTTGCCCGAATACGACAAATCCTTGCGGATCATTCGCGAAGTCATTGACAAGGCGGTTATTTGGGGAGCGGAAACCGCCGTTATCAGCGGACACAAACTCCCGGAAACTTCTTATGATCCCCAGCAGGGATTTAAGGACATGCGGGAATCTTTTATCGAACTCAGTAAATACGCACGATCGAAAAACATGACTCTCGCTGTTCGGATCGGATTGAATTATCCCCGAAATATCGCCGAAATGAACCAAATCGTCAATGCCGATCCCGGTAAAACGATCCGATTCGTTCCGGCGCTGCGTCATCTTAATGAGTTCTTCGGATCCAATCCGTCGAAAGAAGCAATCAATAAAACGGCTTTCGTTCTCCTGTCCGGATCACTCAAAGACCCCGTTAATGGAGGATACTGGACAGAAAACGCCCCTTTATACAAAGGCGAACCAATCGACGGCGCATTTGACATTATTCGCAAATGCAAAGATCTGCCCATTTTTTTCGATTCGTTTTATAAAAATCAAAATGAAGAATATCGGGACTTAATGTTTCTTAAAAACAAGTGACTCGATACCGGGGCCTTTATTTCCATTACAGTTTTTCGCTTCAATGTCAGATGATCCGCATTTCAAAAGATCATTCGGCGCAAAGAACGGAAAGTTAAAATTTTGTCAGTATAACGTCCTCTGCCTTTAACCGATCTGATCCGTTGGGATTTCACTGATTAAACTTTTTGACCTGACGGATTCCGGAGAAGGCGCCGCTGAAATCGAATTAATCAATAAACCGAAAGAAAATATACAGCCGGTCAGACTTCGCTGCCGTTGTATAAAAATGTGAATATTTTTTATGAAGGATTAAAAATGAAAAAGTGGGGAATCGTCTGTTTGCTGTTTTTTATGCTTACATTAACCGGACCGGCGGCGGAACCGGAATATGCCGTCGACTTCGACCAAAAAATCGGACCGGTCAAACCGGTCAATGGGATCAATCTCTGGTCGCGCATGTCCAACGCCCGATACGACGATCATCATGAACAGATGACCGCGGCCCGATTTTCGACGATTCGCTTGCATGACGCGCCTTGGGACAATCCCGGTATGCGTCTGGTCGATTTTCAGCATATTTTTGGCAATTTCAAAGCGGACGCCAAAAATCCCGATAATTATTATTTCGATCAGACCGACGATTATATCAAACGAATTCTCGACGGCGGATCAAAGGTGATCTATCGACTCGGCACCAGTATTGAACATTCTCATCCGAATTTTTATTACGCGAAAGAACCCAAAGATCATGCACAATTCGCCGAGATCTGCGCCGGTATTATTCGCCATTACAATCGGGGCTGGGCCAACGGCTTTCAATGGAATATTGAATATTGGGAGATCTGGAATGAGCCGGACGGCGTTCCAAATATGTGGGACAATAAAGACTTTACTTCTTTTTGTCAATTTTACATTGATGTCGCCAAACGCTTGAAGAAGGAATTTCCCGAACTCAAAATCGGTGGTCCGGCAATGTGCAGCGCCAACCAGCAGAAAATGACGCAACTGATCGAAATGTGCCGAAAACAAAACGCGCCAATCGATTTTCTTTCCTGGCATTGCTATACGGACAACATTCGCAATTTGACCGAATCGCCCAAAAGAATGCGTGAGTTGCTCGATAAAAACGGCTTTAAGTCGGCTGAACTGCATTTGAATGAATGGCATTATTTTCCGTCCGGCCGATGGTCCGAAATACATGGCCGGGATGGTAACGCCGAGTCGCGGAAAAAACTTCGAAACGGTCTCGATGGAATGAACGGCATCGACTCGTCCGCTTTTATTATCGCCGCGTTGACCCGTTGGCAGGATACCCCTCTGACAATGGGAAACTATTATGCGGCCAGTCTTATTGGTGAAGTGGATTGGGGACTGTTCGACGATTACAGTACTCCCTTTAAAACTTATTATGCCTTTAAGATCTTCGGCAATTTCATTACGAAAACACCTGATCGTGTTAAAACAATTGACGGAAACGGATCCGTTTCATTACTGGCCGCTCTTGGTCCCGACAATGCCAAATCACTCCTGATCTCCGGCTATAAAAAAAATATCGACGGACTCCAAATTCGCTTAAACGGACTCGCAAAATCCGGTAAGGCAAGCGTTCTCCGCCTTGACTCCAAGAACAACGAAAAATCAGAGTCCATCGAATGGACCGACGGAATACTGAAGCTCAACGCAATGCCCGGCTCGACCGTTCTTCTAGTCAATTTCAAATAATCAGCCGGGAATACATCGGACAAACGTTTGACAGACAGTCAATAAATTATACCAAATTCATACTGAATTTTCCGTTACAACGTCAAAGGAACAGCCGATTTACGCATTCAATCGGCGGAAACAATGGAAAATTTAAAATAAAAGCAGTATACAAAGGCAATCGGGAGAGAGAACGAAAAATTTCAAAGGTCGGCAGTATAAAAAGAACAGAAGCCGAATTACTTTGTTTATTCATCCTTTGTTTTTCATCGGAATATAACCGTCAGAGATTATATTCCTATTTCCCTTTCATATTTTTTGACTGTCTTTCCTCTTTTTGATGTGTGATTTCATGTGTATATGACAAAAAAAAATGAAAAACGCAACTGCCTTAATCGGCAAGATCGGATTGGTATTATGAAAAAAACTATCTTGTTCTTTATGATTTTCTGCTTGACAATTATGACTTTTCCGTTAATTGCCGGGGAAAATTTTATTCTTGAAAACGGCTTTTTAAAAGTCGATCTCAATTCAACCGATGGAACTTTTTCTGTTCTGGACAAGCGGTCGGACCGGATCTGGACGCAGCGGACGATGAAAGAGAAATGCCAGCCGGTCTCGCCGATCCTGAAAATCAAGAACGGACTGTCGTTTGACTGTCGTCTTCAAAACCATTCGGGCCGTTATTCAATAGATCTTCTTCTTGATACAGACAAACCGGAATTGACCGTCCGTCTTCGGGGGGCAGCGGAAAATCCAATCAAATCACCGATCTATTATCCCGCCCCATTTGAGTCGTTGCCGGGTGATCGAATCATCTTTCCAATGAACGAGGGGATCTCCTGGCCGGCGGAAGAGCAGAATATTCAAACGCGTCTGACCCCATATTATTCGGGACATGGCGTCTGCATGGCCTTTTGGGGACAGCAGGAGGAACGGACGGCCGCGGACGGATCGATTGAAGCGGGAAGTGCCCTTCTGGCAATTTGCGAAACGCCCGATAATTCCTGCGAAGATCTCCTTTATCTTCCGGCAGACAAGATCCGAACGGGATCGGATCTGCCTCTGCTGAGCGTTAGGCAAGTTTGGGGCGCTGATCGGGGCCGGTTCGGATACGATCGGGCAACGCGCTTTGTCTTCTTCGATCATGGCGGATATGTCGCTCTTGCCAAACGATATCGGGAACAGGCAAAGATCCGAGGTTTTTACATTCCTTTTACCGAAAAAATTAAACGAAATCCCGCTTACCGAAAATCGCTTGAAAAGCTTATTGGCGCGGCTAATATCTGGTGTCTTTCCGGAGAGTTCGTTAAACTTTACGACGAGATCTCCGGCAATCATCCGGCAACACCTGAACGAAGAAAATTCATGTTGCGTCAGCTTGAGATCTACCGGGAAATGCGTGACAACGGAATGGACCGCTTGATCATCGGGGCCGGTGCCGATGCGGATCTCGTTCAAAAGATCAATGAGCTTGGAGGAACACTCACCAGTCGTTACGATATCTATCAGGACGTTATGAATCCGGCCCGATACAAAGATCTCACCGCGATTAAAAACGAATGGGCCAGAGAATCATATCCGAAGGATCTGCGCGTCAATCAGGACGGATCACTCGCCAAAGGCTGGGCCGTTCCTCAAAAAAACAAAGATCTGCCCATGGTCAGCTGCAACCATCTTTGCGACCGGCAGGCGCTTCCCTATGCCCGAAAACGCATTAGCGGCGAACTCCAAAAAAAACCTTACACTGCCCGATTTATTGACGTAACCGCCTGCTCCGGATGGAGTGAATGCTACTCCAAGGATCATCCGATGAATAAAACGGAATCGCGACTTTGGAAAGAACGGCTTCTGGAACTGCCGGGCAAGGAATTCAATCTCGTTCTCGGATCAGAAACCGGTCATGAAGCATTCGTACCGGCCTGCGATTATTTCGAAGGCATGATGAGTCTTATTCACTATCGGGTTCCGGATTCCGGACGCAATATGGCAAAGATTTGGGACCAGGCCCCCGAACCCGTCGCAAAATTTCAGACCGGTGAATTTTATCGAATCCCCCTTTGGGAACTCGTCTATCATGAATGCGTTGTCTCCTATTGGTATTGGGGAGATTATAATAACAAACTTCCCGCTTTGATGGATAAAAGAGATCTGTTCAACGCCCTGTATGGAGTGCCGCCAATGTATGTTATTACTCCTGATAATTGGGATGAACAAAAAAAACGTATTTTTAAAAGCTACAAAATCGCCGCGGAGACCGCCAAACTGACTGGAATGTCCGAAATGACCGACTTTAAAATCCTAACGTCCGACCGAACTGTTCAGCAGACAAAATTCGCCAACGGTGTTACAGTAACAGTCAACTTCGGAGCCAAACCTTTTAAAATGAATGACGGTCACCTCCTCCCTCCAAAACAAAAATATTGTCAGCATTAAAAACATTTGTCCGCTCATGCTGTTCAAGGATCTGTTGTGTATGACTAACAGAACAGATCCGTTAAAAATTTTAAACCGGACATACCGATAAAATAAAGAGGCAAACACAAAATATAAAGAGAATAGTTATGAAAATTTTGTTATGTTTAATTGGTTTGTTTTTATCCGCTTCATCGGTTTTTGCCCAAGTTCCGGACGCGCCAGTCCCCTTTCTTTCAATGGCTCATCGGGGCGATCCGCAAGTTTGGCCGGAAAACACCATTCCGGGCTTTAAGTCTGCAATTGCCACTGGCGTCGATTCCTGTGAATTCGACGTTTACTCAACTAAAGACGGCGTACTTGTCATTTCTCATGACAACGATTTAAGACGGACAAGCGGGGGAGTCTGCATTAAAAAGATCACCGAATCAAACTGGTCGGAGATCAAGTCGGTTGACGTTGGAATTTGGAAAGGCGAAAAGTTCAAAGGGATTACGATTCCGACGCTTGACGAGACACTGGATCTTTTTAAAGGGAGCGGCTGTATTCCGATCATTGAGATCAAGCAGCCGGGCACGGAAAAGGGGATCTTTGACGCGATTAAAAAACGCAGTATGATTCGTGAATGCGCAATTGTTTCATTTCATTACTCATCATTGGCAAAGATGACCGAACTGGCGCCCGAAATTTACGTTATTCGAAACGGAGGAGATCGTAAGGAACGGTCAGATGAAGAATATGTACAATATTTTAAAGACAGCTTTAAGAACGGCGGTCTTAAAGTCGCCAATCCTTATTATACCAATCTTAACGAAAATACGGTCAAGCGTCTTCATCAAGAGGGCTTTCGGGTCGGAACCTGGATTATTAACGATGCGCCGACAATTAATAAATTTCTTGATTGGGGTATTAATTCGATAACAACCGATAACCCCGCGCTGCTGGTCAAAATTATAAAAGATCGAAAAAACCAATAAAACCGATTGATCACTCAATTGATCTTTTAAGAGTGCCAGCGAAAAAGAGTATACCCCTCAATTAATAATGGGGGGGTTGAAGATAACAGAAAAGAGAATATAATATCTCAAATGAATAATTATCGGGCGATTAGCTCAGTTTGGTTAGAGCGCAGCTTTCACACGGCTGAGGCCACTGGTTCGAGTCCAGCATCGCCCATTTTGGGGGGATTTTGTGTCATTTCGCAAAATCCCCCTTTTTTTTAGATATTTCCCGCGTTTTACGGGACCTATTGATATTTGACTCGGGGTCGTTCATACCATTTAATACCTCGTATTCCCTATTCCGAAGGTTACCAAATTTGTGACCTCCGAATTTTGAGGTTGCGCCCATGTCGCCAAATAAGCTGAAAGCCGACCAACATGGGGCAACGTCGCGAAACGTCGTTCCAGCGGTCAGGGGAGAAGGGGATATTTTCCCAAGAAACGCCAATCGGCGCTCTTTCCCCTAGGAGAGAACGCCGGTTTGTTATCGGGGGCGACTCAAATTTCCCTGTCCCATCCATGTCCCGGCGATATGGGCTGGGAAGTTGGAAAAAAAGTTCGTTCGATCGGCTTCCGCGCTGGTTATGGAACAGACGCGGCATTTCTCCAACCCCGCTCGAAAGATAGTTTACTCAAAATATTTACGAAGATTTCTGTCCGTCTTCCGCCAGAGGTCGATGACAAAAATGGCGTTGGGTTCGACTTGTTTTTACTGTTCGACAAGTTCCTTTCGAAATTCAGGAATAATACGTTCTGCTTTCCCCTTGTGATGTTCTGTTTTCGGCGAACGAACCGTTTCTTCCTCCCAGTCAATACGCATCAGCGAAGGAGCAGCGTTTCCGATGGGTTACGCAATTCCCCGATACGGTAGAGCGCAAAGAGCGTTCGCCATTCTTGGTCGGAACAGGATTTGAACAGTCACCGATAATCGCTCATTGGCATAAAATGTTCGTGATCTTGGTTAATGAAAGAGCCGCGAGGAACATTGATATACCGATTCCATTATGAAATTTTCGTTACAACGTCAAAAAAACAGCCGATTCCCGCAATGAATCGGCGAAGATGACGGAAAATTTAAAATATAAGCAGTATAATAACATTGTCTTGGATATATCCGTTCTTTAATCCTCAGGAAAATACAACTCTCGTTCGTTGAACGGACCCGGCAACGGTCGCGGAACTATAATGCTAGAAAGTTTCTTGCGCCATTTCATGCCGTCTTCGAGCGTAATATCGTTTGGATTTCCTTCCGGGTCAAAGAACCGGCCTTTTTACCAAAATCTATGGTTAACATTTGGTTCTGACAAATCACGCCAAAGCGTAAAAATCGGGCCGTTTTTTACGGTGTCCTTAATTGCCGCAAGAAGGCTCTTTAACATTTGATCCGCTCGTAAGAAAACTGCCCTTCCCTCGCTGCTGTTTTTTCACTAAACGGACGAAAAAGTCCAGTCCGTCTATCTTTTATTATACGATAAAATGTCAAAAACGGACTTTCGGGACTAAAATTTTGTATTATGGCCGGCTTCGCGGTTATTGTGATTATATTATTGGTTGGCCAGTTTTGTGCGAAATCGCCTTTGCCGTTTCTTTAATTGGGTCAATCGGCAAATTAAAATCGCCAAACCAATGTTCCCATTCCGGCGTTGAGTGCCGAATATTTATTGACCATCAGGTAATAGTCGGCGGAAAGTGTCAAACAATTCGTAAGATGGACATCGGTTCCGACTGTGCATTCGACCCAATCGCGTCCGGCTCCGCTGCCGAAAACTTCGGCGGACACCGGCGCGCCCCCGAAATTGCTTGTTGCAATAAACGACGCGTTCGTATCGAGCAGTTCGTGATGCCAAGCCGCGCCGGTCGAAAGATTCCAGAGACGCCCATTTCGGTAAAAATCGCGATCCAGCCGCAGACCGGCGACCGTTCGTAGCGAATGATAATCTGTATCACCAATTTGAATTACATTATCCTTGTCCATTTTTTCGGCCGAGTAACCGATATATTGCAGCGCGCCGTAGGGGTTGACGTTGACGCCGAACGAATCAAAATAGGACCAGCCTTTTTCGAGATAGGTTGCCCCCTCAAATGTGGAGAACCCCTCTTCAAGGCGATAGCTCGAATTATTGTTTTGCACGAACCGATTCCCTTCGTTATCACTAAACGAGAAGGACCCAAGCGCGGTGGTGTAGCCGCCAAAAAGACGCGAATCCCATTTCGCGTACCCCCCGAACGTATGGTCCTTTGCGTGAAGTTCGGCCTGTGTGGAGTCAAGGGACGTCTGGCCGCAGCCATAAAACATACCGGTTCGGACCGATTCAATATTCCAATCGGCACCGAGCAGCATTCCGCCGGATTTGTAATCATAGGCTGAACAATTGTGATTTTCGTGCGTGTAACCGCCGAATCCGTAACCACTTGACCAATAGTGCGGTTGGCGATTTTTACACGATAACGAAGCGCAGGCACTTTCGCGGCACTGACCGCGAACCTGTTCCGGCACGTTGGCGTCCTCTTGGTATTCATAATTCGCGTCAGGGTCGTTTATGATTTGACCGATAATCATTTTATGCAGATAACTTAACCGCTGGCTCTGCACGGCAGCGTTGGACGCGTACAATTCACCGGTAACCGCCGCCGCGTTCGCACGGGCTTCTTCCACCGTGCCGACATCGAATATATCAGGACCGGCAAGTGCCATTGCCGCGTTCGCGTTTCCTTCGATTGCACCGATATCCACGTCTTTTATTTCGGAATTTACCACGAAATCCTGCCCGTCCAGCCCCAAATTAACCTTATAAATAAGCGACTCGTAGGAATCCGCGCCACCGACTTTCGCCAGTACATCGCCATTCCCGAAAATCAGCGTCTGCCTGGCCGTCGTTCCTTTGAAGTCCGCAGCAGACATCGCGTTACCGGCAGCGTCGTAAATTTTCACGGACGTGCCGTCCGAAATCGTTAGATCGCTCGTTCCACTTAAATCGATAGAACTGAAACTGCCGTTCTGCGGGTTGAAGGTCACGCCCAACTGTTCGGAAATCGTAACATTCCCTTTCAGCTCCTGCGAGACGTTTGCGCCCACGACGATACCATGTTGGAAAACAAGGTCGTTACTGTTGCTGAAGGTAACATTGTCCGAGTCGATCCGCGTTACGCCGCCGATATTGAGTGTCGCCCCGTCTTTGAACCCGACGTTTGCGCCTTCGTTAATCACCAGCGATGTATCGTCTTCACCGACGATACCGCCGCCAAAATCGACCGTCGCATTCTTTTTGATGGTAATGATACTGGAATCGTCGTTATTGGGCGAAACGAACAAGTCGTTTGGAGTGTTATTATTCCCCATCGTGTTTCCACTGAATACCGTTTCAGATCCTTCAGCGAACGTAACGTTACCTGTGGCGTAAATCGCGCCGCCTTCATCCTCGGCTTGGTTATCCGTAAACGAATTATCCGTGCCCGAAATCACCAAATCGCCCGTGTAAATGGCGCCGCCGGATGTTGCCGTGTTCTTTTCAAAAGCAATCGAGGCGCCGTCAAGCGTAACGGTTCCGGTAGAGTGAACCGCGCCGCCGTACAGGATTGCTTCATTTCCATCAAAATCCAAATTTCCCCCCAAGGTAATATTGGATTCCGAATCTGTGTTGTACGCTCCCAATGCGCCGCCGAATTCCGCTTTATTGTTCTTAAATATCGTCGCGTTGCCGCCCACTTCGGCGGTTCCATTCACCGTCAGATCGCCGACCGAGAAAATCGCGCCACCTGTAAAGCCAGAAATGTTCGTATTCCCGCCATCTTGGAAGATGATATTCGTTGTATTGACCGTCGTGTCTCCTTCAAAATTCAAGAATCGATGTTTGGGAGTACCCGTTGCCGTAATGATTCGCTGCTGTGCCGAATCATCGGACTGAATCGTCAGTTCGGTAACGTCCGCGCCCAGAGAAACTTTCTTTTGCGCATTCACGTCGGCACCAATCGTGATCACATTGCCGGTTGCCACCGCGCCCAGACCGTCTTCAAACGCGCCGTCGAACGTGTCGGCCATGTTCAGCGTCCCGCTGGCGTCGCTGCGTATGACAACGCCATTATCAAGCAGAACCCCCAGATACAGTCCCTTATCTGTTGCCGAAATACGGCTTTCGGCGTAATCCTGGCTATTGTACAACACCTTATTATTAATATCTTGTCCGGAAAAATCGCCCGCCGCGACGAGATAATAACCGTCGGTCATGACGTCGGTTTTCTTAAGGAACACATCCATCACGCCATCGTCAATCGTGCCGATTCCGGTCAAGAACAGTTCCGTCGCGCCGTCGGTAATGTCCGTCAGGTTGAGCGCCGAAACCTTGTTGTTGGCGTTCAGGTCGATTTTCAGCATGGAGCTTTCGTCAATCGTCAAATTTTTGGCGGAGGAAATGCTGCCGTCCTCAAGATGGACGAGGGCGCCGCCCGAAACGCTAATAATACCTGTGTTCGCATCATTAGCTTTCCCGTTAGCGACCAAACCGCCGCCCAAGGTGTGAACGCCGCCGTTGAAGGCGATATTGCCTTCCTGGGAGAACACGTCGTTATTTTTGCGGTCGGCAGTATTTTCCGAGAACGTCGTTGTGGTGTCCTTGCCGGAAAAAGTCACGTCATCTTTTGCCCAAATCGCGCCGCCGTCATCGTCTGCGAAATTAAGTTTGAACGTGTTGACGCCAGTTATCAAGACGCTTCCGTCGGAAAAAATTGCGCCGCCGATGCTTCCGGAGTCGTTGTGGCGGAATAAGTTGGAGCCGGAAAGGCTGACGTTGCCGCTGGCGTAAATCACACCGCCGTTGCCGGTGACTTCGTTGCGGGTGAACTTATTGGCATACGTTTCTTTATCTTTATCATCAATATAGACATTGGAACCGGATATCTTTATGGTATTTCCGAAAATCGCCCCGCCGTTGGTGGCAGTGTTAGCGTCGAATGTAAGGCCGGTCTGCGCTATGTCGTTGATAAATTGAATCGTTCCGTTAATCTTCACGGTATCGATCGCAGAAATCGCGCCGCCGTTTTTGCCGTTTGTATCGTTATCGGTAAACCCCCCCGACCCGTTGATTGTCACGTGTTTTGAATCGATCAACGCGCCCGTGCCCGTTGATTGTCACGTGTTTTGAATCGATCAACGCGCCCGTGCCCGAGGCATAGAAGCCGTCAAATCTAATCTGATTCAGGTTCAGAGTAATTTTTTCTTTACCAGTTAGGATTTCCTTCGTTTTCGTAGTAATCACGCACAGGTCGTTCGTGTTGGATTGAACCGTCAGGGTGAAATCTTCGTTCTTCTGCGACGCTACGGTTTCCATGTCCCCATTCTTCGTTACGATAATCGTGTCGCCGGACTGAATCGTCTTTCCACCGTAGGTTCCGCCCATGTCGTCAGAGCTGCCGACGAAAGTGTTGTTCTGCACGAGATTGAACGCGGCCGTTCCCGTCGCTTTATTCGTTGTAACCTTCGTGTCTGTTATTCCGGAAACATACGCGAATTGATTCGCTTCCCCATCGGTTGTTTTTACGAACAACTGCGTGTTCCCCTGTGCCAGGGCCGTGGCGATATTCGTGCCCGTCATCACGGTTCCTCCCGCACTGGAAAACTTACTTTCAAACACGATGGAGTTCTGGCTGTCTTCCTCAATTTCCAGCCTGCCAACGTTGAAGGTGGTTAAATCGGAGCCTTGAACCGTAAGATTAGCGTTGTCGAGTTTCGTGGTTCCGTTGATAATCGTCGAACTGCCCGTTCCGAAAGTAACGTTGGAATTGTCTTGAATCGTGAAGGTTTGGAATTGAAGGACGCCTTCTTTGAGTTCCGCCGTGGTGATTCCGCCGTTGAAAGTGTATTGCCCGCCGTCCTGGATGGTGATGTTCTTTCCCGCGTAAATATCGTTTGCACGATCTATTGAACCATTGGTTACGGTATTTCCGGAGAAGAGCGCCGTAGAGTTCTTTCCCTCAAAGACAATATTACTTTCGGCGTAAATTGCGCCGCCGTACGCATTAAAAGAATGTTGCGCCGCGTTGTCGGTAAACGTATTGGCGCCACTAATATTGATGGCATTACAGTAAATGGCGCCTCCGATATTATCGCTTCTGTTGCCAGAAAACGTACTGGAACCGTTCAGATTGACCGTTCCCGAATAGATGGCGCCGCCATCGATGGCATTGGAATTGGTAATGAACGCATTGTTGCCGTTGATAGTAACCGTTAACGTACCATTTTGCAACTCAATTAATCCGCCTAACATTCCATGCCCGTTGGTGAAGTCCAGATTCTCAATATTGAGCGTCAGTTCAACATTTTC
Source organism: uncultured Planctomycetaceae bacterium (assembly GCA_964652875.1). Taxonomy (GTDB): domain Bacteria; phylum Planctomycetota; class Planctomycetia; order Pirellulales; family Thermoguttaceae; genus JAUNBG01. Next base: position 25,625 of record CAZZEF010000029.1, read on the forward strand.
TCCTTTGGCAACGAACACAGGGTGGGTGGCAGCGCGGATTTGTCGAACCACGTTCGAGTCGTCCGAAACAAGGAACACCTCGCTACTCGAGTCGTATTTTATCGGCGCTCCGCATAGCACATCCCCGCCGTTAACTGTAATGACATCGCCATTCTGCGGATTCGCCGCGAGAAGCGATGAATACTGGGTAGCGCCCCCGTTTTTGGTGATATAGCCGCTCTGGGCCCAGACATTTCCCGCGCCGAAAAGAATCGCAGCAAACGATAAAAGCGCAGAGGCGCGTTTAAGACTCGCGGTACGTGAACAGTGGTTTTTCGAGAATAATTTCATCGGAAACGCCTCCTTGCGTTTTCTGGTCTTTGAGCAGCATATCCTTTGCCGATACAAATGAACCTTATCCCTTTTATAAAGATTTTACTTTTATCGGTAAAAATCTTTATAAAAGTTAAGAAAAACAAGAGGATTCTTATAAATATGCCGACAATTAAAGAGTTCGCCCCAAAATAAATGGTTCATGAGGGAGTCGCGGAATGTGACATTTCACGTGAAATTTCGGAAGAAAGGGTCCAAGGCGTAAGTCCGCAAAAACCCGAAGAATCGATTGAGCCGTTCGGAAAATTGGATTGAAAGATTCACCAAAAGGAGACCTTTTCTACTTGCTTTAATGCTTCGATGTGTTACCATATAACGGTGTTACTGAATTTGTGACCACAAATCGGTTTGAGCCCGTATTTTACGGAGCGCAACTAGTCCAACATCGCCCATCTTGGGGGGTTAAGAGGTTACACTTTTAACCCCCTTTTTTATTGGGCAGCCTTGTTTTTACGGTACTTGCGATTAAATCGCCTGCTTGGTAATTTCTGTAATTACTCGTTATTTTCATTCATACAGGAATCGAAAATTGCCCCTAAATTTCGATCCGCATCAACCAGTTTATTCTTTATTATTCTTGCCTTCTTTAGCTATTTTTAACAAAGTCTTTCGATAATCAAACTCAATCGAATGAAGACAATACTTTCAGATAAGCGCTGACGCGCCGAAAACAAACTCGCGCTCCCGTTGTTCGCTTGACAAATAGAAAACATTATAAAATATCCTGTTACGAACATCCTGCGCAAGGGCGTTAAAAGGAGCATCCCCAACATTTTCATTAACACCCCATTTAGTCACCTTTGCCGGTCAGGGGTAATCTTCGCCGCCTTCACAGAAAGGATTGCAGCGTAAAATTCGCCAGGCTCCTTTAATTGACCCCTTAACGGGCCCGTATTTTTGAACAGCCAATATATAATACTGACTACAAGAGGGGGTAAACCGGCAACAGGGACCAATCAACGGACTAATAGAGATCTGATACAATCGGACCATAAGGATCAAATAAAAAGAAAGCGAAAAAAATTTGCGCATATTCAAAACCTTTATATATACATAATCTATACAATTACTTTTCTCAATAAACAGCGACACTGTCCATTGATATACTCGTACTTTTATTATATCTTGTTATGTTTTATGTTTCGGATTACATATTCAAAAATACATGGCCAATTCTTTGAATATTTATTATACGATTTTTCAAATCTTTTGCAATCTCTGTCATAATAAATGCCGATTCTGAATCAAAATTCCTTTATGACGACGAGGTTTATTTTTTTGTTTATGGATCATATAAAAAAAATTTGTTTACAGACATAATGTCCGTATTATACATATTTGTTGTTTTATTCATAAAAACAGGTATCGATTATAGGGAATGTTAATATTAAATTGGAAAAACAGGAAAAGAATGGTCGAATTTCTTCCAAACGGGTAAAATTTCATTGACAGTTTGTCAAGATTCAACTAAAATAAATAAAGGTTGTTTAATATTTTCGAAGGCGGGTCTTTCGAAAGTTATTGCGAGCTTGAACAGCAACTAAAACCAATTGACGTGACGGCAGTTCTTTCAAAGCAGAAGGACATGGAATAACGATGAAAAATCAAGTACTTATCATATCGCTGATTATTTGCTTTATTTTAGCGGCAACTCTCGGTGTTGTATGCTATTTTTTAGCAAAGGATCATACGGAATCGGTTCAGAAAGAAAAGCAGGCGACCGAAAAAGCTCAAAAAGCTGAAACGGAATACCGAACACTGATGGACCAGTATAATAAGACGGTGGCCAAGATCGGTTACGCCAATAAAGTAACGAACAATGATGAATTGCTTCAGAAGATGGATACTGACATTAAACAGGCCCTTGTCAGTACGACGAAAGTTCCCAAATCTTATAAAGACGCTGTTGTCAGTCTTGGTCAAGAGCTTTTAAGAAAGAATCAGGAGATCGCCGGATACAAGCAGCAAGTGGCGACCTATAAAAGCCAGACTCAGCAGCAGACCGATATGACGAGGACTCAAAAAGAAACCTACGAGACTCAGCATAATAAATCAACGACTGATTTCGCCAAGCAAAAAGCCGACGACAAGCGCCGTTTCGACGAAATGGAAGGCGAATACAAAAAACTGACACAAAAAGTCGATAAGATCGAACAGGAAGCCAAGGCTCTTAACGAAAAATATCGAGTTGAGACAGCGGATGCCAAAGAGGCCGCGCAGCGAATCGCCGGAATCAATACAATGCTTAGCATTAAGCTTGACCAAATGACACAAGCTGATTTCGATGTTCCTGACGGAAAAATTCTTTATGTCAATCAGGCAGATAAAACGGTTCGTCTCAATATTGGTGAAGTTGAGGGAGTTCGTGCCCTTTCCAAATTCGGCGTCTATCCGTCCAATACGCTTGATCTCGGCCGCGCAGAATCCAAGGGAACCATTGAGATCACTCGTGTTTTGGGTCCGCATGAATCTGAAGGTAAAATCCTTGAAGATGAAATGGTTACGCCTGTCATGTCCGGCGATATGATCTATACGCCTCTTTGGAAGGCGGGTGAGCCTGTTCAATACGCGCTTGGTTACGATCTCGATATTGACGGTGACGGCCAGAGCGACCTGAATACAATTATGGATCTTATCAACGCGAACGGCGCTAAAGTCGCTCTCTTTATTAATGATGACGGTAAAGTTTCCGGTAAAATGTCCGCCGATGTCACCGCTTATATCGTCAGCGATACCCCGATCCTTGAAATTCTGGCCAACGATCAGAAAAAAGAACAAAGTGTTAAAACCGAAATTCAAAATACCTGTATGAATCTTATCGACGAGGCGCGTTTGAACAATGTTCGGGAAATGAAACTTTCCGAATTTTTGCGAAAAGTTCATTACCGAAAATTGGCGAACATTTCCAAGTTCCAGCAGTTTAACGGCGTTGATCTCGATAAGGCGGGAGCCGTTGCGCCCACTGTTTCCGATACGCCAATTGCGCCAATTTACAGCAATAAAACACAGGCGAAACCGCCGATCTCTTCCGGAACACTCTCCCCGATTTACAAGAGCGGAAAAACCCAGCCGGCTCCTGCTTCTTCCGGACGTGTCAGCGATTATTATTTCCGTAAGAGGAACCCGTAAACGTGACGGATCAGATCAGGGCACCGCGGCCGGATGACTCTTCCCAATCCGGCCGTTTTCTTGAATCAAACGCCTCAAACAGACTTCCTTTATCTCCAAACGAGATCAGAAACGAGATCCTCCTGACAATGGTTGACGGAGTGGGTCCCCGTCTTTACCAACGGCTTTTAGCCCGTTTTCAATGCGCCGCTGAAGTCCTTAACGCCAACCGGTCAGATCTTCTCGACGTCAACGGGCTTGGCCCCAAACTGATCGAAAAAATACTTAATGCGAAAAATCTTCCAGTCGACAGTCTGATCGATCTTTGCGAAAAAGAAAATATTGATATTATCTATCAGAACGACATTCGATATCCAGCTTCGTTAAGGACGATAAAAGATCCGCCCGTTCTTCTTTACCAGCGCGGATCACTGGTCTCCTCTGATGCTTTTTCCATTTCCGTTGTCGGAACAAGAGGTGTCACTCCTTACGGACGCAAGGTTACCCTTCAGCTCGTCTCCGAACTGACCGCCGCGGGATTCACGATCGTCAGCGGACTTGCTTGCGGTGTTGACGGTATCGCGCACCGGGCCGCATTACAGACACAAGGGCGAACGATCGGCGTTTTGGGAAGCGGTATTTTAAATGTCTTTCCGGCCGAACATATCGAACTGGCCCGACAGATCACAGGGTCCGGCGCCGTCTTAAGTGAATTTCATCCATTTTGCCCACCAAGAGCGGGAAACTTTCCCCAGCGTAACCGAATCGTCAGCGGACTGTCACTCGGAACACTTGTGATCGAATCGCCGGTTAAAGGAGGGGCGCTCATTACAGCCCAACTGGCCAGGGAACAAAACAGGGAAGTCTTTGCCGTGCCCGGTCCAATCGATCAGGTGACCTCCAAAGGTTGCCATCGTCTGCTGAAAGAAGGAGCACGCCTGACTGATTCTGTTAACGATATTATTGATACACTCGGATCACTTGCCCGTCAGACAAGAACAACGAGTGTTCAACCGTCTGTCCAAGCGACTGCGGAATTGGGGCTTAACGAAACGGAGAGAAAACTGTTCGATCTGATGACCTCGGCGCCGATTCCAATCGACGAGATCATCGAGCAGTCGGGACTGTCTCCGCGTCAGGCACTCGCAGCAATCGCCGCGCTTGAATTCCAGCGGGTTGTCAAACGACTTGAAGGCAATAAGATACAACGGATCTGATATGTTTGACAAGAAAGAATATGAATTAATCGATTTCGGTAACGGGCGGAAACTGGAGAGATTCGGACCGCTTGTTTTGGACCGTTATTGTCCCGCGGCGGAAGGAACCAAAAGTTCGCCGGAGATCTGGACCTGTGCCGATGCCCGATTTGTCATTGACCAAAGTATGACCAATGATGAACTCGGTCGACGCGGCCATTGGCTTCCTTTGACGGAAAAGGGACAAGCTTATTTTCCTTTATCGGCCAATAGCAGGGAAGCCGCTCAAAAGGCTTTTCCTTCTTGGACAATTCGGCATCGGAACGCTGATTTCGTCTTGGAGCTGAAGGGTTCGCCTTTCGGACATTTGGGCGTCTTTCCGGAACAGTCTTCCAATTGGGATTATATTGACTCGTTCGCGCGGCGGTTTAAGATCAAGTTCAATCGGTCGGCTAAAATTTTGAATCTTTTCGCTTATACGGGAGGGAGTACGCTGGCTGCGGCGGCGGGCGGTTCCGAGCCGGTCCATGTCGATTCAGCGGGCAATATCGTTCGACAGGCGCGCTCAAATGCCGATCTTTCTTTTCAGGAAGATCCGAAACCGATTCGCTGGATCGTCGAAGACGCGGTAAAATTCGTTCGCAGAGAACTCAAACGCGGCAGCCGTTACGACGGGATTATTCTCGATCCGCCCGCTTATGGACACGGCGCGGCTGGACAAGTTTGGCGGCTCAATCGCGATCTTCCGAAACTGCTTACAGATCTGGCTCAAATTTTTTCCGATCAAAACGCCTTTCTTCTTTTAACCTGTCATACCGATCCGATCTGCCTGCGCAAAATCTCGGAATGGTTACGACAGTATTTTCCCAACGGCAGTCTTCATTCCGAACCGATTGTTCTCCGATCCTCTTTCAATAAAAATTTACCCGCCGGTCATAAATATCTGCTTAATACATAACTCACCCGATCAGCGCTGAAAACAAAGTTCCGCTCCCGCTGGTCGCTTGTCAATGGCGTCCTCTTTTGCGTATCAAGAACGACGAACAGGAGCGAATCTTAAATGACCATTTACGCGTCAACTTCATTCCCGTTTAATATTTAACCGGAAATCAACACCTTGCCGATGCAGGGGGACTTCCCGCTATCCGCCTTGAAAAGATAACGTTAGGATTAAAAAGAAACAACCGCTCCCAAAAATCCAACTGATTATGAATCTGTCTGACCATCGGATGACACAAACAAAGGTGGGGAAATAAAAAAGAGACCGACAGTGAATTTTTCGGGAATATACACAATGTATCACACAATTGGATATAGGGACAAAATCACATTTCAAAAAATTTTTTCGATCGATCTTTCGGAATCATCCGCAAATTAAGACACAATTGACCAATGATTTACAGGGCGAACCAATCCTTGGTCAGGGGTAATCAAGAAAATCTTCATAAGACTCAATGCCGATTTGGCGTTGAGCATAATATTATATTTACAACGGATTTTGTGTTTTAAAAAATTCTTTCTGAAATGAAAAATATCGGAACCAATCGAATAACGCTTGCCGCATTCTCCACCGCGCTGGAAAAGACATCAAGTTTTTTCCAGCGTTTCAGGAACTGAATTTTAGCGAAACAGTAATTTTTCGTTGTTTAATGGACGGAGATCGCGACAAAATTTTTTGGTGCCCGACATAAAAACCGCAACGCAATGTTTTTTCGAGTCCGTAATACAGGCCGCAACACGACCGGAATCAGGGGATCAGGAATTTATACTGCTTTTATTTTTAAATTTTCCGTCATGTCCGCCGATTGATTGCGTGAATCGGCTGTTCTTTTGACATTATAATGGAAAATTCATGATAAAATCGGTATATTACCTTGCGACCGAAATCAGGAATTCTAAAAATCATTTTATTTTTTCAGGGTAATGACGTAAAAGACGACCGCGTGCGGTCCCAGTTGGGTATTCAGGGCGATTTGTCCGCTTTCAGAAACGGCGAGATCTTTGACCGTTGGTTGAATTTGTGCCATTTTGACATAAACTGGCCGCAATTTTTCGTTATAAATTTTACGTTTTTGCGGATTGCTAATGCAAGCATCCAAATTACAACTGTCTGGCGACCAAGAGAAACAGTCATCTCCAATATCATACGTCTTGCGATCCTTGAGCCATTGATTATAAAAATTATTTGAATCGTCGATAACCAGTTTTTTAACGGCAACGGTTTGTCCCTTGAATTGGGGGATATTGATAGAGAATTTTGCCTGAAGTAGTCCCTTGTATTCGAATTCCGGTTTGAAATTATATGCCATCAGATAAAACGTTTTTGTTTTTTCATCGAATCCTGCAACGGCGTTTGCGTCGACTTTTGGGGCAAGCTCCGCTGTTTTTTGTATTGGCAGAACGGCGGAATTTTTGAATTGGGCGAAATTGCTGGCTACATGCCAGGCGACCGTCGGATACCCGGCATACACAGAGGCGGTTGAATAGCTCCATGCGGAAAAATAATCTATGTTGTTTTCCGTCATTTGTGTATAAAGCCGGGCATCAGAAGCGGCCTGATAGGTTTGTCCGACGATTCGTGTTGTTAGACTGGATGAATTTTTTCCTTTTCGCGACGAAAGAATTCGTCCTTCGTCGACACCGTAAATCAAATTGGTCAAGCCAACACTTTCGGCCCGATCCCGAAGCGCGTCAATGACTTCCGGCAGTGAGCGTTTGCAAAGGCGTCCCGGTGAATAATCATAATAAGACGCGGCCATGAAACAGATCCTTGTTCCCTTTTTCCCTGTTTTATAATTGATTCCCCGGGCGCAGTGATCAAGAAGATCCCGTTCGTCCCAAAGACCTTCCGCACAGGCCATTGCGTGAGCCCCGACAAAAACGTTCGGACCGAGTTCCTGAATCAGCGCGTCCACTGTATAATCGTAAAGCTTCAAATACGCGTTCCGTGTATCAGCTGCCTTACCGTTTTGTGTTTTGAACCAGTCTTTGTTTTCAAATTCGACCAGACATCCCCATCGCCATTTTAAGACCTCCTCTTTCCCGAATTTATCGACAAGATCTTTGGCCAATGCGCGAATAAACCGGTAATAACCGTCCCAATCTTCCGGCGGATAGACATTGGTGTTGAACACCCCTTTTTGAGGGGGGGCCGCGTATTTGAGCGGAACACTGACCTTAATATGCGGTTTGGCGCCAAGTTCGAGCGTTGTCCGGCAGGCGCGTTCCATCGGTTCGAAATTATAATCGTCTTTTATTGAACGATCTTCCGGATTTTTAAACAATTCCCGGGGAACAGAACTTCCGGTTGACTGCATGAATTGAACGTATTCGACAAAATCGCGAAGATCCGCTCCTTCCG
>CAZZEF010000030.1:0-18770 GCA_964652875.1 uncultured Planctomycetaceae bacterium
GATTATAACATTGTGTCGTCGTTGCGTTGGTAAATTCATTGGCGGGAACACCACCCAAGAGCCAATGAAAAAGATCAGGCATCATAAGAAAACGGTCGGCCAGATCCAAAATCGGCGACTGCGCTTCTTTCATGACAAACAGCTGAAACAGTGAGTTAAACTGCATAAACTGAAGTCCGGTTTGCGCAAAGATCTCTTTTCGGGAAATAATATCAAAAACGCGCTCCATCGCTCCGTCCGTGCGCGGATCCCGATAGCAATAAGGATTACCGAGGAGTTCTCCTTTTTTGGAAAGAAGGCCGAAATCGACTCCCCAAGTATCAACGCCGACACTTTGCAGCGAATTGCCGCAAACGGAAGACGCCTTTCGAAGTCCGGTCAGAACTTCGGACCAAAGCCCGGTCAGATTCCAGAAAAAATTGTCACGCATCGGAACGGGTCCGTTCACAAAACGATGAATTTCTTCCAATTCCAGCCGTTTTCCATCAAAATGCCCCAAAAGATGCCGGCCGCTCGACGCGCCCATATCCACCGCTAAAAAAGTTTTTTTCGCCATTGCCAATTTTCCTGAAAAAAAGTTGATCTTGTTATACCGCTTCAAAGAAAATTTTTCATTCCGCATCCCGTTCGTTTGGAAAGCAGGAAATTTTTCTGTCGCGATACGGAAAAATCAAACATGTTCTGTCTGTTTGTCGTTTAGGACCGATTTGATCTATTATAATTGGATTGTTCCTGAAATCAAGCGTTTTTACATTTTCCCCTTTAAGATCCTTTACAATAACTTGAATAATAAAAAATCCCGATCTCCCCGAACTTCGCTTGAACTTGACTTTTTTCGTCGGGAAAGTACAATCTATACCGGTTTCACCTATCATTCGCGTATTATTTGTCTATTATTATAATTTTCCGTTCTGGCGTCAACAGAAAGCCAATTGCTGAATTCTGTCGGTCACAAAAGGGAAAATTACAATATCGGCATTAAAAATGTAAATATTAACAGTCATTTTTTGAATGACGGAAAATTGGTATCCTGATGCGTCAGACGTTGTTTTATATTCCGAAATCGCTTGGCGGCTGTCCTGTTTTTGGCTTTGGCTGGCTGTTTTGGATCGTTTTGATCCTGACCGCTGTTTTACTGATCGTCAACAGAATCCGCAAAGGTAAAATTGACGATTTTTATACTTGGATCGCGATGGGGGGGTGCTTTTCATTTTTATTCGCGATCATCGCGCCCCGACTTTGCGATACGCAAGGGCTGCCTATTCGGGGATACGGCGTTTTTTTAATGCTTGCGATTCTTTCCGCGGCCGCTCTGCTTGTTCAGCGCGGCTGGAAATTATGGCGAATACCCCCGGATCTTCTTGTAACGGCGGCCGTCGTCGCCGTTATTACCGGCTTAGTGGGCGCACGAATATTTTTCATTCTTGAATACTGGGACCAAATTGCCGCACCCGTCTGGACGCAAACCCTTTGGAACGCGGTCAATATGGCCAACGGCGGACTGGTCGTTTTCGGTTCGATTATCGGCGGAACGATCGGCGTCTTTGTCTACCTCCTGATCAAAAAACTCCCGATTCTGGCAACAATGGATCTTTTCGCGCCAGCCCTTTTATTGGGAATAGCCATTGGCCGACTCGGCTGTTTGATGAACGGCTGCTGTTTCGGCGGGATCTGTGACTGTCCGCTTGCGATAACATTTCCTGCCGGGAGTCCGGCACATATTCATCAACTCGAAAAAGGACAAACCTCACTGGCCGGCTTTATTTTAAAAATGCCTGAATCCGGATCCCCGAATAATGACAAAACTCTCTTTAACGTTAAAGAGACAATGAATTCCCGATGGACGAAAACAAAAGCGCCGGTGATAATCGAATCCGTTTCCCAAGGATCGCCCGCCGAACAGATCGGACTTCGGCCCGGTCTCCAAATAACGGCGATTGGATTCGCCCCCGATACCGGATCCGATCTCCAGGGACGTCAGTCGACACTCTTTTCTGTTCGGGCCAACGCCGATGTTTTCGATTTTTTTTACGACGCGATGACTCATGTTCCCGACTCGAAAATACTTCTGCTTTGCAAAGAAAAAAAACAAAACGGAGAAGATCAGATCCTGCGGTTCACGTTCAAGCCCGATTATCAAACGGTCCGTCCGGTTCATCCGACTCAAATTTACAGCTCCGTTTCCGCGCTGATCTTATGCCTGATTCTGTTTTGGCTCGGACAAAAAAAATTCCGCGACGGTATTTTGACTATGTTAATGTTTATTTTTTACTCGATAACACGTTTCAGTTTGGAAATGGTTCGAACCGATGAAGCTTCGTTCTGCGGAACCGGTCTTTCCGTTTCCCAATGCGTTTCGCTGCTTGTAATCGCCGCGGCCGGACTCGGTATTTTACTGCTGTTAAAAAAACCTTCCGCAATCGTTCATCAATACGAAGGCCGGTTTCAAAACTGAATGACGCCGACCGCGCTCTGTTTTTTCTGTTCCTGTACCAGAAGAAGAGTTCGTCCATGATCGCAACCGGCGAAAATTTTTAATGCCGACATTATACCGGTTCCAATATGAATTTTCCATTTCAAAGTCAAAAGAACAGCCGATGAACGCAGTCAATCGGCGGAGATGACGAAAAATTTAAAATAGAAGCAGTATAAAATAAGGACCGGATACAAATAGTCCGATAAAAATAACGGACAATAAAACAGAATAACAAAAGGTCTAATAATGAAATTCACTAAAATGCATGGAGCCGGTAACGACTATATTTACATCAATTGTTTCGAAGAAGATCTGCCGAAACCGCCGGAAAAAATATCGGGATTTCTTTCTGACCGGCATAAGGGGATCGGAAGCGACGGTCTTGTCTTGATCATGCCATCGGACAAAGCGGACGCGCGAATGAGAATGTTCAATCCGGACGGAAGCGAAAGCGAAATGTGCGGCAACGCGATTCGATGCGTCGCCAAATTCGTTTACGATCACGCGATCTGCCGAAATCAGCGGTTGAAGATCGAAACCGGCGCAGGTGTTCTGACGCTTGATCTGTTTGAGAAAAACGGAAAAATTGAAAAAGTCCGCGTTGACATGGGCTGTCCGATCCTCAAACCGGAACTGGTTCCGACAACACTTCGCATGCCGAACGATCCGGAAGCGCCTGTTGTCGATCTCCCCTTTGAACTGCCAGGTCGAAAATTCCCGGTCAGCTGCGTTTCAATGGGGAATCCGCATTGCGTGACTTTTGTTGAAGATCTGAATGATGAATGGGTTCACGTGATCGGTCCGCAAGTCGAACGGGACTCCCGTTTTCCCCGCCGTGTGAACGCGGAATTCGTCGAAACCGTTTCGCCCCGAGAACTTAAAATGCGCGTTTACGAACGGGGAACCGGTGAAACACAAGCTTGCGGAACCGGATCCTGCGCGGTCGCCGTTGCCGCGATTCTCAGTGGGCGGACAGAACGAAAAATGACCATTCATCTTTTAGGCGGCGATTTGGACATCGAATGGGCCGACAACAATCATGTCTTTATGACCGGTCCGGCAACGGAAGTTTTCACCGGCGAAATTCAGATCTGACCGTCAGTTATACTGATTCCATCATGAATTTTCCGTTATAACGTCAAAAGGAACAGCCGATACACGCGGTCAATCAGCGGTGATGACGGAAAATAAAGGCAGTATAAATACCTCGTCCCCCATCAATACCGATTCAGCGCAAGAATAATTTGTCTTAAAAACCAATTTTAATCGAGACCTGCTTCAAGGTAATTACAACAGTAAACACTTTATTGACTACTAATGTAATCTTCCAGTCGTCTTTCGGTTCATTCGCTGAAAAGTTTCGGTCCGCCCAGCCGGATCAAAAGCCAGGCACTGATCGAACCGATTAAATTCGACCAAAGATCAAGCGATGTATTAATGTACCCGCCGACCCCTGTTTGCGGAAGAAAAACTGTTAATAAAAACTCAATATTTTCATTGATCGCCCCCAACCCGCATCCGGCGGCAATAACCGTCAGTCCAACAGAAAAGCGGCCCCGGTCTTCCGGTTTGATCCATCGCGAAAGAAGATGATAAAACAAAAGAACACAAACGCCGAACCCAAACGCGTGAACAACCTGATCGTAACGCAGAATGGAATACTTTTCGGAAATCGAAACAAGGATCTGCTCATATAACACATGCCCATTGATCGAAATTCCGCCGCCGGCCAAGTGCATGATTCCCCAGAGAACAAGACCGGACAGGCAAATAAACGGATAGCGAACGATCCGATCTGTTCCCGCAATTAAAAGAGCAGCAAAGAATATGACGCCAATATAAATTAAAAATTCATAATTGGCATTTCGTAAAAAATGAATACCGAATCCCCAAAACGCCGCCATCATGACCGCGCCCAAAAAATAATGCTTTGTTTTCAAAGATCTCATTTGACCTTACATTCTTAATTTATAGAATTACAGATAATAAAAAAAGCCCTTTTCAACAACAAAAAAGGGCCCTGCTTCTATTCAGCGAACAGAAAAAATATCGATCGTTTTAATGATATAATTAAAACTAACCAAAAGAGACGATCAATAATTTCGAATCCGGTTGAGATTCCATTGCAGTTTTTCCGCGGGAGACATTTTTGAAAAATCGGGAAGTTCCGGAACGAACCCTTTTCCGCTGACAGCCCCGGACGATTTGGCGGAGTCAGGTTTAACAACGCTTTTGACGGTTTTGGTATCAGTGCTGCCGTTGTAACTGTTGGAAGTGGCCATTGATTTAAGATCGTCTTCCAAGGATCGTTTCGGCTTAATATTCAATTTTTGCAGGTCGCCATGATAAGCTTTAACGGCTTCGACAGGCATAATTTCGCTGTCAGCAATCGCGCGCAGATATTTAATAAAAGTCAGCTGATGTTCGGCGGAATTGATCTTACGACCGTAAAGAGCGACCCGGGCACCGTATTTTTTGGCGTCAAACAGCATTTGAAACGCGTCGAATGTTGTCCCCGCGCTTCCGCCAAGAATACCAACGACGATCGAACTGTCGTAACGGACAAGATCTTCCATTGCTTTGGGACCAAAATAAGGAATTTTCAAAAAGATCGGTCTTCCGGCGCTGGTAACACCGGCCAGAGTTCGGGCAATATGATCATTAACAAAAGCGGGAATGTCTTTGGGGGTATTTTCACCGCAGGCGTTCGGACTGAAGACTTCCAAAAAATGACGAAAACCCTTTTCTTCCGCTTCAAGACGAAACGCTTTGTACGCGGCCAGTGATTCATAATCGGTTTGCGGATTATTATTGAACGTAATCGAATAAAGACCGAGATCGGCTCCGAGCGGTGAACGGCGTTCTTCCGGAGTACACTCATATTTTCCGCATTGAGCATGATCAATTGTTGCGGTTCGGAACGGACGGGATGGAACTGATCCATAAATACCGCCGCGACCGCCAAGCCAAATATCCGTCGCATCATTGGCCCGAATTGCTGGCGTCATCGGTGAATCGACAAAAAGTTTCTCTTTAATCGCCATAACTTCGCTGGTACTGGCACTCATCAGCATTATATCGACCAGCCCCTGCTTAATAATCAAACGGATCTGCTGACGAAGTTCGTCGAGTGTTCGATACTTTGCTTCGGGACCGTATTGTTCAGGACTCAATCCCGGCGCCGCGAGACCGAAAGCCATGTCCGGATCTTTCGCATCGGCCAAAATAAAATCATTGCAGCTTCTGTCTTTTAAAATACGCGCCAGTTTTACATCCAGTGTTTTTTGCATAATCTTTTTTATCTCAATCAGTAAGGTAAAATATATAAAGAAATATTTAAACTTAATTCATTTATATCGGCCAAAACAGGAAAATTTACCAATAAAATTTTCTATTCTCATACAGTATACCCAGCTTTCCAACTGCAGTCAATACAGAGAGATCGCAAAAAACAGACAGTCAGGCTAATATAAGAAAAAAGAATCGATTACGACAATTTAACGTTTTGTTTAAGGAGGTTATTATCGATCAGTGTTATTTTTTGTTTTAAAACAGTATTCACTATTCATAACAAAAATAAAATCAATGCTGTATTTGAATTGCAGTCGCTTTTATCTTCTTGTATTTTTGATATGATTAGCAATATACAATTTTATAATACGGTTACCGTTTTTGTTTTGACTTCCAAATAACTATCCGCTCTTGAATTCAGTAAACAAAATGGCGAAAAATATTATTGATCGACAACATAAAAGCCTTGTTTCGGAGTCGATTGAGGGCTTGACTTAACAAGCGGTTTAAACTAGAATAACGGTTATAAATTTTCACAATATTATGAATAGTCAGGAAAACAGTAAATGGAATCATTTCCATGGGTTCGGGAATTGACCAAGAAAGCTCCGATAATCGCCCCATCGCTTTTGGCGGCCGATTTTGCGGATCTTCATCGGGAACTGGCCCGGCTAAAAGAGGCGGGAACCGAAGTTCTTCATATTGATGTTATGGATGGGCATTTTGTTCCGAATATCAGCATAGGCATTCCGGTTGTTGAATCGCTGCGAAAGGCGACCGATCTGAAACTCGATGTTCATCTGATGATCTCGGAGCCCGAAAAATATATTGAAGCGTTTCGCACCGCGGGGGCCGATTCCCTTCTGATTCATATTGAAGCGGTCCCGGAACCGGCGGATCTGCTTCGAAAAATAAGAGAACTTGGGGCGGCACCCGGTTTGGTAATTAATCCGGGAACACCGGCAGAAGCGGTTATTCCGTATATGGATGACGCGGATCTGTTCCTTACAATGAGCGTTCAGCCGGGATTCGGTGGACAGGCTTTTCGACCGGAGGTTTTGGACAAGATCCGTCAGATCAAAAAGATGGCCCGACCGGACACACTTTTTTCGATCGACGGCGGTATTCATCCTTCAACAATTTCCCAATGCGCACAAGCCGGCGTTCAGATGTTTGTTGCCGGAACCGCCATATTCGGCAAAGACGATTACAAAAAACAGATCGCGCTTCTTGAAAAAGAGGCCCGATCCGGCGGGAGCGCCCGTTAAACCGGCTTCTCCCGAAATTTTTCTGTTCCGGCCCCGAAAGAAGAGCCGGTTCATAAAATGCCAATCGGCAAAAAAGATCGAAAACATACAAATGCCGGTCGTATAAAACCAGACGAGATCGGAAAATATACAAGATCGAAATGGACAGAGTCAGAAAATGAGCGAAATTATCAAAACACGATCAGACGATCAGCAAATCGCGGATGAACCGAAGAAAAAACGCGGTATTCCTGAAGGATTATGGATCCAGTGCGCCGGATGCCGGGCTACGGTTTTCAGTAAAACGGCCAAAGCAAATTTGGGAACCTGTCCTGAATGCGGCTATCATTGGTCAATTACCGCCCAGGAACGAATCGCTCAATTAATGGACGAAGGAACCTTCGAAGAATGGGACGCTGATCTGACCGCCGGAGATCCGCTTCAATTTTTCGACCGTTGCTCTTATAAAGATCGGATCCGAAATGATCAAACTTCGACCGGAATGAATGACGCGGCCATTACCGGATTGGGACGTATTCGAGCCAGAAAAGTTGCCTTCGGTGTTACCGATTCGCGCTTTATTATGGGGAGCATGGGTTCGGTTGTTGGAGAAAAACTAACCCGGGCCATTGAACGCGCCGGGGAACAGGATCTCCCGTTGATCATCGTTTCCGGTTCCGGCGGCGGCGCGCGTATGCATGAGGGGATCTTTTCCTTAATGCAAATGGCGAAGGTTTCCGCCGCATTAGCTCGTTTTCACAAAAAAGGCGGACTCTTTATTTCTGTTTTGACCAATCCGACCATGGGCGGCGTTGCCGCCAGTTTCGCTTCTTTGGGCGATTTGATCTTCGCTGAACCCAAAGCGCTGATCGGATTCGCCGGTCCCCGAACGATTAAGGCGACCATTCACGCGGAACTCCCTAAAGGATTTCAAACAAGTGAATTTCTGCTTGAACACGGATTTATCGACCGAATCGTTCATCGAAAAGATCTGCAGACAGAACTGGCGCGCGCCATTGATTACTGCAATAAGTAATTTTCCAAAAACTGATCGGGCAATTCGTTTATGGCAAAGAAAAAGAAAAACGGATCTTCCTCCAGCAAGTTCCGGGTTGATTTCAAACGGAACCGCAATGAGCGGACGCGCGAAAACGACTGGACTCGGCGTTTTCGTCCGGATGATCCGAATAATGAAAACGATGAGCCGGATTCCGAAGAGCGCATCAGCGGCAAGGGAGATCTCGTTCGGAAAAGAACCGTTGTCGGAACCCGTCTGAACGTTGAAACCAATACCGGAGACCGCGGTGACTTCAGTATTCTTCCCGAGATACATTCAGAAAACTGCCGGCCGGGCCGCGTCTTGAAAGTTCACGGACTCAACAGTTATGTCGAAGACGAAAACGGAACCGTCTATCTCTGCGTTACCCGTCGAATTCTCAAGACACTTTCAACAGCTCAGCGTCAAATTGTTGTTGCCGGAGACCGGGTTTTATTCCGCGATGCGCTGAATCCGGAACGCAGCGAAGGCATAATCGAACGGGTCGAGCCGCGATCCTCCTCGTTAAGCCGGACAAGCTGGTCGCGCAAACACATTATTGTGACCAATGTCGACCAGGCATTAATCATTGCCAGCGCCGCAGAGCCCCGTTTAAAACCCAATTTGATCGATCGTTTTCTTTTGACCTGCGTCCGGTCCAACATCGAACCGGTGATCTGTCTGAATAAAATTGATCTGGTCGATCGGTCGGAATATCAGCCCTTGATCGGCGTCTATTCACAAATGGGATTTAAAGTTGTTTTATTAAGCGCGTTCACCGGATTCGGTATCGACCGTCTTCGCCGGATTTTGACTGATCGCGAAAGCGTTCTGGTCGGGCAAAGCGGAGTCGGTAAATCCTCAATTCTCAACGCAATTGAGCCGGGACTGAATCTCCGCGTTGGCGCGGTCAGTCTCGAAAACGAAAAAGGACGTCATACAACAACAACCGCGGAACTTCTCCGTTTGAATTTCGGCGGATATGTTGTCGATACCCCCGGAATTCGGCAGTTTATGCTTTGGGACATTATTCCGGAGGAGGTCGCCGGTTTTTATCCGGACCTCTGTCCGTTCGAAAATCGCTGTCGGTATCCCGACTGTACTCATACTCATGAAGATCACTGCGCGGTCAAACAGGCGGTGGACGACGGACGATTGGATCGCCGAAGATATCGAAGCTATTTGGCGCTGCGGGCCGGTGAGATGGAAAAACAGGACAAGGACGAAAAGAAAAAACCGGAGAATTGATTTATCGTGAGAAAGAAAAACTTTCTGAGGCGAAATGCGGACTGGCTGGTCTATCTGACCGTTCGGACGGCAATTTGTTTTGTTCAGTCGGTTTCTTTGGAAACATGTCATTTAACCGCTGTTGTTTTATCGGTTCTGTTCAACGATGTCTTTCATATCCGTAAACGCCTGTTAATGGAAAATTTGCAAAGAGCGTTTCCGGATCTTGACGAAAAGGAACATCGTCGGCTCGGCAGAAAAATGTGGACCCATCTCTTCTTGATGGCCGCGGAAGTCGCCCGGGCTCCCCGGCACATGAACCCGTTCAACTGGTATAAATACGTCCAAATCAATCGCGGAGACAGACTCCTTAAAACATTTCATCAGAACCGTCCCCTGATCCTTGTTACCGCTCATTTCGGAAATTTTGAGATGGGCGGTTATCTGCTCGGTTTAATGGGATACCCGACTTTTTCAATCGCCCGAACGCTTGACAATCCCTATTTGGAAAAATTCATTCATGACTTTCGGGAAATGACCGGTCAGTTTCTGATCTCCAAAAACGAAGGTTACGACGAAATACTTGACGTCCTGCGTCATAACGGAACCGTTGCTTTTCTGGCGGATCAGTCGGCGGGCCCCAAAGGGGTCTGGGTCGATTTTTTCGGACACAAAGCGTCCGCTTACAAGGCAATGGCTTTATTGAGTATGCAATATGACGCACCGATTTTGATTTGTTACGCCACTCGAAAAAGAGATCGGCCGATGCATTTTAACATGCGGGAACTCGGACTGTTCGATCCCCGGGATCAAAATGAAAATATTTCCGGCGTTCGCGGGATCACTCAATGGTTCACCAATGTTTTGGAAAACGCTGTTCGGGAAGATCCCGATCAATACTGGTGGATCCATAACCGCTGGAAGACTTACGGCAAAAAATTTTCCGCGTCGGCTCCCGATCAAAAGTGATCCGAAAGAAATCACTGTCCGAACGATCGGCCGGATCGTTTTACCGATATATCAAATTCGATTACCAAAATTTGAAAATGGATTGATTGCCGCGGACCGGCATTATTCAATGCCATAAAATTTTATAAAGCGATAAATTGATTTTTCAGGATACGATACAAGAAAGTCAGGTTGAATAATGGCGAAAAAATTTCAGATGCTTGTTTTCGGAGAAATACTTTGGGATCTTCTTCCGTCCGGTAAGAAGCCTGGAGGAGCGCCGGCCAATTTTGCTTTTCATGCCGATGCACTGGGGGCGGAATCATATGTCGCGACGAAAGTCGGCGATGACGAACTCGGACGGGAAATCGGCAGGATCTTCGTTGACCATCATTTGTCGCTTCGTTTTCTGGAGGTCGATTCGGAACTTCCTACCGGAACGGTTGTCGTTCATTTGAATGAGCATGGACAGCCTTCTTACGAAATTGTCGAAAATGTCGCCTGGGACCGAATTGAGGCGGGTCGATCGGTTTTGGATTTCGCGAAATCGGTCGATCTTTTTTATTTCGGCAGTCTCGCCGCAAGAGGAGACGCCAATCGTCAAACGCTTCATTCGCTTCTGGATGTTCTTCCGGAAAATTGTCTGCGTGTATTCGATCTTAATTTGCGCGCTCCTTTTTATAATCGAAAAACAATTGAACCGCTTCTTCAAAAAACGGACGTGTTCAAACTGAACGACGACGAACTGTTTATCGTCGCGGAGATGTTCAACGACCGGATCACACTGGCGCGAAACAAAGAAAACGGGCTGTTTGGTCCGGATAAAACGATCAATGAAGAAGTCCGAAACTGGATCGTTTCGTTCATTCATCTGTTCGATCTTGATTATCTGATCCTGACCGCCGGAGCGCAGGGAAGTTTTCTTTTCGACAGTAAGGGAAATGACTCGTTTGCTCCGGCAAGAGAAACAAAAATCGCCGATACGATCGGGGCCGGCGATTCCTTTACCGCTGTTTGCGCCTTGGGATTTCTCAACGGCCGACCTCTGAGCGAGATCAACACAAAAGCAAACCAATACGCCGCTTTCGTCTGTTCTCAAAACGGAGCAATGCCCGATGTCCCGCATGATTTAAAATCAATTTATGAATAACGAATGACCGCGAAATTTTTTTCCCCATTCAATACTGATTGCGTTTTGTTTTTTCTGGTTTAATCATCGAAAGAACAGCCAATTCATCGGATCAGCAGACGGAAAGACAGAAAATTGAAAAGACCGGCGAGCGCTAATCTTCTGACTTAAAAATCAAATATACCGATTTCATCATGAATTTTCCGTCATAACGTCAAAAGAACAGCCAATTCACGCAGGCAATCGGCGGAGATCACGGAAAATTTAAATAAAAGCAGTATAATACATCCAAAGGAAAGAGCGATGATTGTCTTTGTTGAGAAACATGAAAATTCGAGAATACTCAATACGATTCAACTTCAAATCGCTCGCGAGGCGATTGAAACGGAAGGACGGCTTCAGCCGATTCTGAACCAAATCGGTGTCAGAACAGAAGAGGAAGGTTTTTTCGATTTGGCGGAAACTCTCGGAATGAAGCTGGCCGATCTGACCAAAACAACGATTCCGGAGACTATTCTTGAAAAATTTCCGATAAAAATGATCCATCGGTTCGGAGTTTTTCCTCTCGGATACGATGAAGACGGTTCACTGATCATCGCAACCTGCAATCCGTTCGACATTCACCCGATTGACGCGATTTCGGCGGCGGTCGGATGTTCAACTGTTCCGGTTGCCGCTCTTCCGGCGGAATTGGCCAAACTGATCAAAGCGCGTCTGGGCGTTGGCGCTGAGACGATCGAAGGACTCCTTGCGCAGACCGATGAAGAAGAAGGAGTCGAAGTTCTCAACGATGTCGAATGGGAACAGGGAGGGGACGCGGCAATGGCCCAGGAAGCGTCCGTCGTCCGGCTGGTCAATGATATTTTAACCGAAGCGGTCGAAGCGGGAACGAGCGATATTCATATCGAAGCGCAGGAATCCGGAATGAAGGTTCGTTACCGAATTGATGGTGTTCTTCAAACGCAGCCGATGCCGCCGGAAATCAATCGGTTTCAATCGGCGATTGTCAGCCGGTTGAAGATCATGGCCCGGCTTAATATTGCGGAAAAGCGGGTTCCGCAGGACGGCCGAATAAAACTGAAAGTATCGGATCGGGAAGTCGACATTCGTCTTTCGATCATACCAATGCTTCACGGAGAAGGAATCGTCATGCGTATTCTGGACAAGGACCGGATGAATTTCACCTTGCGCGGCATTGGAATGGATCAGGATATTTATGACCGGTTTGGAAAACTGATCCAACTGCCGCACGGAATCCTGCTGGTAACCGGTCCGACCGGAAGCGGAAAAACAACGACGCTTTACAGTGCGCTGAACGAGATCAAAAGTGACGACATAAAGATCATAACAACGGAAGACCCGATCGAATATCAACTCGACGGCATCAATCAGATCCAGGTTCACGCAAAAGTCGGCCTTACGTTCGCCGCGAGTTTGCGCGCTATTCTGCGTCATGATCCGGACGTTGTACTCGTCGGAGAAATCCGGGATTTCGAAACGGCCGAAAACGCGATTCAGGCTTCTTTGACCGGACATTTGGTTTTCAGCACCCTTCATACAAACGATGCCGCCGGAGCTTACACGCGAATGGTCGATATGGGCATCGAACCTTTTTTGATCAGTACAACTGTTGAAGGGATCATGGCCCAGCGGCTGGTTCGGCGTCTTTGTCCGCATTGCAAAAAAACTTACGTTCCGGAATCGGCTGAAGTTCCGGAAGATTTTCCGATTGAACAGGTTCGGGACGAAAAAATCGAGATCTTTCGTCCTTGCGGATGCCGGGAATGCCGTCAGACCGGCTATTCGGGCCGGGCCGCACTTTATGAACTGCTGATTCCCAACGATGAGGTCCGGCATCTGGCGGGCAATAAAGAACCGGCCAATCTCGTCAAGGCCGCCGCCTGTCGCGCCGGAATGGAAACTCTTCGTCAAAACGGCTGGAAAAAAGTCATCAGCGGTTTTACTTCCATTGACGAAGTCGTCCGAACAGCCAAAATGGACTGACCCGACCATTCAAACAACATACCGTCCGCGCATTATTTTTTCCGATCCGAATGTCAAGGAACTGATGAATTATACCGATTCCATTATGAATTTTTCTTTATAATGTCAACAGAATAGCCGATTCATGCAGTCAATCGGCGGAAATGACGGAAAATTTAAAATAGAAGCAGTATACAAAGTCCGTCGACGGAAATTTCAAACTGGCGCAGAATAAAACTGTCTTTTGACTGAAGAAAATTTTTCGAGTCTCCAATCGGACAGCAGAAAGTGAACGACATTGATGAACGGAAAAGCGGAGTATTCTATTTTTGGCAAAAAACTATCAGGAAGAAGCGGAATTCTGGATCTGATGGACGATCTTGGCGGCGCGGTCGCGCTTCATCCGGACATTCTTATGCTCGGAGGGGGTAATCCGGCGGCAATTCCTGAAATTCAGGCGATTTGGCGGAGCGGTACTCAAGATCTCCTGAACGACACGGATTCCTTTGATAAAATGCTGGTCAGTTACGATCCTCCGCAGGGCAATCCCCGTTTTCTTGACGCGTTCGCCGATCTGTTTCACCGACGGTTCGGATGGCCTGTTACCGCGGAAAATATCGCCGCGGCCAACGGCGCTCAAACCGGAATGTTCTGTCTGCTGAATCTCTTGGCCGGCCGGACTTCTCAAGACGAACAGAAAAAGATCCTCGTTCCTTTGTCCCCGGAATACATTGGTTACTCCGATATGGGCGTTGATCGGGATATGTTTCTCGCCTGTCCCGGCCGGATCGTTTTTCCCGATCCGAAACAGCCCCGAATTTTTAAATATCAGGTCGATTTTGAAGCGGTCCGGCAGGTGCTGGCACAAAATCCGATTTCCGCAATGCTTGTCAGCCGACCGACCAATCCAAGCGGAAACGTTATCAGCCGGAAAGAGTTGGAAAAACTTGCCCGATTGGCCGACGAATTTGACGTTTGGCTTATTGTCGATAACGCTTACGGCGGTCCGTTTCCCGGCATTCTTGAAGATCCCGAAAATTTGACCGACGCCTTTTATTCCGAACGAACCATTCAGATCTTCAGCTTCTCCAAAATCGGATTGCCCGGTCTTCGGACGGCTTTCATTGTCGCGCCGCCGGATATCGTTAAACGGCTTTCTGCGATTACTGCGATAGTCGGACTGGCCAACGGCAACTTCGGTCAGCGTTTGGCGCTCCCCTTGTTCGAGTCGGGCGAGATCCTCGAAATGGCTCGAAATATAGTTCATCCGTATTATCGGCAGCGCCGGAAAACTGCCGTTAATATGCTTACAGAAGATCTGAACCGAAAAGGTATCGATTGGCGGCTTCATTCCAGCGAAGGCGCATTCTTTCTTTGGCTTTGGTTACCGAATTTAAAAGAGAGTTCCGCCGAACTTTACCGAAAACTCAAAGATCGCGGAGTCCTTGTCATTCCCGGTGAAAATTTCTTTTACGGACTTCCGGACGTTCAGAATTTTCGGGCCGGGACGACTTCGTCTCCTTACTGTAAAACTTGCGGACCGATGTTTTCCTCCGGATCCTCTTCCGATATTTATATTGACGGAATCAAACAAAACCGCGACCCGATTTTTGAAGCACATCGGACGCAATGCCTGCGGATCAGTTTTTCAGCCCCGGAAAAGATCCTCGAAAAAGGATTTGCGCGGATCGCCGAAACAATCGATCAGTACTGACCTGTTTTTTTGATATTGACCGGTTTCATTAGAGATTTTTCGTTCGACTGCCGAAAGATCAACCGCTCACAAAATCAATCGACGAAAAAATAAAAATGAGGACGGTATAATAAAATTTAATCGATGTTTTTTATTCATTAATTTTCAAGTTTACTTTGAATCAGCGGATTTAAAGTTTTATTTTCATTTGCTGTATTTGTCAAATAAAGGAGATCGCTTTTATGAAGACGCAAAAGATTTCACTTGTTCTGATTTTATTATTATCGCTGTGTCTGACCGCGAAGGCACAGGAGACGAACAAAGCCGTCATTCCGGAAAATCGGGACTGCCCCCGTTTTCAGGAACAGGTTCGCTGGATGAACGCCGTTGCCCGGGACACAAAAGGATTTGAAATAGATCTGATGTTCATTGGCGATTCGATCACTCATGGCTGGGAAAATAGCGGCTGGAAAGTTTGGAAAAAATATTACGGCAATCGTCGGACGTTTAATTTCGGCATTAGCGGCGACCGAACGGAACATGTCATTTGGCGACTTGAAAACGCGCCGTTAAACAAAATCGCGCCGAAAATGGCGGTCGTCATGATCGGAACCAATAACAGGACCAAGCCTTCCGAGACAGTTCAGGGAATTAAGAAAATTGTCGATATTCTCAAAAAGAATTATCCGGCGGTCAAGATCCTTTTGCTGGAAGTTTTTCCCCGGGGCGAAAGACCGGACGGATCTGCCCGAAAACAAATCAACTCGATTAACGAAGGACTTCGCAAAGAATTTACGAATGTTAATAATGTAACCCTGAAAGATCTTTCAGGTATTTTCCTTGAAAAAGACGGAACGCTTCCGAAAAGTATTATGCCCGACTTCCTTCATCCGAATACGGAAGGCTATCAGCGCTGGGCAGAAGCAATTGAACCGGAAATTGAAAAAACACTCGGTCCTATTCCCGCCGATCCCCCGGAAGCGGTCGGAACGCCCCGAATTATTGACCGATTCAATCAAAAAAACGAACTTCTCAAAAAGGGCAATATCGATATTCTGATGATTGGCGACTCCATCACTCATTATTGGGAAGGCAACGGAAAAAAGGTTTGGAACGAACTTTTTGCCATCAAAAAAGCGATCAATCTCGGAACCGGTTGGGACAGAACGGAAAACGTGATCTGGCGGCTCGAACATTACGACTTCAGTAAAGTCAATCCGAAGGCGGCGTTTCTCCTGATCGGCGTCAACAACAGCAGAACAAGTACTCCTGAAAATATCGCCCGGGGCAATAAAAAGATCTGTCAGATCCTGCATGAAAAATTCCCGGACATGAAGATCTATGTTCAAAAAGTTTTTCCCTGGGGGCAGAACGATCTGGCCGGGAAAAATGAACTGCGTCAAAAGATCAACTCCGCAATTGTCCGACAATTGAAAGATCTTGATTACGTCACTGTTCTCAATCTTGAAAATTGTTTTTTGAAAAACGACGGTAAACTGAATCCCGAAGTCATGACAAAGGATCTGGTCCATTTACAGGAAGCCGGATATCAGAATTGGAGCAATGCGATTCGGCCTTATATTGATCTTGCTCCCTGATTTTGAATAACAGGATCTGCTTATCAATCGCAAAGCGGATCGCCAAACGTTTCCTGATCATACCGCGCCGGTTTTGTGCCGGCGTTGTCTTTGGTCCTCTTATTGACGGACTTCAATTCCGTTTCGTATTCACGGAAAAACAATTTGTTCAAGCGAGATTATCATGACCCGTCCTTCTTCCGCGCCCCGCGATGATTCCAATAAAAACAGCGGATGTCCCAACACCTCCGATCCAAATTTCGACGACACGCCAAAATCGAAAATAACATTGTCCCTGATCCTTGCGGCAATTGTATCGTCGCTGGGCGGACTTCTTTTCGGGTTCGATACAGCCGTCATTGCGGGCACAACCAGCGGCATGAGCCAATGGCTGGATCTTTCGCCGAAAGCACTTGGATTTGCGGTTTCGTCTGCCTTGATCGGAACAATTATCGGATCGGTTGCCTTTACCAAACCGGGCGATTTACTCGGACGGCGACTGATCCTTCGGATCCTGGCTTTTCTGTTCTTCATTTCCGCCATTGGCTGCATGTTCGCTTGGGATTACTGGTCTCTTGTCGTGTTTCGATTGATCGGAGGACTGGGTATTGGAGGGGCCTCCGTTTTCGGACCGATGTATGTCAGCGAAATTTCGCCCGCCCGATACCGCGGACGGCTCGTTCTTCTGTTTCAATATAATGTGTGTCTCGGTATTTTGGCCGCGTATCTGTCGAACGCACTGATCTCGACATTTGGTTTTGATCCCGTTAATCTTCAATGGCGGATCATGTTCGGTGTTGAAGGAATTCCGGCTCTTCTGTTCATTATTATGCTGTTCACCATTCCCGAAAGTCCCCGCTGGCTCGTCAGTAAAGGACGGATCGAAGAGGCTGGCCGTATCCTGATTAAAGTCGGTGAAAATCGGGCGGAAGAAGCCCTGCTTCTGATCCGGGAATCATTTGCGCAAAGTGTCACCAACATAAAATCGGTTCCTTTATTTCAGAAAAAATATCTTTATCCGATCCTGCTGGGCTTTGGAGTGGCCGCGTTCAATCAGCTCTCGTTCGTCAACGGTTTTCTTTATTATTTAAATGATACGTTGCGGGAAATCGGAGCTTCGTTCGGCGGCCCCTTTCAGCCGGTCCTTATCGGCGCGTTCAATGTAATCGCTTGTACCGTCTCCATTTTCATTATCGACCGATTCGGACGAAAAACAATGCTCCTGATCGGATCCTGGGGCGCGGCGGTTCCGCTTGGACTTTGCGCTTACATTTCCTGGACCCGACATTGGACAGAACTCTTTCCCTGGGCTCTGGCAACTTTTATTCTCTTTTTCAGCTTTTCGCAAGGCGCGGTGATTTGGGTTTACATCAGCGAAATCTTTCCGAACACCGTTCGCGCCAAAGGACAGGCTCTCGGCAGCTTTACTCACTGGGGGCTCTGCGCGGCCGCCGCGCAGATCTATCCTTCCGTCGCCGCCTGCATGAAAAACGGAATCGCCATTCCATTCGCGTTCGGTTGCGTTATGATGATCGTTCAGTTCTTCGTTGTCCGGCGCTTCTTCGTCGAAACAAAAGGCGTTCCTCTTGAAGAGATCGAAAAGAAACTTCATATCAAATGACCTGCAACAAAACATCGGAGATGATCATGCCGGATAAATATATCGGTCTCGACCTTGGCACAAGTTCGATTTGCGGCGTTCTTTTTGACCGCTTGACCAGCTCCAATCGATCGGAAACGAAAGTAAATGACGCTGAAATCGCTTCCAAACATGATTGGGAAAAGTTACAGGATCCGAACCGAATCGAAGCGATTGCCCAATCGATACTGGCCGATCTTTTACAAGACTGTCCCGATCCGAACGGAATCGGTGTAACCGGACAAATGCACGGGATCCTTTATTATGACGCCGAAGGCACTGCCGTCTCTCCGCTGTATACCTGGCAGGACAAACGCGGCGATCGGACTTTTCAAAACGGGTTAACCTATTCCGAATTTCTGTCCGAAAAGAGCGGATATTTCATTCCCGCCGGATACGGTCTGACCACTCATTTTTATAACTGCCGAAACGATCTTGTCCCGGACTCGGCGATTGGTTTTTGCACCGTTATGGATTACCTTGTAATGAAACTGACCGGACGGACAAGAGCGGTTATCGAACCG
>CAZZEF010000030.1:18780-32040 GCA_964652875.1 uncultured Planctomycetaceae bacterium
ATTCCGTGTTCGGCTAAGAATTTCTGAGTTCCATCGGTTGTTTTGATCTTGAAAAAAAACAATTCGACCGATCCGCACTTGAACAAGCAGGACTTGATCTCTCTTTTCTGCCGGAAATAACTGAAGCCGATAAACCGGTGGGACCGCTCCGCACAGAACTGTTTACAAAACTTTCCGGTTTGAAAAATCCGGAAAAAGAAATTCCGGTCTTTCCGGCGATTGGCGATAATCAGGCCGCTTTCGCAGGAGCGACAGGTCCCGCGATTCACGATCAAACCGGTACTCTAAGTCAAACAGTGCATCTGACGATCGGGACAAGCAGTCAGATGGCGGTTTGGTCCGATCATTTCGTAACCGTTCCAACACTGGAGACGAGACCGTTTCCCGGCGGCGGTTTTCTTATAACCGGCGCGGCGTTATCCGGCGGAAGCTCCTTCGCCCTGCTGAAAAATTTCTTTCAAAAGACCGTTCGATTGTTCAATCCCAATATTAATTTAAATGAAATCGATTTTTACCGGATCATGACCGCACTAAAACCCGAAGATCGGACGCGCGATCCGCTGACGGTCAAAACTCTCTTCGCCGGTACACGAACCGATCCGCAAAAAAGAGGATCGATCCAAAACATCTCTTTGAACAATTTCTTGCCGGAAGAACTTGTTTTTGCCTTTTTAGAAGGAATCGTCGCCGAACTTTATGAGTTCTATTTAAAACTGCCGGAAGATCTTCGAAGAGACCGCCGGATCCTCGCCTGTTCCGGAAACGCCCCCCGAAAAAATACGACGCTCCGACAACTGCTGGAACAAACGTTTAAACTCCCCCTGCTTGTCTCCGACTGCGAAGAAGAAGCGGCAACAGGGTGTTGCTTCCCAGCTATACCGATTCCATCATGAATTTTCCGCTATAACGTCAAAAGAACTGCCGATTCACGCAGGCAATTGGCGCTGATGACGGAAAATTAAAGTAAAAGCAGTATAAATATCATACGGGAATAATGTTGACGCGTTAATGTCCCTCTTGGATTCGCTTCCGCTGGTCGTTCTTAACAGATCATCAATAATATTTGTTTTCTGCGCGGAAGCGCTATCCGGATCAAAAAGATCCTCCCGCCAATTCGTAAACCGATTCAGAATATTTCCTCTCAAAGGGGCGCGAAGCCGCGGAGGGAGGTTTTTAAATTGCTTGCGTTCACCAACGGTTGACCGATCTTGAAAATGGAATAATATCATTTTTATTTTCTTCTTATTTCTTCCCTCTCTTCTCCGGACCTCGGCGAGATATAAAATATCCGCCCGCGGAAGTACGGGGGATTGTCTCCGCCTGTTTTTTGATATAATAATATTTAAGGATCTTTTTATGACAAAAACATTATTGAGATCCTGTTTCCTTCGCTTGAAAATATTTTCTTTTGCGCCGACCGCCCTTTGTTTTCCGGTTCGTAATATAACGAGCAGCCGGTTCACGAAATCGGTCGGCCAGAAAGACGAAAAATTGATCTAATTGCAGTACAAAGGGTCATTATCATGACAAAGCGCAAATACGTCATCGTTATTCCGGACGGTTTCGCCGATCTTCCGATCGAATCGCTGGGGGATAAAACACCAATGCAGTTCGCGAAAACGCCTCATTTCGATCAACTGGCCAAAAAAGCCTCGCTCGGACGCTCACACAATGTTCCGAAAGAATACACGCCCGGATCCGACGTCGCCACCCTCAGCCTGCTTGGATACAATCCGGCCGACGTTTACACCGGACGCGCTCCGCTGGAAGCTGTTGCGCAGGGAATCGAACTCGGTCCCGACGATTGGGCCTTCCGATGTAATCTCGTTACCCTCGAAAACGAGATCATGAAAAGCTTTACCGCCGGTCATGTCTCGACGGAAGAGGCAACCCGGCTGCTCGACTCGATCCAAAACGAACTCGCCGTCCGATGGAACGAGTTCGCCCTGCAGGCAGGAGAACCCGAATGCCGCGGATCGGTCCGGTTTTATCCCGGCGTCAGCTATCGGAATCTAATGATCTTTCGTCCTGAAAAAAAAGGCGGATCACCCTTTACCCGGGAAACGGCCACTTATCCTCCGCACGATTACACCGATCAGAACATTTTAAACGTTCGTCCCGCCGGTCCAGGCGCGAAAACCATTCGACTTATAATGAACGCCGCCGCCGATCTCTTTAAAAACCACCCGGTCAATAAGGATCGTATCGCCGCCGGAAAACTTCCCGCAACCGATATCTGGCTTTGGGGACAAGGACGCAAACCGGCGCTGATTCCGTTCGCCGACCGTTTCAACGGAATCAGGGGAGCCATGATCACCGCCGTCGATCTCCTGCGCGGAATCGCCGGATGCCTCCATTGGGATATCATTTCCGTCCCTAATATCACCGGATACGTCGATACCGATTTCGCCGCTAAAGGCCGATACGCCGCCCAGGCCCTTGATCAATATGATCTCGTTTGCGTTCATATCGAAGCGACCGACGAAGCCGGACACGAAGGTAGCGTCGAAAAGAAAGTCAAAGCGCTTGAAGATATCGACGAAAAAACGCTGCCGCCGATCCTGGAAAAACTCAAATCGTTCGACGACTGGCGCCTTTGGATCCTTCCGGATCATCCGACCCCGATCAAGATCAAGACGCATTCACACGGCGAAATTCCCTGGCTGGTCGTCTCGTCCGAATTTCAAAACCGGTCGGATCGGGATCAGACGTTCGATGAAGTTTCGGCCCAAAACTCGCCTCTTTATTTCGAACACGGCTGGGAAATGATGGAAAAATTCCTGTTCGACAACGAATTTTTCATTTAATGACAAATATCAACTTAACCCATACAAACTCGTTTTACATTACAAACGTATACAGAAGGGACTTTCATCAATGAATATTTTAGTAACAGGGGGTGCGGGCTATATTGGTTCACACGCAGTCAAAGCGCTCAAAGAAAAAGGGCACAACGTCGTTGTTCTCGACAATTTATGTCGGGGCCATCGGGAAGCTGTTCCGGACGACGTCCCTTTTTATCAGCTTGATCTTCATGACACCGGACTGATCGAAGCGGTTTTTCATACGCATCAGATCGAAGCGGTCATGCACTTCGCCGCCTTTACCGCCGTCGGCGAATCGGTCCGCTGCCCAATTGAGTATTACCGCAACAATACCGCCGGCGCGCTGAGTCTGTTTCAGGCCATGAAAAACGCCGGTGTTAAAAAACTGATCTTCAGCTCAACTGCCGCCACATACGGAGAACCGAAGGAAGTTCCGGTCCATGAAACGGATCAGCAGCTCCCGATCAATCCTTACGGCTGGTCGAAATGGATGGTTGAACGAATTTTAAAAGATATTTCAACTTCCGATCCCGAATTTGGATTCACCGCGCTTCGCTATTTCAATGTTGCCGGCGCCGCCGCGGACGGGACTTTGGGTGAAGATCATCAGCCGGAAACACATCTTATTCCGAACATTCTCTTTACCGCGCTCGGAAAACGGGACAAGTTCACCGTCTTCGGGACTGACTACCCGACCCCGGATGGAACCTGTATTCGCGATTATGTCCATATCGACGATCTGATCTCCGCCCATATTCTGGCGATGGACGCACTCGGACCCGGAGTCGCCAAATTTTATAATTTGAGTATCGGACACGGCTATTCCGTCCGCGAAATTCTGGACGCCGCCGAAAAAACGATCGGACAAAAACTCCCGGTCGAATACGGTCAGCGCCGCGAGGGCGATCCCCCCACCCTGTACGCAAGTTCCGAAAAAGTCCAGCAGGAACTCGGCTGGAAACCTGTTCATACCAATGTCGGAGAACAGATCGAAACCGCCTGGAAATGGTTCAAAGCTCATCCGAACGGATACGCCGGAGAATAGTCGGACATGAAAAAATATTGGATTTCCGTTCTTCTTCTGGCGCTGACCGTTCGGGTTTTACTCGCTTTTTACTGGGAGAAGCGGCTTGAAGCGGCGCGTTTCGCTTCCGATCGGCCGACCGCCATTCAGCAGAAAGATCCGACCGGTTCGAGTACCGTTCCCGAAACCGGCGGAAAAACGGAATCCAATCATGTTCCGCGTCCCGCCGGTCAGGATGGACCGTTCTTTTTCGGAGACAGCGATTCTTACTGGAAACTCGGACGCGCCTTGGCGTTCGGACGCCCTTATGAATTTGACGAAATACGGCATTGGACGATCTTTCGCATGCCCGGCTATCCGGCTCTTCTGACCCCTTTTTTTAAAATTGAGGGGGAACATCCGTCAACACTGCCGGTTCGGCTGCTCGGTGCCCTGATCGGAATGCTGACTGTTGGACTGACCGGTTTGGTCGCGTTCGAGCTGTTTCAAAATCAAAAAATCGCTTTGCTGGCTTCCCTGTTCGCCGCTCTGGAGCCTTGCGCCGCCGTTCAATCGATCCTCATTCTTGCGGAAGAACCGTTTACCGCCGCCCTGCTCGTTCAGATCTGGCTGATGACGATCTTCTTCAAACAATGCGGAGAAGATCATTTCTTCAAAAAGGGAATCGGACTGGCGCTTTTAATCGGTCTGTTTTCCGCCTGGACCGTCTTTTTCCGGCCCTCCTGGTACTATTTTCCCCCCTTTGCGTTTGCGTTTTTAATCCTTTCCCTGATCCTTAAAAGAAAAGATGTTCTGAAAAAAACGACTCAAACCGTCGCTCTTCTGCTGATCGTTCTAATGACTTTCGCCGTTTTTCTCGCTCCCTGGGTTTACCGAAATTATCGGCTGACCAACCGGATCATTCCGACAACGCTCCAAATGGGCGCCAGTCTTTACGATGGATTGAGTCCCGATGCCGACGGATCGAGTGATATGCGATTCATTGACGCGTTTCGATCGATTGAAGCGCAAGAAAACGGACCGATCGGCCCGACTCCCCGTGACCGTGCCCAATTTGAGATCCGACTTGATCAGCGAATGCGGAACGCGTCCCTTGACTGGACAAAAAAGAATCCCGGAGAAGCAATTAAACTCAGCGGCGTTAAATTTTTACGGCTTTGGAATCTCGTTCCAAACGAACGCTCTTTTTCTTCGCCGATCATTAGAGGAGTGATTTTTCTGGCTGATGCGCCTGTTATTTTGCTTGGACTTTTGGGCTGCGTTCTTCTCGTGCGTCGAAATGCCGCCTGCTGGCTCCTTTGGCTCCCCGCTCTTTATTTAACCGGTCTTCATGTCATTTTTGTCAGCTCGATACGCTATCGGACCCCCGCCATGTTCGGTCTGATGATTGCCGCCGCGTTTGTGATCGTTCAGTTTTTCGCCAAAGATCACAATATCCTTCCCCCCTCAAATATTCTCTCGCAAAGCCGCGAACGTGACAAATAAATATCCTCTCGTGGGGGGCGCGGAGAGGGTTCTTTAATTGTTTGCTTTCAACAGCGGTTACTCGATCTTGAAAACGAATAAAATCATTTTTATTTTCTTCTTATTTCTTTGATCTCTTCTCCGCGCCGCGGCGCCGCGGCGAGATCAAAAATATCCTCCCGCGGTACCGATAAGCGATCTGGATAACAGAAACAAAAACTAATTAAGAGTGGCATCCAAAATTTAAAGAAAAAATAAAATTTATCTTGACATTACAATAATTTTATTGTATTTTTTTTACGTCTTTTACATTCTTTTTCTTTTTTTTGTCTTTTTTTGGCAAAAATTATGATAAAATTTTCAAATATTTTCGATTTTTTAATAAAACCCTATGCACTTTTTGGTTTTTTTTGTTATCATAGAGAGAACTGAAGAGAAGCGTATAATTTTGTTTAAATTTCAGGAACTTTTAAAGCCCTAATTTTTCTAAAATAATTATTCCTGTGCTTATTTCGCTTCAGGAACTTTTGTTTCCAGAATTTAGACAAATTATTTTGGATAGTTTTCGACTCGTTTACGGTGCTGGTCCGCCGTTTAGCGGTGTCAAGGTAATTTTTCAAACTCATAAAAGGAGTTCAAAATGAAGAAAAAAGGTTTTACTCTTGTTGAGCTGCTGGTCGTTATCGCGATCATCGGTATTTTGATCGGCTTGCTGCTGCCGGCCGTTCAGGCTGCCCGTGAAGCTGCCCGTCGTATGGAATGCACAAACAAACTCAAGCAAATCGGTATCGGTTTCCATAACTATATCGATGCCAACGCCGAAGGCATGCCTCCGGGGTCCAACACTATTTACGGTAAAAACGCTACCGCTAATAAAACGAGTACTTATACCATGTATGGTCCTTGTGTCATGATGCTCGCCTACATGGAACAAGTCGCTATTTATGATCGCTTGACCTCCGGCGACGCTCTCGGATGCTTCCCCGGCCGTATTAGCAACGGTAAAGCCCCGGAAAAAACGACTGGTTATGCCGGAAATTGGGACGCCGCAGATACTACACCTTTTACTTTTACCTCAAACAACCCGTTCTATGAGAAAGTTCCCGGATTTCTTTGCCCGTCCGACCCGATGGCCAAACAGATCGCCGGAAACAACTACTCCTTCTGCGTGGGTGACTGGATTGACCACCATGATAGCAGCGCTTCCGAAAATAACCGTGGTGCTTTCGCCTTATATCGCTATCTCAACAACCCCGCGACAAAATCTTACGGAAAACTTCGTAAACTTTCCGCGCTGACCGATGGTACCAGCAACACGATCATCTTCGGTGAAGTCAGTATCGCCAACAGCACCGTTAATAAATTCAACGGCAAAGCTGGTACTTTGGCAGTTGCTAATGGTACTGCTACGCCGCCTACTTACCCGCAAACCCTGACCAATGATCAGACGACCACCGGAACGAAAAAGTACAATTCTGGACAATGGGCCAGTCCTACCGATACAAGCACAGCCAACTGTGACCTTGCTTACTTCTGGGCCAATGGCGGAAAATGGAACTGCTTCTCGACAATCATGCCGCCGAATACCGGCGCTTGGGTTTCTGGAAACTATTCCTGTGTCAGCGCTTCCAGCTTCCACAGCGGCGGCGCCAATGTCTGCCTGGCTGACGGATCTGTCAAATTCGTTTCCGAAACCGTCAATGCGGTCAGCACCAGTGCCAAGAATTCTGCCGGCACGACGATTACTGCTGCTAATGCTGTTACGACTTCCTCCGGTAAGTCTCAGTTCGGTATTTGGGGCGCCATGGGTTCCATGAACGGCGGCGAAACCGAACATCTCTAATGGTTATTAATACGGCTCTTTTGTGAGTTTGTACAATATCAATTAAAAAACGCGAATCGGCTAAAATCGATTCGCGTTTTTTTATATTTCTCCAGCCAATACGTGAACCGGGATCAAAATACCCACTCGCAAAGTCACGAACGTGATAAATAAATATTCTCTCGCTGGGGCGCGGGGGCGCGGAGAGGGTTCTTAAATTGCTTGCTTTCAACAACGGTTACTCAACCTTGAAAATGAATAAAATTATTTTCATTTTCTTCTTATTTCTTTTCTTTCTTCTCCGCGTCTCGGCGCCGCGGCGAGATCAAAAATATTCTCTCTCAGAGACGCGGGGGCGCGGAGAGGGTTCTTTAATTACTTACTTTCAACAACGGTTACTCAACCTTGAAAATGAATAAAATTATTTTCATTTTCTTCTTATTTCTTTCCTTTCTTCTCCGCGTCGCGGCGCCGCGGCGAGATCAAAAATATTCTCTCCCGCCAATGCGTGAACCGGGATCCAGCGGTTTTGCGCTGGTTTTGATTATAACTGAGCGGCGATTACTTCGACTTCAAGAAGCGCCTGTTTCGGCAGTGCAGAAACTTCAACACAAGATCGGGCCGGTTTTTCAGTAAAATATTTTCCGTAAATTTCATTAAAGACCGCGAAATCGCCAATCGATTTCAGAAAGCAAGTTGTTTTAACGACATGAGAAAAATCGGTGCCCGCGGCTTTTAAAACAGCGCCGATATTTTTCATAACCTGTTCTGTTTGACCGTCAATTGCTTGCGCCTCAATCGCGCCGGTTAGCGGATTGATCGGAATTTGTCCCGAAAGATACACAAAGCCGTTAATAACAATCGCCTGCGAATAAGGGCCAATCGCCGCGGGCGCTTTTTCCGTTGATATTTTTTTCATTTTCAGTTCTTTCGAATTCCAAGATAAAACAGATTCCCAATTTTATAAAAACAGATCTTGTTCCAATCAAGAAACAAGATCTGTTTTTCATATTAAAAAATAACGTTTAACCGATATTTCGCCCGATTTCAGAATTACAGCGACACGGTTTCGCCTCCGGCAATTGAGGCCATCGCGCCCCAAACGCCCCATTGACTGGGTCCGGTAAATTCGGCCCCTTTTCCGTTGCCGGCCGCATTTTGGTCACCGGCATTAATTGTTTCGGAAACAAAACGAACGGAACCGTCAACCAGTGTAACATTAACACCGCCGCCATGATAGCTGCTGGCAGTCGCGAAACCGGTACAGCCATCTCCGCAAGTGTATTGCTTATTATCCGAAATACAAAAAGGAGCATTAGGGGGCATGACAGCGGACATTGTCGTAATCAAAGCGCCCATACAGGCATTTCGACCGGGCAGAAAATGGGATCTGGCAATAGTCATCGACTGATTGAAACCGATATTCGCAATATCAATCATTCCAGCGCATTTAGAAGGAGAAGTGGAGGTATCCAATCCTGCAAGATAGGCCAAACCGCCTTTAGAAGGGAAAACGGTCATGCTTGAATTAGCAAAAACTTTTCCTTCTCCGAACGCTATTGTATTGCTTGTTCCGTCAATAATACTGGCGAAATCAATTCTGGTGTCTCGAAAAACAGCATTTGGATAACTGCCGCTGGTCAATACTTTTTCGAGTCGAAAGGCTCCGCGGCTTGTTGCATTAAGACCCGAATTAATCGCGGTATCGCCTCGGCAGGCTCGATAATTGCAATGATTATAAGCATCTTTTTCGTCCTTGCCTTCGGGATCAGACGGACACCAAAGTTCGGGAATCGGCTGAACGGTCGCTCTATTTGCGCCTCGGGTATCAGGACCGCCGCCATTTTTGTATTCTTCAATCAGCTTATCGTAAAGCTGAACCTGTTCAAAATAGGGCATCAGAGTCGGAACGTAACCGGACCATTGCCGATAATACTTGGCACCGGTGTTATCCCCTCCCCACCAACCGTTGGACGTAACCGCACCAGTCAGACAGACGGTCATTTGAGCGCCGGGGATCTGGTTGTGTGTGTCATGAAAATTATGCAACGCGATACCGAGCTGTTTCATTTTATTCGTGCATTCCATACGCCGGGCCGCTTCTCGCGCCGCCTGAACCGCCGGTAAAAGCAGTCCAATTAAAATACCAATGATCGCAATGACGACCAGCAGTTCAACCAAGGTAAACGCTTTTTTCTTCATAGTTCTGTTTCCAATAAAAAATAGAAAAATTCATAATCGCAGCAGTCAGGCAATTGGCTTTTGATTGCTGCGAAATAAATTTTCCGGGAGTATATAAATTGGTCCAAAAAAACGGGGATAAAAACATAAAAATCAAATCCTATCTCATTTATATTTTAATACTTTAACAAAAATAAGTCAATAAATTTTTATAAAAAGGATATAAAAAATGACACTTTTATTATATAACAGGATAAAAATAGACGAATTACTCCGTTCAAACAGAATAATTCGTCCATTTTTATGACCGGTAATATTTCCATCGGTTGATTTTATACTGCTTTTATTTTAAATTTTTCGTCATCTCCG
Source organism: uncultured Planctomycetaceae bacterium (assembly GCA_964652875.1). Taxonomy (GTDB): domain Bacteria; phylum Planctomycetota; class Planctomycetia; order Pirellulales; family Thermoguttaceae; genus JAUNBG01. The sequence goes on from CAZZEF010000030.1 coordinate 28,466, forward strand.
CCGATTGACTGCGTGAATCGGCTGTTCTTTTGACGATATAACGAAAAATTCATGATGGAATCGGTATAATGTCCGGAAAGAAAAACACAATCCGTTTAAGTGAAATTAAAGCGACACGGTTTCGCCTCCTTTGATTGAGCCCATCGCGCCCCAAACGCCCCAAGGTGATTTACCGGAAAACGTCTGATAGGGTCGACTGCCGTCGGTTGTCGTATAATTTGACGGGAAGGTGTAAGAAGTCGATCCGATATCAATCGTCTCGGAAATAAAGCGAACCGCGCCGTCAGCCATCGCGACATTGACACCGCCGGAATGATAACTGCTTGCCGTATGCGTATTGACTGCACTCATCGGGTAAGATGTTCCGGACGAATAGGAAGAGGTGCAACTGGGAGAGTTCGGCGGCATGGCGGTTACAAACGAAGTGACGGTCGACCATCCGCAGGCCCAACTTCTTCCGGGAAACTGATACCATTCGCTTGATTGCGGTTCAAGACTGTCCTTGAAAAAATTGGGGTCGTTTGGATCGCGGGCCACTCCCATACAAACGGACATATTCGAGGTTGTAGAGATCGAGGCATGAGCAATTCCGCCCTTAACAGGATTCTTCTGAAAAAAATTATAAACGATCATTTCACCAAGAAGAACGCTGTTGCTTGTACCGTCAAGGAAGGCGGCGAAGGCAGTTTTTCTTTTTTCACCAACAGAATAAGCTCCCCGCGGTGTATCACACATCGAACCATAAGGCTGCTGCGGAATCATGTCTCCGACACAGCAATGATAGCTGGTCGTCGGGCCTCGTCCTTTACCCGTATCCTCTGACGCGTAAGGTTTTTCCGTTCCCGAATCGGAAGGACACCAGAACGCCGAAACCTTTGTGTATAAAATATTATTGGAATCCGGATTGTACGCGTTAGGATAAGTTCCTTTTTTAACATCCTTCATCAGTCCGTCATAGATCGTGGTCTGTTCGACATACGGAAGAGACGGAACGAGATAACTGTAAAGAGCGAGCATCCATTTTGGGTCAGCCGTTGATGAATTGTAATACATTTTATCGCTTCCCATTGATCGTTGGACCTGTCGGGAAGGAATGTATCCGTAAGAATCATGATGGTTATGCTGGGCCAGAGCCAGCTGTTTCAGTTTATTCGTGCATTCCATACGCCGGGCCGCTTCCCGCGCCGCCTGAACCGCAGGTAAAAGCAGTCCAATTAAAATTCCAATGATCGCGATAACGACCAGCAGTTCAACCAAGGTAAACGCTTTTTTCTTCATAGTTCTGTTTCCAATAAAAAATAGAAAAATTCATAATCGCAGCAAACAGGCTGTTGCCTTTTTGATTATTGCGAATCGATTTTTTCAGGAGTATATAAACGATCAAAAAAAAACAGAGATATAAATACCAAACACTATCTATAATTATATCTTAATACTTTAACAAAAATAACGATCAATAAATTTTTTAAAAAGAACATAAAAAATGACACTTTTTGAGTCATTAATTCATTGCAGGAGTCTCAATCATATTAAAGACAAATTACTCCGTTCAAACAGAATAATTCGTCTTTAATATATTTATTATCGGCAATTTTCCGCCGATTGATTTTAACATTCGAAAGGAAAATGTCTCCTTTTCTAAGAAACTAAAGCGTCAAGGTCTCGCCGCCGTTGATAGAGCCCAGTGCGCCCCAAACGCCGTAAGGTGATTTTCCGGATGAGGTCGGTGTTTCACTCGCTCTGTTTGGAGTTACGCAATTGATTGTTTCTGGAATAAAGGAAACGGATCCGTCGATTCGAACAACATTGGCGCCGCCGCTATGATAACTGGATGCGGCCCGCATGGTTCGGTCTTCTGCGACTGCAGCGGCGCAACTGGGAGAATTGGGGGGCAAAACAGTGCAGAACGCTCGGAAGAAAGCCCTGCCGTCCGTCCATCGAGTTCCCCAATAACTTGTTTGCAGACTGAAGGTTGAGGCGTACTCTTTGGGATCACCTGTTGTACTTCTTGTTGCCAGACAAGTGGAAGGAGTAGCCGCCGAAGCCGCATCAGTCGAAAGCCCAACGTTGGTTCCATAAACATAAGAGGTACTTTGAATCATGCGTCCGGACCCCATTGCGATATTGGATTCAGCAAAAGCAATTGTGTTGCTCGTGCCGTCTGTAATACTGCTGAACGATTTATTATAATTGCCGGGATAGGGAACAAATGGACCGCGCAGGCCGTCCGCGGCATTTTTCCCCGGAAAATCGCCGGTGCTGTAAGCATAACTAATGGTACCGGCAATTTGAGCGTTAGGGTCAGACGGACAATGCAGAGTTCCAACGTTCGTAACATAGGGATTGGCAACCCCATTGCTTACAGTCGAATAAGGGGAATCCAGCCCGGCATAATCGGGATTTTTGGTAAGCGTTTCATACAGGGACGGCTGTTCCATATAAGGAAGCATAAAAACCTGCGGGCAGTATATATTGCGAATATAACGGTTCGTGAACCAGCTTGAAGTTTGGTCCGTAATTTGAGCGGTTCGAACAGGGCCGACGATCCAATTGCGGCCGCAGGGAAATTTCGAGGCGTTCGCATCGGCGTATCCGTGAAGCGCCAGCGCAAGCTGTTTCAAATTATTCGTGCATTCCATACGCCGGGCCGCTTCCCGCGCCGCCTGAACCGCCGGTAAAAGCAGTCCAATTAAAATTCCAATGATCGCAATGACGACCAGCAGTTCAACCAAGGTAAATCCTTTTTTTGACATAGCATCCCCCCCTTAATAACAAGATAAAATACGTGATGAAAAAATTTTTCCATAATTCAATTTCGATCTGACAGCATTCATTTTAATATTTTTATAAGAAAAAGTCAATAAAATATTTATTACCGATTAAAAAAAAGATAAAATTTATTATATTTAAATAGAACAATTTTTCCCAAGCAAGAGATGTTTTCAACTTGACGCAACAAAAACATTTACGACCTTGACAGCAGTTTTTCTATATAATATTTACAAGATAAAAGATCCGCGGTCAAACATTATTTTACCGCGGATCCTGTCTGAAATACTCTTCAATTTAAGATCGTACCCGATCCTGTCTGAACGTTTTTATAATTTGTAATGAAAGGGCATTCAAACAGTTTTCATTCTCTCTGAAGCGGATCAGAACTCATTTTTTTCGAGTGCGAGTTTGCCAAGGACGGCGCCGGTATTAAAGCACTGCTCCAAAAGATCGGGAGTCGGCCGGAATTTCGACCGGATCAGCGGTGCCGCCGCTGGATATTTCATTTCCTCAAGCCATTTTGCGATCGATTCCGGACCGCCGGGCCCCCAGCCCGCCGAACCAAACGCGAATGTTGATTTTTCGCGGAATTTCAGTCCTTTCATGTAAGTCAAAACGGCCCCCATCGTCGGCATCATTAGTGTGTTCAAAGTCGCGCTCCCAACCGCAATAACAGGCGTATCAATAAGTTCCGTCGCAATCCTTGTCAGGGAAGTCTTTCGAACATGCATCGGTTGAACGTCCAATGTTTTTGAAACGGAAATCGCGCCTCGCACGATCTCATCGGCCATTTGGGCAGTACT
>CAZZEF010000031.1:0-14745 GCA_964652875.1 uncultured Planctomycetaceae bacterium
CGAATTTCCTTTTTAGTAATTTCGTCAGCGGCCCCCGCGCTTGAATGGAAAAACGACTTGCTCCGAATTTCCTTTTTAGTAATTTCGTCAGCGGCCCCCGCGCTTGAATGGAAAAACGTTTTACTCCGAATTTCCCTTTTTAGTAATTTCGTCAGCGGCCCCCGCGCTTGAATGGAAAAACGGGTTGATGCTTAAAAGATATACCGGGTCCATGATGAATTTATGTTATAACGTCAAAAGAACAGCCGAGTCGCGTAATCAAGCGGCGGAAATGATGGAAAAATATAAAATAAGAGCAGTATAAAATATAAAGGATCTCCCGACAGACGTTGTCGATCGGGAGAGTTCTGCAAGCCGGAAAATGAAATCGGCACAACGGAAGAATTGATCAGTCTTCCAAAACTTCTTTTTCCCGGGTATCGGCCAGAGAACCGGCGCTTTCCTCAAATTTCTTGGTCAGATCCTGAATATCCGATTTGGCTTTGTCCCGATCGTCTTCCGAGATCAACTTGTCTTTTTCCAAAGCGTCAACTTGTTTATTGCCGTCCTGTCGAACGCGACGGATGGCAACTTTGCAGTCTTCACAAAGTTCACGGATCGTTTTGACCATTTTCCGCCGAACTTCTGTTGAAAGGGGCGGAATATTCAATCGAATGACCTTGCCGTCGTTATTGGGGGCGTAACCGAGATCGGAATTAATAATTCCCTTTTCGATGTCTTTTAAAGTTCCGATATCGAATGGGCGGATCAAAATTTGGGTCGGTTCGGGACAGGCAACGGTAGCAGCCTGTTTCAAAGGCACTTCCGCTCCGTAAAGAGTAACGCGCACGGAATCGACAAGACCGGGATTGGCCCGTCCGGTTCTGATGCCGGTCAAACCGCGTTTCAGATGGGCAACCGCTTTTTCCATTTGGTCTTCAACGTCGAGCAATACTTCATCTAAATCCATTTTTTCTCCTTAAGCAGATCGGGCAGGACCCCAATAATAAAAAGTTTCAAGCGGCAGAAATCCTGATCCGCTCTTAATTTATTATCGTGATTATCGTTGGTTAATGTGAATATTTTTTATCGGTGAATTTTATTTTTGCGATATTCAGCTGCCGGTAATATTAGGGGGCGACAACTGTAAATTTGATCTTATAAAACGTTTTTTGATATTTCATTGTTTTATACTGACAACATTTTAATATTTCCGATTGCTCTGTCGAATGACTTTGCGACTCAACAGTTCTTTTGATGTTGGATCGGAAATTTCCGGAGGAGATCGGTATACATCAACTGTTTTCAAAGGATTATTCTTGAAAAACAGAAACAAAGAAATTGTTCTTATTTGTTAATCGTCGCTGTCCTGGGTTTGAACAAGAGTTCCGATATGTTCTCCCAGGGCGGCGCGTTCAAGATTGCCTTCGGTTCGGAAATTGAAGACCATTACCGGCATGTCGTGTTCGGAACATTTGGCGATTGCCTCCGAATCCATAACGCGGAGATTTTGACGACGCATGTCCTCAAAAGTCAACGTATCGTAAAAGACGGCCTTTGAATTTTTCATCGGATCATCACTGTAAATACCGTCGACTTTAGTTGCTTTGAGCAGAATGTCCGCTTCCAGTTCCAAGGCGCGCTGGGCGGCGGCGGTGTCAGTTGTGACGAACGGACTGCCTGTTCCTCCGGCGATAATAACGACTCTGTTTTTTTCAAGATGTCGGGCAGCGCGGCGTCTGATATAAGGTTCCGCAACAGTGTCCATCGGGAGCGCGGACATTAGTCGCGTCGCTTGCCCCTGCGCTTCAATAGCGTCTTGAAGTGCCAAGCCGTTAATGACGGTCGCAAGCATGCCCATGTAATGCGCGGTTGATTCCTGAATTGAAGAGTTGACCGCTTTGAACTGCGCGCCGCGAAGTATGTTGCCGCCGCCCATTACGACCGCGATTTGAACGCCCCGTTTGGCCAACTGCGCGATCTGACGGGCAAGATTGTTCACCGAGTCCATCGAAATGCCCCGTTCATTCGCCGGACAAAAACTTTCTCCCGATACCTTCAAAACCACCCGGCGCGGTTTGCTTTCTGTCGTCATCTTTTACGTTATCCCTTCCAAACGTTAATTTCAAATTTATTGTATCGGGTTCATCGTGTATCTTCGGGTCTTTCAATCGCATTTTGAACCGAAAATTTTGAACCGCTTTTGCGGAAAATTTTGAATGAACCAATACAGAGATCGGAGTTATTCCGGCAGCTTTTGATTATTCCAGTTCCCAAAGTCAGGACGAACAGACGGTTCACAAATTCAACCTGCGGGGAAATGGAATTTTTAAAATCCGGCAGTATAAAATCAGTCTTTCTATATAGTTTTTTATTGGATCCGATAAGAAATTTCCGCCGGTGATCCCGATTAATTTCAGGAACAGGACATTTTTCAACTCTTTGCCGCGAAAACATCAAAACGGACCAACAGGACAATAAAAAACGATTCGCTCATCATTATAATACATGAACGAATCGTTATCAAGGGCTCATCGCTTTATTCGCAAAAAAAGCATCGGTCCGATCTTATTTGCCGAGGACCCAATGATGCATTTTCTTAACGGAGACTCCGCCTTCCTGAGCAGCCTGTCCAACCGTTTTGCTGGAATCGTCAATGAATTCCTGATCCAGCAGGCAAGCCTGCGCAAAGTAGGTCTTCATGCGTCCTTCAACGATCTTTTCGATGATGTTTTCAGGTTTTCCGACCATTGTGTTTTTGGTCTGTTCGGTAACGATTTCCCGTTCCTTGGCGACTTCGGCAGGATTCAGTTCATCTTCGCAAATCGCTTTCGGATTCATCGCGGCGATCTGCATTGAAATACTGTGAGCCAACGGTTTATTGTCGCCATCATATTCAAGGACAACACCGATAGCGCTGTTATGATGAACATAAATATCGTTTTGAGCTTCAACGCGCAAAATTTTTGTCAGGCGAAAGACTTCGCGGATCTTGTTGACCAGATCGTCCATTTCCTGACGCAGATTGTTTTGATCAAGCAGTTCATCGGGAGTCGCGGCGCCGGGACCTTCGGCAAGCTGTTTGGCCAAGCCATTGACCAGAGCGATGAACTCGGCCGTATTGGCCACCGGGGCGGATTCGCAAAGAAGTTCAACCATTCCGGTAACACCGGACGGGGTCGTGAACGCGGCAATTCGGCCGGCTTCTGTTTCGCGTCCGGACCGTTTTTCCATCGTCTTTTTACCGGCTTTACGAAGAAGTTCGATCGCCAGATCTTCATTTCCATCGGCTTCGACAAGCGCTTTTTTGCATTCCATCATCGGCAGACCGGTCTTTTCACGAAACGCCTTAACCATTGCAGCGGTAATAACAGCCATAATTTACTCCTTAAAATTTTTATATTCTGTCCTCCGAAGAGGAATTATGCTTTTGTGTCAGTAATTGTTCAGTAAATTGTAATCTTTACCGGTTGTTCAAATGATCAAACTGTTGAATTAACAGAATTATTCGGCGCTTTCTTCCGCGGCGGCTTCCTGAGTTTCTTCCGCGGCGACGGCGAATTTATTGGCTTCGCGTTCACGACTGCCGGTCAGAACGGCGTCGGCAAGTTCCCGAAGGATCAGTTCGATCGAACTGCTGGAATCGTCATTTCCGGGGATCGGAAGATCAATTTCATCCGGATTGCTGTCGGTATCAATCAGGGCAATGGTCACAACACCGAGCTTTTGAGCTTCATGAACGGCATTTTTTTCTTTTTTCGGATCAATAACGATCATGACCATATCTTCCGGAAAATGATCCCGATTGCACATTTCGCGGATACCGTTGAGGTTGCGGTACATTTTTTTGTATTCGCGAACTAATGACGACTGCATCTTTTTCGAATAAGTGGAAAGCTTGTTTCCTTCCGGATCCATGATCTCTTCCAGTTCGAGAAGACGGGCACGACGGCTGCGAATGGTCGCGAAGTTCGTCAGAGTTCCGCCAAGCCATCGTTCACTGACGTAAGGCATTCCGCAACGGGAAGCCTGTTCTTCAATCGCTTGCGAAGCTTGACGTTTGGTTCCAACAAACAGGATCAGTCCGCCCTTGGAGGCTACTTGACGAAGATATTTTTTGGCGCGCAGAATTCCGCGGAACGTTTCACGAACGTCAATAATATGAATGAGCTTGCGGCGTCCGTAAACATAAGGACGCATTTTCGGGTTCCAAAGACTGGCGCGGTGTCCGAAATGAACGCCGGCGGCGATCAGTTTTTGAACGGTGAGCGGTCCGTCAAGAATCGCTGCGGTTTTGTTTTCGGCGGGTGCGGCTGCGGCTGCGTTTTCAACATTTTCCATTGATAAAACTCCCTTTATCACCACTTGCATCACACATCGCTTCAAAAGGATCTCTACCGTTTCATGCGACGTTTTCAGCAGTGAATTCCACTCATAAGCGGAAAGACTCGGTCAACTGTAAAACTGAAAAAAACGGACCGAACGCTTTCTTCAGTTCTCCTGATTCACGCTAATCGGTGCCGATATCGAACGTTGATCTTCTGCTTTTCGCTTGATATCGTCCCCAATTAACAAAAATAATCAATGTTCATTTTACCAGAACATAAAGGAACGTCAACCCCCGAATACTCCCCCATTAATAAGTTTGTATGCCGATTCTATTATGTTTTTTTCATTCCAACGTTAAAATTTCTGTTGATTCGCGTCGTCAAATGATAAAATGCGAATAATTGATACTGCTCTTACTTTAAAAATTTCCGTCATTTCCGCCGATTGACTGCAAGAAACGGATTTTTAACATTAGAACGGAAATTTTATCATTGAACCGGTATAAATGGAGAACGGTATAAAATATCCGTCTTCCCGTATTTACCGCCGGTTGATTTTGTTTGTGTCGCGTTTCGCCGATACGTGTTTGCTCTGATCCTTTAATATCTGATTATAATTCAATGCCCGGTATTAAATCGCGAAGGTATTGTTCGCCAAATTGTTCATAAGTTTTATTGGGAGTTTCATAAGAGAAATCATCCAGATTTTCCTTGATGCTGTTAAAGTTTATATTAGTAAAAGTAATATTCATTAAAAGCGTATGTTTATTGGAACGGGAACAATAATATTTTATTTGACAGGGGAAAACCGAATTCATTCCGACAAGCATTTCAATATCAGTCGGAAGAAAATCAAAATTTTCTTCGTTCGCGTTATTGACATTATATCCTTTCAGCGTTTTTTTCATCTGCCCCAAAACATCTTTTTTCATGGTCCCTTTTAATTTCCAAACAGGATAATTTCCTTTCAGGGTTCCGCTGATCATGTCCGGTTGAAAATCGTAATTTACCAATAAATTTTTTAACATTCCGCTCATTCCTCCAAGTGCGGGAAGTCCGCTCATTCCGCAAGCCTGAGTAACGCCGTTTTGCATCAAGGTGCGTTTTTCATCGTCGCTCAATCGGGCAAGATGATTCGCAAGATCTTCAATATCAATATGTTGAAGTCTTTCTTGTCCTTCAATTTTGGAATAACGCCAAAGCGATCTTTGGTCACTGGTTACGACAAAAATATTGTCTTCCTGACTCGGATCAGAGACTTTTGAATTAAGAGGCAATAATTTAACCTTTAATCGAAAAACGTTCCATTCAAGAGGATTTCGAATTTCAATGTATTTACTTTCGTCTTCATTGTCCGATGAATTTTTATTATGGGAATAGGAGATCTCTTTTCTTAAAGAAAGTTCCGAATATTCACCGATCCCCATATAGACATTTTCAGCCAAATACATTTCCAATTTCATTTCTGTTGAAAAGGAGAGAAGTTTTTCCGCTACAGAAATCGATTGCTGAAGACATTCGACGGAATTGCGCGGTTTGTTATCAGAAGAATTTTTTGCTTTTGATTTTTGGTTGTTTGTTGAGATTGTTTGATTATGACGATTTTGCAAACTGGCAAAAGCAGGCAGTGTGTTTTCTTTGTTTGAACGTTGTTCGGAAGAAGCCGATTCCGCTGCTAAAAGTTCTGTATTGTTCCGATTGTCTCTCTTTGAAAACAAGGGTGATCCCGGCAGAAAATAAAGTGCCGAGACTGACAAAATCGATATAATCGATACAAAAGCAACTTTTTGGCGTTTTAGTTCATTTTTTTTCATATTCGGTTCCAGGATTTTATTTAAAATCTCAAAGTTCAGCTATAGAAAATGCCGAAAACGATTTCTGACGGAATGTTTTTTCGGACGGACCCGCGATTAATATTAACAATTTATGCCAGTTGGTTCCAGATCAATTTTCTGAAAAGGTCTTTTGGCGCGAAACAGATGATATTAATTGTTGTTCGAAAAGGCGGATCAATGAAAAGGACAAAATATTTGAATTGACAAGAGGTCGATTTTAAAACAGTTATTACAGGGAGAGTTTAAATGCGGTGTAAATTATTACTTATGTTGTTGATCGTGGCAGTTGCTTGCGGAGCCGGCCCAAGAAGCGGGCAAACCAACAGATCGTACAGCCAGCTTTATCCGAGTGTTACCGGACCTGGACCCGGCGTTATCGCGTCTGGCAATAATATGACGCCTTATAATGCCGCCAATGTCCAGCCGAACGCCCAGATCAATTTTCAGGGAACTCCGGGCATGAATATCAACTGGGATACGGTTGTTATCGGCGGTTTCGATTCCGAACCGCTTGTCTGCCCCGGTTTTCAAAATTTTGAAATGGGTCGCGTTTATCGTTTAAAGTTGTCGAACATTGCCAATGAAGAAGGATTGATTCTTTATCCGACACTTGAGATCAACCAGATGACCCCGCGAACAAGAGCTTATCTGGAACACAACGCTATTCCGGTAACGTTTACAAACAACGATTTCGATCAGGTTAAAGCCGGTCATTTCGTAACCAAAGTTATTTTCCTGCCGGCTCCTGAATTCCAAAATCTTGCGGTTTCCGGCGGAGTTGATACGATTGTGAACACCCAGCTTCCGGCGGGAACCGATCCTGTTGTTGAAGCGCAGAAACGCGGTGCTGTTCTGGCTGTTATTCGAATTGGCAATAAAGATCTTGCCCTTCCCGGATCGATCAGCGAAAGCATGTCTGACAATACTTACGGACTGGCCAGCCGGGTTCCGCAGATCCCAATTTCCGGCGTTAATATCCCGAATTACGGAACGCCCAATACGGTTACTCCTTACGGAGTGACAGGGCCTGCCGTTCTGCCCCCCGCCGGTGCCGGTTTTCCTGAAAGAGGACGCGGACCCTTCAATACAATGCCGTCAACCAATGTTCCGCAGAATCGGGCTGAATGGAGCGGAAGTCAATTCTGATCCGAGCCCGCTGGCTCGAATCGAAAATCAGTCGGCGGCGGATCGGATCCGGCGCCGGTTTTGTTGAATCAGTTTTCAACGTTCGGTTTCATTTATCTATGAAAGACCGTTATCTATGAAAGACCGTGTTGTCGCGGTTGAAAAATTTTGGCGGGGATGTTCGAACCGAAGTTCGAAAGGACGTTTATAAAGGAGTATAAAATATGGTAATGCCAAAGGTTAAAAGAATTCTTGCAATTGGAATCTTTGTAATATTACCCGTTTTGATTTCGGTTCTTTCGATATCGGACAGAACGTTTGCGCAAGGACTGCGTCCGGACAGTCTTTATTTACGTGCCAGCGCCAATCCGACCGGATCCCTGGCCGGTACCTCGCGAATAAGTCAGGGCGAAACCGATTATCAGCAGCCGGTTCGATTCAATCCGGTTAATTTTGCGGGATCATCCGATTTTCATTTTAAAGTCAGTATTGCCTCGGATAATGGATTTCTCTCTTCCAAAAATGGTATGTTCGCTTTGGTTCCGAGAAATGTTTACCGATTCAAGATAACGGATATCGCGCTTCATGACGGAGAAGAACTGTATCCGACCGTTGAAATGATCAACCGAACTTGGCCTCCGGCAGGAAAAGCTTTTGATTTTCCTGTTGAGATCGATTTGACTCGGGAAGATCTTGAATTGGCTCTTGCCGGAAATCTGGTGACCAAAGTGATCTATCTTGAAGATCCTGAAAAAGCCAGTCCGGTCGATACGAGTCAGAGTACCCGTCTTTCTGAAAATCTTTTTCTCGGCGAAGATCCTGTTTCCGCGGCGGAAAAATTCGGACCGATTATGGCGATCGTCCGGCTCGGAAGCCGTATTCCGGAAGAACTTCCCAATCGAGAATCCCCGTTCTATTTCGGGCTTCCCCCCTTTACGATCCTGAATCCGTCCGCTATCATAACTGATTGATCAATCATTATAATATTGTATACTGCCGACAGTTGTTTTTTGCGGGTTCTTTCGATCGTTTTCTAATTTGAAACCGTTTTCAAGATCCGCGAAACCTTTGCCGGATCCGGTATAACTGGACAGGGGTACTGATGACCGAAAAGATTCCCGCTAAATTTTATATTGAAACTGTCGGTTGCCAAATGAACGTTCTGGACTCGGAACTGGCCGCCGCCGAACTTGTTCAAAAAGGTTATATCCGTTCCGAAACGAAAAAGGGAGCGGATATTATTCTGTTTAATACCTGCAGCGTCCGCGAACATGCTGAAGAAAAAATTTATAGCGCGCTCGGCCGTCTTAAAACTTGGAAAGACCGTCATCCCGAAGGTATTATTGGCGTTATGGGCTGTATGGCCCAAAAAGATCAGCGCATCATCTTTCGGAGAGCGCCGCATGTCGATCTCGTTCTCGGACCCGGTCGGCTTGATTCTCTCCCAGAACTGATACAAAATATCAGAAACGAACGCTCGCCGCAGATGGCGGTCAGTATGAATCGATTCGGACAAAAAGCGTCCGAGGTCTGTCAGAGTTTTCGACAGTTCGATCCGATACGTCTTCGAGAACTTCGATCTTCTCCTTTTCAGGCGATGCTTCGAATTATGTTCGGTTGCGACAAGTTCTGTTCTTACTGTATTGTTCCGTCGGTTCGGGGACCGGAGCAGAGTCGTCCGATCGGCGAGATTGTTTCCGAAGCGAAAATTCTCGCGGATCAGGGGTGTCTTGAACTGACCTTGATCGGTCAGACGGTCAACAGCTATCGTTATAACGAAGGGGGATCCGTTTTTTTAATGCAGGATCTACTGGAACAGATCAATAATATCAATGGAATAGAACGGATCCGGTTCGTCAGTAATTATCCGACCGATATGAAGGACGAACTGCTTTACGCGGTTCGTGATCTTCCCAAAGTTATGCCGTTTATTCATGTTCCGGCCCAGCATGGCGCCGACTCAGTTTTGAAGCGTATGCGCCGCCGTTACACCTCCGCGGAATATCGGGAGCTGGTTGATCGGATCTATTCGATCATTCCCGGTGTTTCCATTACAAGCGATTTCATTGTCGGTTTTTGCGGCGAAACGGAAGAAGAGTTTCAGCAGACCGCCGAACTGATTCGCTATTGCCGATTCAAAAACAGTTTTATTTTCAAATACAGTGCCCGGCGCGGAACGAAGTCGGCGGAACTCTTTGAAGATGATGTTCCTGAATCAGTCAAAAAGAGAAGAAATAATGAACTGCTTGCCATTCAGGACGGAATAAGCAGTACCTGGAACGATTCGTTTGTCGGGAAAACCGTTGAAATTCTTGTCGAAGGGCCCAGTAAAAATCAGACGAAAACGGAAAAAGGAATGCTCAGGATCGTTCCCTCTCCTGACGAAATCATTCAAATGACCGGACGAACCCCCTGCGATCGAATCGTTGTTTTCGACGGACCAATTTCGATGTCCGGTACTCTTCAAACCTTGAAAATTACCGAAACCGGACCGTTTACCCTTTTCGGTGAACTGACCGAAAAATGACTGATCTGAAATTTCGACGGTTTCCTGACTGGATGCCTCTTTGATGACGAAATTTTCGTTGGAATGGAAAAAGTAAAGCGCGATCAGGGATCAATGGGGCTTTTTGATCGGTTTCTTGGCGGATTTTCGTTAAAATCGAAGGATTTAAGAAACTAATCTTTCAAGGAAGGGTTACATTTGTTATAATTTTGTGTATAATTATAGATAAACGAAGGCGTTCCGGATCAATATACAAAACAGTTTGTTTTTTCCGTCAGACGATCAAAAAAAAAGATCTGTTCGTGACTGCGGCAGATAAAAACGATGGAAAATCAAGTTTGTTGGGTATAAAGTTGTCCGGGCGTTTTTTTATTAGACAAACGGATTCGAAACGATGTTCGGTTTGGATCCGGCAGATCCGAATATATTGTCTTGCTTAAATTCGCGCGGTTTTGACTGACCGGTGTCGTTTGGTTTTTTCCCTCTCTTGAACTTTAAACGAAAGTTCGTTCGCAAAGTCGGCAGGGAGAAAACGAAAATTTAATAATTGACGATAGAAAACGGTCGGTAAGATCAGCGATTTTCGGATCCCGAAAGCGATCAGAAAAGACCGCGATAAAAATTTGTGTTTAGTTTGAAACGATCAGTTCAATAAACTATTGAAGGGCTGGCCGGTCATGTTATAATATATATAATGTATATTTATTGGCCGTTCAGTCTGTTTTCTTTAAATGAAACCAATTTTTTCAGATTCATTTGAAAGGAACTTGTAATCATGTTTGATCCTATTCCGATGACTCGCGAAGGGTACAATCGACTTAAAAAGGAAATTGAGCGTCTTGAAAACGAAGAGATGCCGCCCATACTTGAACGTTTGGCCAATGCTCGTGCGGAAGGCGACCTCAAAGAAAACGCGGAATATCATGGTGCCCGCGAAAGTCAGGGACTGCTGCAGGCGAAAATCAATGATCTGAAAAGTCAGATCAGTCGGGCTCAAATTATCGATCAGTCGACGATTCCGCAGGACGAGATCCGGTTCGGCGCGACGTTCAAGGCGAAATTATACAACGACGAAGAGGACGAAGATGATTTCGATATCGTTCAGTTCACTTTGGTCGGCGCTGGTGATGAAGATTTCGATACGGGACGAATTATCGTTACCTGTCCACTCGCGCAGGGATTTCTCGGAAAAAAAGTTGGCGATATTACGGAAATTAAAGTTCCCGCCGGTATTCGAAAATACGAAGTCCTTGAGATCTCTTACGAAAATTTCAACTGATCGATGTCTAACGGATCAAGGGACAGAAACTGATCAGAGTTGCTGCCGCCGAATTCCGGCCGGATATCGTTTCTGGTTTTTTAATTTGGTTCGGAATATAATATTAGTTAAACTTAAAATTTTTAGTCGGTTTTTGACTTAATATTTTTAATGAACTAAAGTAAAAAAATAAATATTTATTGACTAAATAATTTAATATTTTATACTGTCCGCATTTTAAAATTTCCGTAATTCCGCTGGTTGACTTGGTGACCCGGCTCTTTTTTCGATGTTACAACGGAATTTTTTCATTACGAAATCGGTATAAATTTTATTTTTCGATCAACTCCGACAGAAGAAACAGGATTCCCATGCCGTTGAAAGATGAACTGCTTGCTTTGGTAAAACCGTTTGGTCAGGAACAGGTTTTGACCTTTTGGGATGATTTAGACGAAGATCAACAAAAGAAACTCGCCCGGCAGATCAAGGCGATGGATTTCAATCGGTTGGCTGCTCTTTATGAACATCGATTTGATCCGCCCGCTTCCGCCGCGCTTGCCTATCGAGCGGAAGAACCGACTTCATATCTTTTGAGTGATCAACGGGAAAAAATCGTTCCGGTTGATCCCGCGCCTTATTTGAAAAGAGGTGCCTTTTCGCCCGCTGATGCCATTGCCGCAGGCGAAGAAGCGCTTCGAGCCGGTCGGGTTGCTACCGCCGTTGTCGCGGGCGGACAGGGAACGCGTTTGGACTTTTTGCATGCCAAGGGGATCTTTCCGATCGGACCGGTCTCCAATGTTACCCTGTTTCAAATTCATGTCGAACGGATCCGGGCAATGCAGCGAAAATACGGTGTCCGCATTCCGTTCTGTATTCAGACCAGTCCGGCCACTCATGAAGAAACGATCGAATTCTTTAAAGAAAACGATAATTTCGGCCTTCATCCGGATGATGTTCTGATCTTTTGTCAGGGAACTATGCCGTCGGTTAATTTCGACGACGGAAAACTTCTTATGAGTGAAAAGGATCGGGTTGCGGCCAGTCCGGACGGACACGGCGGTTTTCTCGCGTCGATCAACGCTCCGCAGCCGGAAAGTAATTTGGAAACGGTCGCCAAAGAAGGTATTCTCGCTGAACTTCAAAAGCGCGGAATCGATACGATCTTTTATTTTCAGGTTGATAATCCCCTGATCGATATCTGCTCGCCTGAATTCATCGGTTATCATCTGCTCAGCGGTTCCGAATTCACCAGTCAGGTGATCCGCAAACAAAATCCGCTCGATCGGGTCGGAAATATGGTTATTGTCGACGGCAGTCTGTATGTGATCGAATACAGTGATTTACCCGCAGATGTCGGCGCCAAACGCAAACCGGACGGCTCTCTGATGATTTGGGCCGGAAGTATTGCGGTTCATATCATGGACGTTGGACTTTTGCGCCGAAATGTCTCTTATTCCGATTCACTTCCCTTTCATATCGCCAAGAAAAAAGTTCCTTATATTATTTTGGACAAAGATCAGATCAGCGAAACGGGAGAATCAATGTTTGGCACCAAGATCAAACCGGATACGCCGAATGCGATTAAATATGAAAAGTTTATTTTCGATCTTCTTCCGCTGGCCAAGAATCCGATCGTTGTTGAAGTCGATATCGCGACCTGTTTCGAGCCGCTGAAAAATCATCCAAACCAGCCGAAAGACAATCCCCAAACCGTTCGCCGTCAGTTAATGGCGCTTTATCGCCGCTGGCTCAGCGAAAACGGAATTCAAGTCGCTCAAGGCGTTGATGTCGAGATCTCGCCAATGTTCGCCAACAGCGCGTCCGAACTTAAAGCGCGCCTGCCAGAACTCGGACTGATCCCCGGAAAAAGCGTTATTGAAAAATCCGCGTATTGGGAAGAAAAAAAGATCTGATTCGATGAAAAAAAATACAATGAGCATTGCCGTTTATCCCGGATCTTTTGATCCGGTTACCTTGGGACATTTAAACGTTATCGAACGGGCCAGTAAACTGTTCGATAAACTCGTTGTCGCCGTCGGTATTAATTCGGAAAAACAGCCTTGGTTTTCTCCCGAAAAACGCTGCGAATTGATCCGCCGGTCAACAGAACATCTTGCCAATATCGAAGTGCGGACCTATCAGGGCTTGACCGTCCGGTTCGTTCAGGAAGTCGGCGCTAAAATAATGGTGCGCGGTCTTCGGCCGATCACCGATATTCCCGCCGAACTGACAATGATGATGGCCAATCGCCGGCTGGCACCAGACGTCGAAACTCTTTTTCTCATTGCCGATGGTGAACTGGCGCATGTCTCAAGTTCTCTTATCAAAGAAATCGCCAATGTCGCTGATAAAAAAACTCTGCGAAGCTTTCTCTCTGATCCGGTTATCGCCGCCGTTAGGGAACATCAGCGCAAGGTTGTCTCCCGTTAAAGCGGCAGCGCAAGGTCCTTGCTTCCCGGTAAGCCGCTGCCGCGCAGAAACAATTTTCGTTTCCGTTGGCCGCTTGCAGTTACTTATTCTTTCTGATTATTAAGAGCGATTTGTCGGACTGAGTCAGAACGGGACATTAACGCATCAATTTCATTTACTTTTCGTGTTGGGAAAAGTTATATCCCGGTTCCATAAAGACTTTTCCGTTATAACGTCAAAAGAACAGTCGATTCACGCAGTCAATTGGCGGAAATAACGGAAAATTTAAAATAAGATCAGTAACTTCTCGTTATCTTGCGAACATTGTCCTGACGTTTAAATTTTACTCATTGGAAATCGTCAACAGAGCCGACAGTATTTTCGGATCAATTGTATGACTGATAAAGCGAACACTTCCGTCGGACATGAGAATGTTGCATCCGCCCGGGTGACCGCTTCCTATTCCAAGAGGATTTACATTGACTCCTTCAAGTGCCGTATTGAGGTTGATTTCGTTTTCCGGATCCATCCAGCAAACGGGAAAGATCCGTTCAACCGCGGCAGCGCAGCAGGCGGCTCCCTTTTTCAAATCCTTTTGACGGACTGGTCCGTTTGGTGAAAACATGGTGTTTTCACCGACAACAGCGGAATAACTGCAGTTGAGCAGACGATCAGAAAACGGGTACTTTTTGCTTAAAAATTTGATCGGTCCTTTTATTTGATTGCCGGGACATTGATAAACGGCGGGGATTTTTTCATGAAACTGACGATTGTGTTCGCTGTTCCAGGGTTCATCCAATTTGATCCGGTCGTAAAGATCTTTTGTGTTTTCATTGGTTGTTTGACTGTCAATAAACGGAAGGATCAGAACGCGCCAGCTTTGAAGCGGACGTCCTTTTTTATCGACGGTAAAAACCGGCGGAAAAGAATCGTAAGCGTCATGATAAACGCATTTCGATCGCAGGGCACTCTCTCTTGCCATATTCAAGCAGGGAAGTAACAGCGCAAGAAAGAGGTAGCTCAGAATAAAAATAGCGGTCAGTTTGGCAAGAATTATTTGGGAAGAGGGCGTTAAATCTCCAGTCAAGTCGGGATCCTTGGCGGGCGGTTTAATTCGGACCCCCAAAGCGGATCGCTTTGGTGAACAGCAGGAAGCTGCGGCATCGAAAACCGCGCTGAAAAGAACAAGCAACGGCAAAATCAGCAGCGGTAATGTCGGAACCGGACTTAAAAGAAGTTCATTGGGAAACCTTTGGATAACGCAAAAAAGCGAATATCCGGGAACGGCCGCCGATAAAAGAAAAA
>CAZZEF010000031.1:14788-27220 GCA_964652875.1 uncultured Planctomycetaceae bacterium
TTGAACCGCCGTTGAACAATTTGACCAAGTCCGGGAAGAAGTATTGAAAAAATTGCGCCCCAGCCCCCTTCATTATTAAAGGCGTTGTTAATGCGGTTCGTGTTTGTATTTCTTTTAAAAATATTGTTCCCGTCTTCGAGGGGATTATTATTGTCATTTGAGTTGTTCATATAAGTATCCGTTGATAATTTGTTGCGGTTAAAAAAACAGGCCGCCGTGTTTTTACGCAAAGGGGGATCTCCATTGATCGTCTGTTATCGTTCTCATCCGTTCCGCAAAAAGGGGCAAAATCGGCGTTAGCGGCGCACCGTCACCGTCAAGAATTTTTTTCAAAAGTTCAGGGGAAATATCGTTCTTAATGAATAAAGGAAAATCGGACTGCAGAACGAACGTCCCGTTTTTATGCCGACTGCCGATCCCTTTTTCTGATCGGTTGATTCCTGTCAATACATCTTGCAGCGTCAAATCCGCGCAAGGATCCATCCAGCAAAACGGTTCCTTGACTTCAACCAACAGAATAGATCTTTTCTCCTGAAAGAGTCGTTTGTTCTTCGCGTTCTTTAGGCCGTTTTCATTTTTGTCCTTTTCTTTAACGACTTGCGCCCCCGAAAAAAGAGATCCGTCTTTTACAACTGCCGAATGTGAATCGAGGCCCTTGTTTTTGTATTTCTTCAGTTCTGTATCGCAGAAAAAACGTTCAAAATAATAAATAATTATTTGATTACGATAACGGAGCGTCAGAACGCTTTTTTTATTGAACCGGTGGTTCCCGGGCTCGTCCTGCCGGATCTGGTCGTAAAGATCTTTCTGATTCAGATAAGGAAGGATCAGAACACGCCAGCTTTGAAACCGGTTTCCGTTGACATCGACGGTCCGGATCGGCGGATACGATCCGTAATCCTCATGATAATTCATTAAAGCGGTTTGAATCATGCTCAGATTGGATCTGCACTTCCAATATTGATTTTTATACATCAACGGGTTCAGTATTATTGTTAAAATAAAATAATACAGAAAACAACGGCCCGTTCTGTTACGGAGTTTTTGGAATCTTTTTCATTAGGGACCTCCTCTGATTTTCATCGAATTCGGTAAAAATTAAAAGTTCCAACATAAAAATGGGACGTTCGTTTCCGGTAAAATTCGTTTGTGACGGAACAGAACAAAACAAGGGCAGTCAAAAACAAAAGTTAAAAGTGAACGAAATCCCAATGATTGGCGGGCCGGTCTTTTCGGCAGCAGACGGCGGCGGTGTAATCGGGAAGATCTTCGATGATCTGAAAGAAAACTTCCGTTTCCTCTTTTCGCAGTTCGTCATCGCCGGTCCATTGAATCGAATCGTTCTCGGACAGATCGAACTGGAATCGGACAGGAGAAAGAGAAAATCCTTTTCCGATCATTTTAAGGTAACTTTCTTTAAGAGTCCAAAATCGGTAAAAGATCCTGATCCGGTCCGATGAAATTTTCCAGAATTCAAACTCATTCGGAGTCAGGATCTTCCGCGCGATGTGATCCGGTTCGAGCCGGTCACGTTTTTCCAAATCGCAACCGGTTTGCCCGTCTCCGACCGAAAGAAGAACATAGTCGCCGCTGTGAGCGATACTGAACGAAGGGCCGCCGTCAAGAAAAGGACGGCCGAACCGGTCTTCCCGAATGGTCCGCGCTTCCGCTCCGAATCGGTAATCCAAAAGAAGACCCGCCGCCAGACACCGTAAACGGTCTTCTTCCTGACGGAACTTGAGCATCTTTTGCTTTCGTTCGGAAGAAAGCCGTTTAACGAATTTTTCATTCGAACCGGTCAGCGGTTTTATGTCGGTTAAAAAAAGTCGGTTCATAATGAAAAATTTCCCCTCGCTTTTTTCTGACGTTTTCAAGGATCAATTTCTATTATAATATAAAAATCGAAATAAACAATAAAAAAGGAAATTGAACCTTGAATCGGGAACAATTTCCTTGAAAATTTTTATACTGCTTTAATTTAAATTTTCCGTCATCTTCGCCGATTGACTGCGTGAATCGGCTGTTCTTTTGACGTTATAACGAAAATTTCATAATAGGATCGGTATAAAAGACGGAAGATTCGAAGGCGGTCAGTTTTTTTCCGCTTTCGGCTCATATAATTCAGCGTCTCCATGATAAATAAAGTTCAAAACGGTCGCATCGTCCGCCTGTTCTTTTCCGTTGGTGAAACGGTTAAGAATGTTGCTGAAAACTCTTGGAAACTGACAGACATCAAGATCCTGCAAGATTGGCCCGTTGAGCGCCTCCAGCAGCCGGTCCTTTCCAAACGGGTTGCTGTCGTTATTGATCGAGTCGACAACACCATCGGTATAAAGAATGATCTGATCGCCGGGCTTTAGATGGAATGTCGTTGCGACATAATCCTGATCGGGCATTACCCCCAAGACCATTCCGGAGGGGATATGCCAGTATTCGAAAGGAGTGTTTTCCCGTTTAAAGGCGGGCGGTTTATGTCCGGCACTTGCGCAAACGAGCGTTCCGGTCGAGATCTCCAAAATGGCTAAAAAGGCGCTTACAAACATAAACGTGTCATTTTTTCGACAAAGCTGATTATTAAGCAGACTTAGTATTTCGTTGACATCGGAACAGGAGGAAGCGATATTTTCAAAAAGAGTTTTCGACTTCATCATGAGCAGCGCCGCGGGAATACCCTTGTCGGAAACATCGGCGATAAAAAAGATCAAATGATTGTCATCCAGCAGGAAATAGTCATAAAAATCACCGCCAATGGTTCGGGCCGATTCCGTTTCCGCGAAAATACTGAATTCCGAATAATCGGGGAATGGCGGCATTTCCTTCGGAAGAGAAGCCGATTGGATCATCTTGGCCAGTTGCAGTTCCGAATCTATTCGGGCGGACATTTCCTGATTGGCCGCCTTTAGCGCGGTTACAGTCGAGTTGATCCCCTTGGAAAGCGCGGTAAATTCTTCCGAATTGTCGGCCTGAACACTTTCATTCAAATCGCCGTTAGTGATCTTTTCCAGCGATTTATTGATTTTGGCTATTCCGCTGATCACTACTTTTTGGAGCAGAGAAGAGACCAACAGAAAAATGAGTCCAAAAAGAAGAAAGTAAGTTATTGTTAAAATATAGGTAAAATTTGTTCGACTGGTAAAGATCTCATCTTTGGCCATGAAACCGACATAAAGAAAATTGTCGATTTTTTTCGCGTAACCGAAATAAGGGGTTTTGTTAATCGTCAGAAAGAAAGAGCGGTTGACGGGGATCTTTTCGACATTGACCCCCAAATGCAGACGGGCCAGTCCGTTGATCAGTTTTTTGTCGTTGTAAATTAGAAGAAAACCGGTTTTGCCGATCCGAAACGAATCGGCCACTTCCTGAAGATCGATCCATTTAAGCGCGTTGGTCAGCCGATCCGGCTTATAGCCGATCTGAACCAAACCGGACGAATCCCGTCGAGCCACTCCAACGTATTGAAATTTTTCCGTCCGATTAATTCCTTTGCCTTGAATATCTTGAGCCAGTTCGAATTTGGGGTTCGTCAAAATCGGCAGGAATTCGGCCGACTGTTTCGCCCAATGCATGTCATAACCTTCATAACGACGGGGAATCGAACAGATCAAAACACCCTTTTCGTTTGAAATATGCAATTCGTCTACGTCAAGCAGTTTGCGGACCGCTTCATATTTTTTGCGGTCCTTGAGCATTGCCGGTTCAAGTTCGACCAGACGGGAAAAGGTTCGGGCCTTCGTTAAGGCGTTGTTTTTTATTCGGGCGTCGATCTCTTTAAGATTTTCATTGGCGACTTTCATCATTCGGGAAGCGTCTTCCACCTTGATCTGAATGATATGCTCCGCCATTTGATGAGCGTTTCGCGTTTGAATATAAAATGAGATCGACAACGTTATGATAAACGCTGTCAAAATAAAAAAGAACAGCCATCTTAAAAAAGTTTTACGCATAACGGCGATATTATTCTATTGTAAGAATGTCAGCGAAACCTGTCATATCAAAAATTTCCATAATATTGTCATTAACATGTATTACTTTCATTTCCCCCTTGCTGTTCATTAGTTTTTGAGCGGCAAGTATAACTCGAAGGCCCGCGCTGGACACATAGTCAATGCCTTCAAAATTGAGAACAAGCTCCTTTATGCCGTCAAGCGAATTTTTCAGTGCCTCGTCTAATTCCGGAGCGGTAATCGTATCCAAACGACCTGTCAGAACAATTTCCAAATTCTGACCATTTACTTTTTTTTCTATTTGCATTTTTTTCTCCATGACAAAAAGGAATAACGATTATTTTAATATTATCATAAAAATTTTTTCTTTTCAAGTACTTTTATGAGAAAACAGAAAGGTTTTTTATATTGTTCCCCGTTTATTTTCGAAAAAAGAATATTTTCAGTCGTTTCAGGGAATGGATCCGGAATAGTGTTATTATGAATCATAAAATTATGAATTTGGAATAACTGTCCGAACCGTAAATGAACATCCGCACTCAAGAATATTGGCAAACGCCCAGGCAAAAAAGGTCTTGACAAAGGTGTATTCCAATTATATTATTTTCGTTAATATTAATTTTGAATGAACGGCGCTCTTGCCCGAATGATCAAAAAGGTGAAATTGAACTGTTATGACGGACACGGGTAAAAACAAGTTGGAAACGGTTCAAAAGATCCGGGAAAGAATTCGAGACGAAAAGAAAGCCGAATTTGCGGTCCTCTTATCGGAAGAAAAAGAACTTCTCGAAGAGATGAATCGACTGGATCGGCAAATTGAAGATCATCTTGATAATTGGCGACGGCTCCAGCAATCAAAAGCGGTTGCGGTGGACAAAAATCTTCAATATCGTCAACATCAAAATTTTCTTGACAAACAGCAAAAAATAATTCTTGACCGTTTAACACGCTGCCGTCTGACTCTTGAAAAAAAGAGAGAGGAGCTTCGTCAAACCGATCGGGAGGTCAAAGTGGTCGAAAATCTGCGGCGTCGAAAAGAAGATCGCGTTAATGAAGAATCCCGACGAAACGAACAGAAAAAAATCGATGAATTCACCAGTCTTGAAAAGGCTTCCGAAATTATAAGACGTTTTGCTGATAATTAATTCTTCTCAAGTAAAAATAAAAAACCGGTCTTTTTTGTGTCTTGACAAAACAGAATCTTTCTATAAACTGAATTTCTGCGCAAGTGAATCAGCTTTGAGAGATTCGGTGTCCGGCGGTCATTGCTTTGACGGTCGGAAAAAGGGAATTCGGTGAAAAACCGAAACGGTCCCGCCGCTGTAAGCGATCACTCAATTATTAAATTTTATACTGTCGGCCTTATTAATTTTCGTAATCTGCGCCAATGAATTTCTTGAACTGGAAGTCCTTCAGGTATTAGATCGAATACAGAAAAACGCAAACAGTATAACTCAGTTAAAGTCCGAAAAGATCAGAAAACGGATTTGTTTACTGATCTTCGGTTGAATCCGGAGTTCGGACAGATCTTAATTATTGAGTAAGAGATGTTCTTTCTTGAGCCATTGACGAAAACTTTTGTCGAGAAGGCCGGACATCTCTTTCGCAAGTCAGAAAACCTGCCGTAATCTTTTTTTCATTCGGACTGATATGGTTTATTCCAATGATCTTTTAAGAAAACAATTTTGTTTCCTGACGTAATTTACCGTATTGCCGGACAGAAATATCGGATCTTCCGCGATGGACGGATTTTTCGATCGGACGCGTATCGTCCAATCTCAACGCTCTTTACTGATTTTGTCCCTTTTCATGTTTTTTATGGTACCGATAATCGATTCTTTCAAGTATTTATAAATGATCAGAAAATTAAGGAAAAGTTTATAAATAATGAAAAAACGCCGGAAAAGTGCGGCGATTTCCGCCGGTCAACGACGTAAACAATCGAAATAAATTTGTTGAAATTTTGAATGTGTTCAACGAGTTTTAGAAAAGATCTGTATCGGCAATAATTAAAACATGAAAAGAAAGGACGTTCTTCCGAAAGTAAAAATATACTGTTCCGTTTGGAAATTTTTGCAGACACCTTCCCAACTTTCAATGATGCCGAATTGGCTTGTGTTTTCTGGTTATCCCTTTAAAAAGCATCGCTCGCTGAAGCGGACACTCGAAAATGATCGGTCTTTAATATAACAAAAAGACTGTTGAAAGAGAAAAAAACAAAATCGCGGCAGTATAAAATTTTCGGAAAATCAAAAAGGAGTTTCTTTATGAAAATGTTGTTGTCGCTTCGATTTCACTTTGATTTTTCCGGTGTTCGATTGAAAGCCGGTCCGGGTTCCGCAAACGACCGCCCGACATTGCGGACTATTCTGCCGATCAAAAAGGGAAAGGGTTTTACGCTTGTTGAACTTTTGGTCGTGATCGCCATTATCGGCATCCTGATCGGTCTTTTACTGCCCGCGGTTCAAGCGGCCCGGGAGGCGGCCCGACGAATGTCCTGTTCCAATAATATCCGGCAAATCGGGCTGGCCATGCACAATTATCATGACGCGCTCAAAACATTTCCGCCGGGAAAGATCACCGATCCGCAAGCCGATTTTTCCGATAAAGGAAATTATTTCGGCTGGGCCGCACTTCTGCTCCCGTTTTGCGAACAGCAGAATATTCAAGATCTTGTTGATTTCAAGATCAAGGTTCATACCGAACATAACGTTACTGCCGGACAGACGAAAATTCCGATGTATCTTTGCCCGTCCGATTCCAATACGGATCTCCGCAAAGTTGATTATTACAATCCGGACAACGGATACGCACTTGAAAAATTGGAACTTGCTCCCTGTCATTACGCCGGCATTATTACCGAAAAAATTTCCGATTACGGAAAGGAACTCAAAAGTGACGGATACACTCTCGCGCATGATGAACTCGGGGTCATGCTGACCAAAAGAGCGGTTTCTCTTTCGGAAATCATCGACGGATCGTCGAACACGATCGCCATTACTGAAGCTGCTTCATATGAGTCGGGCGACGCTAAAGTATACGATAACGGAAGCTGGATCATTGGAACGAATATTTTCCGCAAGACAACGGCTCCAATTAATTTCGCGCCGAAATGCGCTCATTTTTCCGGAAAGAACGGAATGATCGATCAGACCTGGACCTGTTCCGAATGTTCAAAATACCAATATGAAATGAGAAGCCGTCATCCGGGCGGATCATTCGCGTTGGTTTGCGACGGAAGCTGCCGTTTTTTTTCCGAGTCGATTGATTTGAGAATTATAGCGGCTCTAATCACCAGAGAACGGGGAGAAACGGTCAGCGAATAAAAGAACATCCATTTACATCAAGCGTGTAAACGTCCTCTGAATGAATTGAACCAATAAAAACGGATCTTCGGCGGAATGCGGAACGATCCGTTTTGGTTTTCGTATTATCAGTGCGTTTTATTCTGTCAATATTTGAATGATCCGATATTTCAGCATTTTAATGATCCGATATTTCAGCCAATTAATTTGGACCGTTGGCAGTTATTTTTGCGTATAAAAAGAAATTTTTAAATTGGAATCAATATAAAACAGATAATTAAACACCGTTAAGCAGAATTCGGTTATCGGGTCAAAGCGTTTTCGAGTCGGGAAAGCGTGTCGGCGATATACCAGGTTTTATTTTGCTGTTCGAACGGAACGTTGTCGTTAAGCCAGTGATCGACTCTTTTTTGAGCGGAAAGAACAGTACTGTGACTTCTGTTTCCGAAATACATACCGATTTCCGATAAAGCGGCATTGGTATATTTTCTGGCAAGCCACATGGCGAGCATTCGGGGATAACAGGTTACTTTGGCGCGGGATTTTGATCGCAGTGAAGAAGTCGAAATACCGAACAGTTCGATAACAACACGTTCAATATCCTGAAGCGAAACAGATCTTCTTGTTCCCCGCAGCAGTTCGGAAAGAACTTCTCTTGTCATCTCCAAATCGATCTGCTGACCGGTAGAGATCTGCGCCGCGTGAAGACGGTTTAAAACACCGGAAAGTTGTCGGGCATGACTCGAAAAATTTGAAACAACGAAACGGCAGACATCTTCCGGAACGGTCAGGCCCCGTTGAGTGGCCATTCTTCTGAAAATCGTCAGAAGCGTTTCCCGTTCAGGCGCCTCGATCTCGCAAACAAGACCGCTTTCAATTCGCGAAACGATTTCACTTCGAAGCTCCTTCATTTCTTTTAAAGAAGCATCGGCACTGAAAACCATCTGAACTCCTTGCGATTTAAGAGTATCAATCAGATTAAGAAGTTCAAGCTGCGTCGCTTTACGTCCTTGAAGAAAATGAATGTCATCAATTACAAGAACTGAAAGATTGCGAAATTTATTCTTGAAATTTTTAACATCCCCTTTAAGACTTTGAACAAAGAGCGATGTAAATTTACCAGCGGTTAAATAAAGAACCTGTTTTCTCCGATTTTTCATTCGAAGTTCGGAACAGATCGACTCAAGCAAATGAGTTTTACCGACACTGGTTGAACCGTAAATAAAAATCGGATTAATTTTACCGGGATCGTCAATCGCAAAATCGGCAGCGCGACGCGCCAGACGATTCGATTTTCCGACGACAAAAGATTCGTAAGAAGCGAATTCCAGGTTCGGTGACGGCGCCGCTTTGGGGGCGGACGGAAGAATAGCGATATTATAACCATCGCGTGTAACAAGATCCGGAAGAGGCGTCTCCTTACTGATATCCTTTTTCCTCTCCCGTTTTTGGGGCTCTTCCGAAGAAGATCCGATCCGTTCACCCGATTCGGTTTTCGATTGCGGTTCTTTGAATGATGGATCCTCTTCTGTCCGAACGCGGGAAGCCCGACCTC
The DNA here is from genome assembly GCA_964652875.1 of uncultured Planctomycetaceae bacterium. Classification (GTDB taxonomy): domain Bacteria; phylum Planctomycetota; class Planctomycetia; order Pirellulales; family Thermoguttaceae; genus JAUNBG01. The sequence goes on from CAZZEF010000031.1 coordinate 23,593, forward strand.
GGCGACGTTGAGGAAGATCCGTTTCCTGGGATTCGGTTCTCTCGTCTTCCGCGCTAAACGAAAAATTCAATTCCGTCTGTTCTTCCTGACGCTTTGCGCCGGAACGCACCTTCCCCGATCCCGACTCATTCCGGTCTTGATCTCCGGAAGTCGATCCTGAGGACGCAGCGTTTGCCTTTTCCGGGGATCTTACCTGATACTCCGTTTGGAAGTTCCGGCCGGAAACGGTTTTTACTGCTGAATTGATGCTACGCGAAAAATTCTTGCGAATCCATTCACAAAGAAAAATTGACGGTGAGTAGACATACAACTTGGAATCATGAAACTCGAACTTGATCTTGTCGCCAAACCATAAAGCGAAAAGCTTGGCCCCGATTTCGTTTTCTAGAGCTTCAGGAATTAAGTTTTCGAAACTCATCAAAATATAAAATATCTTCGTGAAAAATTTTTAAATCATTGCCCGAAACAAGGGAGCAATAATATCGTTTCAATATCGTAAAAATAAACTGTATAACGATATTTTTTGCGTAAAAGTTCCTTTCTTTTACATATTCTTCCGGACCCTTATTATCCTAAAACAAGGCCTCCGAAATTGAACGACGAATGTTGATTTTAACGGGAGTTTAATAAATGTCAAATGCTTCCGTAAAACTTTTTCAAAAGCTGAAAACTTCTTTTTACCTCTAACTTCTTTCTTTTCATGAAGTAAAAAAATTACAGATTAAAAAAAAAAGAATACGATCTTTAAAACTTCTTTTTCTTTTGTTCAAAACTTGTTACTAACATTTTGATAGAAGCAGTAATTTAGGAAAGATGTATAAAATAGAAAATATAATATCCGTATTTGCAGAAATCTTCAAATGCAATTACGGATTAATAAAAGAAAATGTTTTTTCCTCTGTTTAAAAAATATAACTTTTGAGATTTTTCCATTAAATATAATAACAATATAACCTCTGTTTTTTATAAAGACGGTAAATTTTTCAAATAATTGGAAAAAGTTTCAAATAAAGATGGAAAGCGCGTTATATTGAGGTTATAATTGGAAATATATTCATGAAGAAGACATTAAAATTTACAGAGTCTTCTTTTTTTATTTATTTTAGCTGCTTATACATCCGGTTGGTGAAACATGTTATTTTGGCGATTAACGATAGGGATTCCTCTTGTTGCTCTTCTTCTTTTTCTTTGCTATCTTGATGATCGGATTTCCGTGCCCGGCGCGGTTCTTCTTCCCTTATTTTTCGTTTGTGTTTTCTTTCTTTGCAAGGAACTTTTAGATCTACTTCGTTGCGGAGGATTGAATCCGCGCAAGAGTACTGTTTATATTGGTGTCTTTTCAATGATGACGTTATGCTGGTTCTCCTGTTACCGGTCGTTTCCGCAGGTCATTGAACACGGTTGGGATAAAGCGGCGTCCGGGTGCGTTTTAACGCTGCTTTCGATGGCGGTCGGGGTTATCATCGCTTTTATTGGAGAAATGATCCGGTACCGTTCACCGGGCAGGCATACCATTGATCTTGCCGGCGCGATTTTTATTATTACTTATATTGGAATGCTCGGCTGTTTTATGATCATGCTTCGTATCGCTTACGGAATTGCCGCGGTTCTTTCTCTTGTTATTGTTACAAAATTATGTGATATCGGGGCTTTTACCGTCGGGAAGCTTTTCGGACGGCGCAAACTTGTTCCTTCCCTGAGTCCGGGAAAAACGATTGAGGGAATGATCGGCGGCCTCCTTTTTTCGATCCTTGGATCCTGTCTTGTTTTTGAAGTTTTGTTTCCCTGCTGTTTTCCCGCGCAGTTCCGGTCCGTTACGACTCCGCTTGGTGTTCTTCTTTTCGGTTTGTTGGTTGGCGTTACCGGGGCTGTTGGAGATCTTGCCGAGTCCTTGATCAAACGGGATGTCGGTCAAAAAGATTCCGGAAAAAATGTTCCGGGCTTCGGCGGGTTCCTTGATATTTTTGATTCGCTTCTGCTGGCCGCTCCGGTTACATTTGGTTTTTGGGCCTTCTTTTATCATGATTCCGGTTTTTAACTTTCTTTCACTCTGACAATATTATTAACATATATTATTTTCTGCATTGGCTGATAATATCGTTTTGTCGATTTTATGATAGTCGCTTGGCTGTTGTTTCCGACGCAAACAGAATATTTTTTGTTTTTACAATGTCCGTCGATTGGTATGATTTAAAGTGACCGATTTAAAAAGTTGTGTTATAAACTATTTTTTGTTTACTCTTTGTTTTCTTGTGTTCTTTTATATTTAATTGACATTTTTTATCCGCATTTTACTTCTATTAAATTTATGACTCAACTCTTCTTTTGACTGGTGAATGGAAATTTTTATTGGAATCAGTATATAACAAAGTTTATTGTGTATGTTTAATATTTTATGTCTATGTTTTGTATATTAACTTCTTGGTTTTAATTGTTATTATCACCTTTTTCCGAATAATTTTCATTTTTCGGTATTATTTACCTTCTTGAAAATACGATAATAATTTTGACACTCTTGGATATTGTTTTTTAGAATAAACGAATGTAATTCATTAAAATATTAAAATGAGTTGTTTTTGAGGTAAAACAAAAAACAGTAAAAAGAGACGGTTGACAATATAGTAAAAAGATAGGATAATTACAGAGTTCAGTAATTTTATCATGGATATCGAACGTCTGACGTTCGACGCAAGAGCATGGAGAAGTCATTGTGTCTGAAAGTTCTTTGGGAACGCAGTTTTTTGGTCCGTCTACATTAGTTGATTTGGTGCGTTATCGCGCGAAAATCCAAAAGGACGACTCCGTATTTATTTATTTAACGGACGGTGTCAACGCGGAAAAGCATCTTACATTCAGTGATCTGGATCGAAAAAGCCGGGCGATAGGAGCTTGGCTCCAGAAACGAGGAATTGTTGGCAAGAGAATTTTGCTTCTCTATCCTCCGGGGCTTGATTTTATCACCGCGTATTTCGGGTGTCTTTATGCGGGCTCAATTGCCGTTCCGGTCTATCCGCCGCGCAAAAACCGTTCGATGCTTCGGATTCAGGCCGTCTCGGAAAGCGCGGACGCTGTTCTCGCGTTAACGACCAATGATGTTTTGGAACGGGTCAATAATTTAATTGACGAAACGCCGAGACTCAAAAATATTCCTTGGTTTTCGACAACGAACATGGAAGAAGGACTCGAAGAGGAATGGCAAATGCCGGACATAACACCGGATTCGCTGGCGTTTCTTCAGTATACCTCCGGTTCGACAGGAACACCTAAAGGAGTTATGCTTTCTCATCGGAATCTGCTTCATAATTCGATGCTGATTACGACCGGTTTTGAACACACTCGATCCAACAGCGGCGTTTACTGGCTTCCGTCGTATCATGACATGGGTCTGATCGGCGGTATTGTTCAGCCGGTCTATTGCGGACGTCCCAATGTCATGATGTCGCCGCTTTCTTTTTTGACCCGTCCTTACCGATGGCTGGCCGCAATTTCGAAATATCGGGGAACCACCAGCGGCGGTCCGAACTTTGCTTATGAACTTTGTGTTCGTCAGATCAAAGAAGAGATGCTCGACACGCTTGATTTGAGCTGCTGGAAAGTTGCTTTTAACGGAGCGGAACCTGTTCAGGCG
>CAZZEF010000031.1:27230-27568 GCA_964652875.1 uncultured Planctomycetaceae bacterium
AGCGATTCGCCGCGAAGTTCGAACGCTGCGGTTTTCGGTATGAGTCGTTTTATCCCTGTTTCGGACTGGCGGAAGGAACGTTGATCGTTACCGGAGCGCGGGTCAATGAACCCCCTGTTGTCCGATCGTTCGATGCCGATTCTCTCAATGCGGGAAAAGCGATTCCCGCGGAAGCCGGCGCCAATCGGGTTCATCGTCTCGTCTCAAGCGGCCGAATGATTATTGATCAGCGGAACGCGATTGTCAATCCGGAAACGCGTCTTGAATGTCCGGACGGAACGGTTGGTGAAATTTGGACGAAAAGCGACAGCGTTGCCAACGGATACTGGAAAAATCCT
>CAZZEF010000031.1:27578-31898 GCA_964652875.1 uncultured Planctomycetaceae bacterium
ATCCTGAAGCGACCAAAGAGACGTTTCAGGCATATATCGCGGACACGAACGAAGGTCCGTTCATGCGCACTGGCGATCTCGGGGTTCTGGTTGACGGCGAACTGTTCGTAACCGGACGTATTAAGGATCTGATCATTATTCGCGGTGTCAATGTTTATCCGCAGGATATCGAACTGACCGCGCAAAATGTTTCGGACGATCTCAAACCGGACAGCGGCGGAGCGTTCATGATCGGAGAAGGGGACGACGAAAAACTGGTTCTCGTTCAGGAAGTGGAACGCCGTTTCAAACCGGAAACTTCCGCGCCGATCTTTGAAGAGATCCGAAAAGCAATCGCGCTTGAACATGAGATCCCGATTGATGCGATTATTCTTGTCCGTTCGGGTACGGTCCCCAAAACGTCAAGCGGAAAAGTTCAGCGGCATGCCTGCAAGCAGGGATATCTGACCGGAGATCTGACCGTTGTCGCCGCCTGGACCAGCAGTGACAATATGCCGTTTGCGTCAATGGCGTCTGCCGTCGGCAAGGGGGAAAGTTTTTCAGAAGAAGACAATCCTCTTCATTATGATCCAAACGCCGCGAAACTGGTCAAGGAAAAAGAACACGAACTGGCTTCCGTTTTTAAAGTGGACAAAACTTCCGAAACACAATTAAAAGAGAAGGAGGAAAAGCGGGAGAAGCCGTTGCCCGCGCCAAGTCGTCCACTTCTTCAGCTTTCGCAGATGTCGTTCGACGAAACGGCGATTACCGTTTTGCAGGAAGTTCGCCGGGTCGGAAAAGACCGGACCAAATCAATTACGCTTGATACCGATATTACTGAACTCGGACTTGATTCTTTGGAACGAATGGAAATTTTGGCATCACTGGAAGACCGGTTCGGCGGACAGTTCCCTGAATCGGTACTTCCAACACTGCTGACGGCCCGCGAAGTGGTTGACGCTGTTCGGAAATATCTCGGCGGCGGCACTCGAATTGATGAAACGGGATCCGGTAAAACATTCGAGATCACGGAAGAGTGTTATGACGTTGCGAAATTCCCGGAATACGTCCAGCTTCATCAGAAACTGGAAATGGTCAAACAGCTCGGTTTGAATCATTTCTTTGATGTTCATGAAGGAATTACCGGAGCGACGACGGTGATCAAGGGACGCACTTATCAGAATTTCTCCTGTTACAATTATACGGGGGCGTCCGGGCATCCTGATGTTCAAAAGGCGGCGATTGACGCGATTAATAAATACGGGACAAGTGTTTCCGCCAGTCGGATCGTTTCCGGGGAAAAGCCTGTTCACCGCGAACTGGAAAAAGCGATTGCCGATTTTCTTGGAACAGAAGATACGATTGTACTGGTCGGCGGTCATCAGACCAACGAAACGGTTCTTGGTCATCTTATGGGACAGGATGATCTGATCCTTTATGATTCGCTGGCGCACAACAGCCTTGTTCAAGGCGCGATTTTGTCCGGTGCCCGCCGTCGGCCTTTCCCGCATGGCGATTGGAACGCCGTTGATCAGATCCTGAACCTGCATCGAAATAAATACCGGAAAGTCATTATCGTCCTTGAAGGTGTTTACAGCATGGACGGCGATTATCCCGATCTGCCGGAATTTATTCGAATACGCAAGAAACATAAAACACTGCTGATGATCGATGAAGCGCATTCGATCGGCGTTTTGGGGGATACCGGCCGCGGAATCGGCGAGCATTTTCATGTCGATCGAAAAGACGTCGATCTTTGGATGTGTACGATGAGCAAGACGTTTGGAAGTTGCGGCGGGTATATTTCCGGTCGAAAAGAACTGATCGAGTATTTGAAATATACTGTTCCGGGCTTTATGTTCAGCGTCGGTATGCCTCCGGCAGCCGCGGGGGCCGCTCTCGGCGCCCTTAAACTCCTGATTCGGGAACCGGAACGATCCGCACGCCTTCGCGAAAACAGTCGTTATTTCAAAGAACTCGCCAACAGTTACGGAATGAATACCGGTTTCTCGAAAAATACCGGTGTTGTTCCTGTCGTTATCGGGAATTCCGTCGCCTGTTTGAAGATCTCTCATATGCTCTTTGAGGCCGGCATTAATGTTCAGCCGATCCTGCATCCGGCGGTTGAGGAAAAGTCAGCAAGACTTCGTTTCTTCCTCTCTTCCGAACACACCAAACCGCAGATCAAGTCGACTCTTGAAATTCTGGCAAAAATCATGGCCGAGGTCATGAAACCGAATAAATAATTTCGGACACGATCCAAAGCGGGTCAGTCATGAATTTGATCCGGACCCAAAAGATCCGACGAATAATAAACACTATGTTTTGTTCGCCGGATCTTTTTTTTGATATAATATTTATGCTGCTTTTATTTTTAATTTTCCGTGATCTCCGCCGATTGACTGCGTGAATCGGCCTGTTCCTTTGTCGTTATAACGAAAATTTCATGATGGAATCGGTATACTTTTGATACAGGAGATCTTTTCGTTTGGGCCGGACGGATTCTCAAATTTAGTTTGTCAAATAAAAAACAGTTGTCTTGTCGTTAATTCGTATTGTCTCGTTGTCGGTTTTATTCAGTTTTTGATATTGGAAGATCTGTCGCCGCATAAATTTGACCGGCGGAAAAATTACCAATCGCATAAATTTTGCATAAAACAAACTCTTCGTTGATCGGGGGAACATGAACTTTTACCGACTGCCGGTATTCATTTCCAAACCAGTGATTTAAGGCGTTCTTTAGCGCTTTTCTTTTCCGATTTTCTCTGCGGCGTGATATTTTGAACGCGAGTGAATTCTTCTTTCGGTGCCTGTAATTTTATACTGTTTTTATTTTTAATTTTCCGTTATTTCCGCCGATTGACTGCGTGAATCGGCCTGTTCTTTTGTCGTTATAACGGAAAATTCATGATGGAACCGGTATATAAAAACACCGGCATGAATTGAATGTTTTTCAGAAAGACCGGAAGAAAAATTTATTGTCCTCCTGATCAATGAATTTGAAAGAAAAGGAAAATATCAAATGAAAAAATTGGTTTCTTTAGCGGGTGCGATTCTGTTTTTGTTGATCGAAACTGTCCGGCCGGAATGTGTTTGCGCGACGGATTATCAGGTCAATGTTCCGTTGACCGTTACGACTTTTGATCAGTCAGCCGATTATAACGGAACGCCGATTACGTTGAGCGCAACCGATACGGTCATTATGGGAGGAAGCGTCTTTACCGTATCCGGGCCGGGAAGCGGAACCGCTTACTCCGCGCTGATCGGATCGGGAAGCGGAATCGATACAGGTTTCAGTTGGGGAACAGGCGGAACTGTCAGTGTTGGTACGGATACAGTTTTGACCGTTAATACAGCGGCGGGGAGTTCAGTTTCGCCGGTTTCGTTAAGCAAACAGGGATCGGGATCACTTCTTCTTGCGTCCGGAAATACGCAGTATCTCAATATTACTCTTTCCGCGGGAACGCTTGAGTCGAATGACGATGTTAACATGACAGCAGAAATGACAATGTCCGGAGGAACATTTACGGTCAACGGAGATCTTTTCGCGGGAAACGGGACCAGTATTTCCGCAGGTGATATCAATGTCAACGGTACATACACTAATTCGGGCACGCAGTCGACTGTTGCCGGAACGATCTCATCGCAATCGGTCAATTATGAAAACGGCGGTCTGTATGTTCAGAACGGCGGAGTTTTCGAAACATCCGGCGATGCTCTTTTTTCAGCGCAGACGGCCATTCATAATTTGGGTACAGTGACGATCGAAGGCACTCCGACCATTCAGTCAAGTTCGACCAGTAATTTCGGATCAATGAACTTGGGATCAGGGGCCGTGTTCTCAAATATACTCGGCAACGCGGGCACAATTATTATTCAAGGATCTGCCGAATTCGGGCTCTTTTACAATTACGGAACGGTTACGATTACAGGCGACGCCGTTTTCAATAGTGAATTTTATAACGAGTCAGGTACGTTGATCCTTGACAGTCGATATGATTATTATCAGGCGGAATATCCAGTCTTTGCGAGCAGGGGTAATATGTTGATAAACGGAGACGGAACGTTTAATGACAGTGCCGAAATAACAGGAACGTTGAATGTCGTTCAGAACGCGGAATTCAAATCGAATCTGACGGTTAATACCGACGGAATAGTTTCGGCGGGCTCGGTATCCGGATCGGGCATCATTGCTGTTAACGGCGGAGCAATGAATGTCAGCGCGAATACAACGGCCGCCAGTATTGATGTTGTCGGCGGAACTTTTATCGGGGGCGGCAATATCAATACGACGGGATCATTTACCGTTTCCGGCTCGTCGACGCTCGGATTGAGTAATAA
>CAZZEF010000032.1:0-24514 GCA_964652875.1 uncultured Planctomycetaceae bacterium
CATTCCCTGATTCATGCCCATTCCGGCGTTCGGATTGTTCATTCCGGCATTTTGATTTTGAACCGCATTTACTTTCCCGACAAGAATATCAAGACCTTCCGCGCTGGTCGGATATGTTTTGTTATCAAGTTGGAAAGAGGCAATCGCTTCGTCAAAATTTTTCAACTGAACTTCCGTTGCTCGAATTAAAGCGTTTTCATAAGCGCTCCAGATCGTATTGCCGAGAATTCCGATCAAGACGATCAAAATCGCCAGTACGATTAATAATTCAAGAAGAGTAAATGCCGTCCTTTTCATTGATAAACTCCTTTTAATGTTTTTCAAGCCGATGTCTGCTGAAGACCAGCTCTTTTCAACCGGCAGTCATAAAATATAACAGCAAAGACTTGACAGGGATACACGATATCCGTTAATGGTGGGAAGACGAATTGTTTTTCGTCCGATTTCTAAATATTTAACTCAATTTGAGAAACTCAATTATATTATATTTCGTTCTTAACGGAAAGACCCATTTTAAGGGAAGATTAAAATTTTCCCTTAATAAATAAGAAATCTCGTCAAAAAATACTTGCAACCGGCTTTTGTTTTAGTGTATAATGACATCTGGAAGCAAAGAAAACAAATGATTGTTGTTGCAAATTATCGTTTATCAAAAAGAGTTTTGGTTTTTAATTGTTTTTAACGTTTGATCGACTTTATTTTGGAGTGATTCAAAATGAGTTATTCTGATCGAACACTTAAATTGAATGGTTGTGATGAGAGTCGTAACACTGTTAACAGATAACATAAATAATATTAATGGGTGATCTTTTTTGGATCGACAGGTAAGCAAAATGACTTCGCAGATAAAAAAATATTGGAAAACGGTTCTTTTGCCGCTGATCGCAATTTGTTTTGCGGGCTCGCTTTGGGCCAACAGCCCGCAAGATCTCTCCGCCTTGAAACTTCGTGTCAAACGATTGAATAACGAGTTGACCGCATTGCAGCCGACTGATCCTGATTATGACAAACTGTTTCTTGCGATCTCGGATGAACTTCGTCAAGCGGAAGCCAAACTGATCAATGCCGAACAGACCGGCGAAAATCCTTTGTCGAATCAAAATGTCCCGAACGCGTCGGCGGTCTCTAACAGTTCGCCCGCTTCTGGGAATCCGATTATGCCCAAAGAGTCGGTTGCCGGATCTCCCAAAATTCCCGCTTCCGCAAACGGATCGGCTCTTCCCGATAAAGCCGCGGTTCCGAATGATCCGGCGGTTCCGATCGGATCGTCTGTTCCGAACAGAATGAACAATCCCGCCGAGTTGGTAAACGGTATTAACCCGTCCGGAGCCGGTACTCCGGCGTCAGTTGCTTCGGCGAACGGGTCAAATGCGCCGAATAATGCGTCCGGATCAGTTCCGCCCGCGTTACCTCCCGGAAACAACTTTTTAGGAACGCTTCAAAACGCGCCGGGCAACGCCAATATCCTTCAGCATATGAAAACCGAACTGACCAGTCAGCTTCGGCAGATCCAGCAGATCCTTCGAACACTTCAGCCGGAAGATCAATCGCTGGCGGCGACATTGAAGGAACAGCAGGCCGAGATATCAAAGGAACTGGCGGAGATCAACCGGCAATTGGAACAGACGGGCCCGGGTAAACCGGAAACGGATCCTGTTCTTCAGGAACTGATCGGAACAACCAACAAACAGCTGGGACTGAATTTACTGCCCGGCACTGAAAAACCGGTCGTTTCTCCTGCCGAACTTCCGGCGGCAACCCCGAATGGATCTTCGAATTCCTCTGCAGCCGATAAAGCTTCCGCCGCCGGGACTCTTTATCCTGAGACCAAAATACCCGCAGGTCCGGAAAAAACATTGTCAGCAGAAAATCCGGTCGAAGCCGCTCCCCCTGTAAAGGCCGGTCAAGGACCCGCCTGGAACGAACAAAATCAAGCGAATGTCAATCCTTATGAAGTTTTGACTTCTGAAGATGTCAAACAGCTTAAATCGGAACTGAACTCAATGAAGACGGAACTGAAAACGATTACCGAAGCTATTTCCAATATCGAATCGCAGCTTAAACTTCTGACCCGGCAGGCAACGGGAGAGTCCGAATCAAAATTAAAACCGGCGGATCATGATCAAAATAAAAAATGATCTTCCGATATTATACCGATATCACTTGGTTTTCCTTTGTATCATTCCTTGCGGTCCGTCGAATGGCAAACTGATAAAACAAAGTGACTGGAGTATAAAAACAGATAAAAAAGAAAGAAAAAAGGTTTTATTATGTCAAACGCGATTGAAATGAACGACGACGATTTCGATTCCGTTGTTCTTAAGTCCGAACTTCCGGTTTTGGTCGATTTCTGGTCGCCGACCTGCGTTTCCTGCCGCGCAATGATCCCCGCTGTTGAAGCGCTTGCCAAAGAATTGGAAGGGAAAGCCCTGGTTGTTAAAGTCAATCTTTACGACTGCATGAAAACAGCCGTTAAACTCAATATCAGTTCGCTGCCGACACTGCTTGTTTACAATAAGGGCGAAATGGCCGAAAAAGTTACTTCCCCGATGAGCAAAGATAAAATTTTTGAGCTGATCAATAAATATCTTTAAAAAACAGTCTACAAACGGATGAATTTCCTTCCGGGTTAAATGAGCGGCGGTTGCCTGGACCGGCGCTCTTCCTGACAGGAGATTGATTTTGTTCAATATCAGGGGGGTAGAGGATACTGTTTGCTGTCTCTTCTTTATTGAAGGAAGGGACGATGGTCTTTGTTTTTCGATCTTGCCGTCGATCTAATTTGATTCTTTTTCTTAGCGTTCCTTCTTTACGTTTTTTTATGGATGGATCTTTTTGAAATTTTGCGCCATTTGTTGAATGACGCCAAATTTTTTGTAAAATAAATTTGGCGTCTGTTATACCGATTCCCTAATGAAATTTTCGTTAGAACGTCAAAAGAGCAGCCGATTCACGCAGACAATCGGCGGTGATGACGGAAATTTTAAAATAAAAGCAGTATAAAAGCCAACGCTGAAAATTTTTATTGTTTAGACATAAATATCCTGTGAGGTGATATTCATGCTGACTTCCTTTGTTTTATTCTGTCAATCCTTTTATGAACGACAACAGGACACAATTAATGAAAAGACAAATTCCTGATTTTTTTCAGATCGTATTAATGAAATTAAAAGAGAGCGGTTCACGAAACGGATCATTTTTCGTGTTATTTAAAAAAACAACGGTCGCTGTTCTCGGTTTAGCGCTGCTGTTTTTGGGACTGACCTCAATGATTCAGGCTCAGACTAAAAAGAATTATGTTCCGGAGCCGAAACCGGTAAAATCCGATATCGAAATCGCGGCGCTTTATTATCCGGGCACCGAACAGATGGCGGAATGGGACATGGTTCGAATGACACTTCCGAAGATCAAGCCGCTTCTCGGCTGGTATGACGAAGGGAATCCGGAAGTGATCGACTGGCAGATCAAGTGGGCGGCGGAACACGGGATCACCGCATTTTATGTCGATTGGTACTGGAATAAAGGAGAGCAGCGTCTTGATCACTGGGTCAAGGGATTTTATCGGACCAAATACAAATCGTATTTAAAATGGGCGATGATGTGGGCCAATCATAACGAGAAAGGGGCTCATTCGACCAAAGATCTTCATGAAGTGACCAAGTTCTGGATCGACAATTATTTTAAAACGCCCGAATACTATCAGATCGACGGAAAACCGGTTGTCGTTGTTTACAATTATAAAAACATCGATAACGATTTGATTGCGGAAGCCGAATCAGCTGGCGAAAAACTTCAAAAAGGAGACGGGATCCGCAAAGGCTTGAAAATAATCAATGACGATGTCAAAGCCGCTGGTTTGAAAGGTGTTTATTTTCTCGCGATTTATATGGGTTCTGTCAATAAAGAAGAAATCAGCAATATTCAGAAAGCCGGATTCGAAGCGACCATTCTTTATAATTATTCGACAATGGCCTTTTGGATGACCGACAAAAAGAAAGAGACCGATCCGCGCGGATACATGCCGTTCGAGTATGTTTCCGACACGTGCCCCAAACTTTGGAATCAGCGGCTTAACGCGGGTTCACTTCCTTTTTTCCCGTTCCTTCCGACAGGATGGAACGATCTGCCTCGATCTTTTCAGGACGCCAAACAGGTGGTCGACAGACGTCCGGTACATTTTAAATACATTTGTGAACAGGCTCGTCTGTTCTGTCAAAAAAACAAGATCAAACGCGTAACAATCGGACCAATCAATGAATGGCAGGAAGGAAGTTATATTGAGCCGAACGAAGAATACGGCTTCCAAATGTATGACATTTTACGCGATGCGTTTTGTCAAAAACCGAAAACCGGTTGGACCGAAAATCTCGTTCCGAAAGATCTTGGACTCGGTCCTTACGATTATCCTGAAACCGTGCCCGCCGATCGGACAAGCTGGGAATTCAAAAACTCGCCCGAAGGCTGGTATCGTCAGCCTTACGGAACAGGCCGTGTTGTTCAGGAAAACGATGTCCTGCGTTTCATTAAATCCGCTGGATCAAGCGTCAATCGGGCGGCGATTCGAACTGTTGTCAAACCATTTGCCGCCTGGAGCAATAACAAGTGCGTTATTCGAATGAAATTGACTCCGAACGAAAACGGATCCGATGGCCAGGAAGTCGGTCAACTCTTTTGGGGCGGCATCGGATATCCGCTGTTCAATAAGGATCTGGCCATTTCGATCGATCAGTCGTTTATGTTTCCCGTTAAAGTCGACAACCGGTTTCATGAGTATACCCTTGATTTGAGTAAACATACTTTCTGGCGCGGAAATATCAATGAACTCTGGTTCAATCCGGTCAATCGTCCGCATGTTCGAATCGAAATTGATTATATCCGTTTTCAGGAAATCAAAAAATAAAATCCGCTTGTTCTGACTTATTATACCGTCCGTTTTTATAGGGACGGTATAATTTATTTTCGAGAAGTCCTTCTTTTCTTTATCATTGCGCAAAAATTTTATCGCGAACCAAAAGAGTGCGCCGTTTGTTTATCGATCCTGGACTGGCAGGTGATTAATGGCGTCCCGATAATATTCGGTCCAAAAAGGAGTTGGTCCGTCCGGAGTGGCCAAAAGCGTTAAAAGGTCCGGGTAAGGAATTATTCTGTCCGCGGCGTTTTCCGGAAGATAATATCGGTATTCCAAATTGCTCTGTTTAAAAAAGCCGATGATTTTCCTTGCGAATTTCGAGTCGAACGCGATTCCTTTGGGACTCATTTCAAAGGAAAACGCTAATTCGTCAAAAGGTACAAGATCATCGCGGAATTGATTCGAAAGGGTATTGACCGGCTCAAAATTCAAATGAAGGCTTTCGCCAAGCCGGATCATAAATGTTTTATCGAACGAGCCTGAACGCAAAAAGAGATCGCCTTTTCCGGTAAAAACTCCGTTTTGAACTGATCCCGATTCGATCAAAAAATCGACCAGCGTCCCATCAATTCTGGTCGGCGTTGCCTTTTGGGCGAAAGGCGCGATGTCGCATTGATAAAGATGAAAATCTTTTATCGTCCAAATCCGTCGGGGATCTTTTTCTATCTGATAAAATTCACCGCCGAGAATTCCGCTAAACCAGCCCGTTTTTCCGGCCAGACAGAAAAATGAGTTGAAAAACGACGCAAACGACATCGGAAAAGGCGACCCGTTTGTGTTCAGACTGAACCATGTTTTTTTAAGTTCGTGTTCTTGAAACAGAGCGATATTGTAAAGCCGGGTACAAGGGATGCCATCAAAAGTAAAACCGAAATCAAAACAGCTCTTTTGAGGGTCCGCAAAAAACATTCCTTCAATATTAATAAGTCGGATTTGCGCCAGACTTGAATTATAGTCCTTGATCCAGCGGCAGGTCAAATCATGCGAGACTTCGACACCGTCTTGAAGCCATCCGCCGCTTTGCGTAACAGTATCCTGCTGTTTTGGGTCGGGCGACGATTGCGCGGAAATCATTTTTCCCGAACGCCAATTTCGGATCAATTCGTTAAATTCAGACTCGTTGTAAAGAATATTTATTTTTTCGATTTTGAAAAAGACAAGATCGTTTTCTCCTTGATAACGGGAGATCCATTCGAACGCGAATTCGCCAAGACGTTCAAGTTCGGAGAAACGGACATAAAGTTCCGGAATAGTCCAGAGAACGCATTTACCTGTTTTTTCAGGAATTTTATCGGCGAAAGTCGTTGAAGACAGGCAGATGTTTCGAAAGCTTGTTTCAGGACCGGAAGAAACCGGAATTCCGTTCCGCTGAACATTGAATTCAAAAGGAGACTTGGTGTCATGAAAGCCGGGATACCGCTTTTGAGCGGGAAAAATTTCCAAAAGCTTCTCTTTTGAGGGAACCGATTTCCAAGATTCCGTTTTCAGTTCCGGACAGAAAAGAACGGTATCGCCGCCGGTTTTGTTTTTGATCTGAATGCCAAACAGATCCGTTTTCCCGGGCAAGAGAAATCTGATTTTTGACAAGGAGACCGGTCGGTCAAGAACAGCAGAAATTTTGCGTCCGAGATCCTGCGCGTCTCCGCCTCCCCAGCGATAAGCCAACCGCAGCATAACCCCCAGCGTAAGTATTACTCCCGCCAGTGCCGCGGCCGCAAACCAGATCTTTTTGGTTCGTTCATGCATCGTTCTTCCTTGAACCCCGCAAAAGTGTACTCAAAATCCTGAATTCATTTCAAATCATTCTGCAGATCCTGGTCCGGAAATAAATATACTGCTTTTATTTTTAATTTTCCGTCATCTGCGCCGATTGACTGCGTGAATCGGTTGATCTTTTGACGTTATAACGGAAAATTCATGATGGAATCGGTATAAATATCTCTAAAACAGGATCTGCTTTTAACGCGAACAGTCCTTTCCCGTTTTTTCTTTTGGATCGGTCGACGGATCTTTCGATCTTGGATCGGGAAGCGGTAAAAGGAAAACGGTTAACAGGCCGTCGGATTGCCGGACACATTATTTTTTATTTTTGTCCGATCCGCGGTTGATCGGCGTCATGATATACTCAAAAGAGTATTCCGTGTCGCTCAATCGATATTGCGGATAGACCTGCGCTCCCCAGCTGTCATCGCCGGCAAGTCCCTGTTGCCGGTAATCGATATTGATCACGATCACCGATTCCCAAGGGATCATCCAGGAATGCTCAACGGCTTCGAGATCGCGGTCGAGACAGGGACGCGCCGAAAAACAAAGAGTCGCCGCGTTTTGCGCGCTTGTTTTGACTCCATTCGAATCGACTGGAACGAAACGGTATCCTTTTCCAACCGAATCGGTGAACTCAACCCAGCGAACGTCAGTCCGGTATCCGTATTCTCCCGGCTCTGAATAAGGAACAAACATTTTCTGAAGCGGTATCGAATAATGTCCGACCATTGCCCCTGTCTGACGGTCCCAATAATTTTCTTCCGGTCCCCGTCCGTAATACTCAACGTTCCATTTTTCATTTGGAACATTCATCGGAACGATGATCTGCGTACCGAAACGCGGAAGATCCGGTGCGCCTTTGTCTTTTTTCACTTTCAGAGAAACGCGCTTTTCACCGTTTGGATAATCGGTAACGATCTGCGTTACTTCCGCAGGAACCTGACGAAGTCGGTAAGAAACAGTTTCGGTTTTAATTTTATCGACAACTTTGGAATCTTTTTTTACTGTTTCCGGAATCGGCTGCGGAGATCGCCAGGCCCCCAATCGGACTGCCATTCGATTGCCGCGGTCGTTATCGGTCGGAGCCCGCCAGAAACTTGGAACAACTTCAAGCGGCAGGATATCCCGGCGCAATACATTTTCCGGCCCGACATGACCGCCTTCCTTGTAAATCGGCAGACGATATTGGGCTTCCGTTAAGACATGTCCTTTCGGAACAAGAATCGTCAGATCTTTATCGCCCGGAAGGAGAACGGAATGATCGGATCGTTGAATGAATCGGAAGTTCACGAAATATTCCGCTCCCGGCTTCGGATCAAACCGATCAAGGGCAGAAAGGTTGATCTTGTCGAAAACAAGCGTCAATGCGGTTTCTTTTTGCGCATCGGGACTTTTGAGATCTTTTCCGAACGAGAATTTTTTGACTTCAAGCGGACGTCCGTTTTCCGTCAGTTCGCAGACGAGATCGACCTGTCCGAGATCGTTGAAGAAATTCCCATTGACAACAGAGTATTTACTGAAATCCTTGCTGTTGTTTTCATCGGCTCTTTTTAAGCTGATGTTTTCATAACATTTTTTAATTTCCTGACAGGCCGGATGCGGTGTTCGGTCCGGACCGACCAGTCCGTTCATACAGAAATTCTGATCGGTATAAAGTGCCGGCGGTTCGAAATTACCGCCGTAACCGAAGCAGACATAACCGGTGTCTTCCGTTTTGGTCTTATTAAAATCAATGTCAATAAAAAGCCGGTCTTTATTAGTTCGTTTATTGAAATCGAGAGTCGCTTCCTCTTGAGCAAGGGCGCGGCCGTAAACCCGGGCCGCTCCGATCAGCGAACCGGCCAGACGATCCGTAAAGAACGCATCGCGACCGAATTCAAACGGAAGATCCGTCTTGGTGAATTTGACATTTGCTTTTTTACGGGCCAGCTCTTTGCCGTCAACATAAAGGATCATTTCTTTTCCGTTATAAACGCCGGTCACCCGATGCCAATTTTGGAACCAGTCTTTGACTTTGCAGGAGATCGTTTCCGAGTTAACGCCGTCACCGATGGTAAAGGCGGCTCCGTCCCCTTTCTGTTCCAATTGGAACTGTTGCGCGGATCGGCCGACAAGCGCGCCGTCCCGTTTGACATAAGGATAAACAAACGCTTCAAGAGAAATGGACCGGTTGCCGATGAAATTGTCGAGTGCGTCTGTATTGGCGTTAATAAACGCGTAACCTTTGACGCCGCGGGGACCCTGATCGGACGGAGCCGTTTTTTCGCCGCAAGGCACCTGTCCGCCGGATCGGTCTTTCGTTGCGATCATTCCGACGATATCAACCTGAAACGCAAACGGTCCTTCATCTTTAACAGACTGACGCGGGATCTTCATTTCGAGTCCCTGATCAACCCAATCCCAAACGAAGCCGCCTTGCAAATGTTTATATTTGTGTATCGCCTCCCAATACAAAGACAAATTACCATTACTGTTGCCCATTGCGTGTGTGTATTCACAAAGAATCAGCGGTTTTTGGGGGGTTGATTCGGCATATTTGACAATACCGTTGACCGACATATACATTGGGCAGAAAATGTCAGTGCATTTTTCATACTGCGCTCGTTCGTATTGAACCGGTCGGCTCGGATCCGCATTTTTCAGCCAATAATAAGCGTCGATAAAATTCTGTCCGTAACCGGCTTCATTTCCAAGTGACCAGATAATAACGCTCGGATGGTTTTTGTCCCGATGATACATTCGCTCAACCCGATTGAGATGAGCGGCCTTCCATTTGGGATCCTTGGCCAGAGATTTATCATCGTAACCCATTCCATGTGATTCATTATTCGCTTCGTCGACAACATACATGCCGCAGAAATCGCAAAGTTCATAAAACAATGGATCATTCGGATAATGACAGGTTCTAATCGCGTTGATATTGAAACTCTTCATTAGAAGGATGTCACGGATCATCGATTCGCGCGAAATCGTGTGTCCTGTTTTCGGATCGTGTTCATGACGATTGGTCCCCTTGATTAAAATCGGCTTATTGTTGACCAGCAGTTGACCGTCGCGGATCTCGACTTTGCGGAAACCAATATAGCTTTTGAACGATCCCAACTTTTGAGCTTTCGAGTCGAGAAGTCTTGCATTGACTTGATAAAGCCAGGGAGATTCAGCACTCCATTTTTTAGGATTTTGAACGGGAATTTTGACTCGAACAACGCTTGTTCCGTTCGCTTCTGCATTAAAAGAGGTTCCCGAAGACAGAACTTCCTTGTTGGAATTCGTCTTTTGATTATTTGAGCAGGCGTTTTTATTCAGTTCAATAATAAACATGCCGGACACCGGTTCATTCGAACGGTTTTGAACAACCGCTTCGGCATAAAGAACGGCGTTTTCATAATTACCGTCAAGTTCCGGTTTAAGATGCAGATCGACCAAACTGACCGCCGGTCGAACATAGCAGTAAACGTCACGGTAGATACCGCTTAAATGGAAAAAGTCCTGATCTTCAAGATACGATCCGTCGGAAAAGCGAAAAACTTTGACCGCGATCTTGTTTTTACCGGTCTGAAGATATTTGGTAATGTCGAATTCAACCGCCGTTCGGGAATCTTTACCAACACCGACGAATTTACCGTTGACATAAACATAACAGCAGGATTCGACCCCATCGAAATGAAGAACGACCTGATTGAAACCGCCGAGATCATTAATGTTAATATTAAAATCGCGACGATACAGACCGACCCAATTATCTTTGTCAGGAATAAAAGGCGGGGTACTCGTTTCCCAAGGATAGGGGATATTGGTATAATGCGGATAGCCGTATCCGAGCATTTGGAAATTGGAGGGGACCGGAATGGCGTCCCATTGTTTGTCATTATAATCCGTTCGATAAAAATCATTGGGAACGCTTTGCGGATTTGGACACCATTTAAACTGCCAATCACCGGCAAGGGGAATCTTCTTATAATCGGCCCGGCCGGGAACAACGTCCGAGCTATGCGGTGTCAAATTGTTGACTCCTGTAATTTCAGGACGCTTCCATTCCGGCAGCACTTTTTTTTCTTCTGCCCCGCATAATAACGCGACAGATAATATTGTCAAAATCGGCAACGCTGCCAGTATCGGCAATCGCCAAGACCGGCTGTTCTTTCCTGTCGAAAATAATTTCATCCCTGTTCTTCCTTTTTAGTTTGGATCTTTTTTGACGTGACTTGCTATTTTTTTCTGACTTTTCAGAGGGGTATTCCGCATTCATTCTGACGGTTCAACATTTTATATTATACCCTAATATTCATTCGCAATAAATACCTTCAAAGAAACTTTCCGAAGAAAGTTCTGATTTTATCGATTCGTCGAAAAAATTTTTTCTCCGTCGTTATTGCCCTGTTTCCGCAAGCCCGGTATTTTTATCCGAAACTAAAAATGACAGATTGGATCCAAAGGAATTTATAAACAGCAATGTTGACTTAATACCTGTAAACTTTTTGATTTAAAAATCTCAGGATAACAAAAAGAGCAAAAACAGTGAAAACAAAAAGTACGGGAAGAAAAAACAAAAGATTAAAATTAAAGATAATAACCGAAATGTTTAAAGAGTGAAATATCGGGAAAATACGTAACGGCGGAAAAACAACACAAGAAAACCAAAACCTCAATTAACCGTTAAGGAGATCAATTGAGGATATCAGTATGTCGGTAATTTATCAAAATTTATTTTTTAAAACGCATATTGTCGACAATTTGCAAATCATCATCATCAATGAGTTGAAGTTCGCCATCATCTGGATTATTCATAATATTTTGGTCGGGACTGGTATTATTGAAATTTTGAGCCCTGACATCCGGAGTTACCGGAATTGTCGGCGCCGAATCGTATCCGGAAATGACTCTGGGTGACGCCAAATCAAGATCCCTGCGGTCCTGTTCGGTCAATTCAGAAATGCAAAAACGGAAATCTCCAATAGTAAAAGTATCGCCAATATGAAGCGGCATCACCGTAACGATGCGGCGTCCTTGAAGAAATGTTCCGTTTAAAGAATCAAGATCCTTGAGCATGACCCGGTTATCGTCGGCGAAAATTTCGCAATGACGACGGCTTACCAAAGGATCCGGAATAGGAAAAGAAGCCTTGCGGCTGCGGCCAATAGTACACGGAAGAGCAATTCGCTTGGCAAGCGAACGATTGGTATTATCGTATACTGTTAATTTTAATTCCATAAGTACAACTCCGGCAAACTTATATCAAAAGATACCCCAGAGAACAAATTACCTGTTTTTATAACAGAATATAAACTTTTATATTATCTATTTTATCTATTTAAAAATATTATTCAATTAAAAAACTCTAATAAAATAAATATTTTTAAATTAAATACAAAGTTAACGAAATTTTTCGTTTTAGTAATATTTTATTTAAAGCGAACAAATCTTAAAATAAAAAATATTGAAACAGTAATATACTATTTGTTTGTTTTGTATAATAAACTAACAAATTATCAGTAATATTTTTAGTTAAGGCTTAATATTATTATCGGATAAAAATAATTTTACAATACCTGTAATTCCTGTCAAGGAAAGTATTAATGCAAAAAACACAAAAAATTTTTAATATAAGAAAAAAATATTGATTTTATCGATTACGCAAACAGAAACATTAAAGAGAAAACTCTTTTAAAAATATACATCTTTTCCAAGTCTGTGTTAAAAAACTTACAAACTTACATAATTATAATCAAAAATATAATAAATAAAAAGGACAAAAATAAAATAATAAGTCAAAAATAGTCTATAATTGATGTTATCGTCAAAAACAAATAAAAATCTGATAAACAGTATAAAATGAAGAAGGAAGATCTGGTTTGATAATCGTAAAAACAAAATTATCAAACCAGATTTGATATCAAAGAATAGTCTTGGTGTTCATTTTTTGATAATTACATTCTGGGGCGAACTTTGCCCTGGACCCGATACGGCAGGCCTTCAATTCGAAGAAAACCGGTCGCATCGTTTTGATTGTATGCGTCACTTCCTTCCATTGTCGCGATTCCCTCGTCGTAAAGTGAATTCGGACTGCGGCGGCCGGCAACAATAATATTGCCTTTGTAAAGCTGGAGTGTAACTTCTCCGGTGACCGGCTTTTGAGCTTCTTTGATAAAAGCGAGAAGCGCATCCATTTTTGCTCCGTACCAGAAACCATAATAAACCATTTCCGCGACTTCAGGAGCCAGACGATCGCGAAGATGCATCAAATCGCGGTCCATTGTCAGTTGTTCAATATACCGATGGGCGTCATAAAGAACCGTCATGGCCGGCGCTTCATAAACGCCTCGACTTTTCATTCCGACAAAGCGGTTTTCGACCATGTCGATAATGCCGACGCCGTTGCGACCGCCGATTTCATTAAGTGTCTTGATAATTTCATATGCGCCGAGTTTCTGACCGTTGACGGCAACAGGAACGCCGGATTCGAACGCGATTGTTACTGTTTCCGGTTTATCCGGCGCATCTTGCGGTCGAACGCACATGCCGAATTCAACGGTGTCCATTCCGTTGGTTTCCATGTCTTCCAGTTTGCCGGCTTCATAACTTATATGGAAGCAGTTTTCATCGGAAGAATATGGTTTTGAAACGGAGGCCTTGACGGGAATATTCTTTTTGGCGCAGTAATCGATCAATTCGGTTCGGCCGGGGAATTGAGCCCGGAATTCGTCCATTCGCCAAGGGGTGATCATTTCAATCGACGGACAAAGAGCTTCCGCGGCAAGCTGAAAACGGCATTGATCGTTTCCTTTGCCGGTCGCGCCGTGAGCGTAAGCAGTCGCGCCGACCTCTTTGGCCACTTCAAGAATTTTCTTGGAAATTAGCGGACGGGCAATAGAGGTTCCGAGAAGATAGACCCCTTCGTATTTGGCCTGCCATTGCATGACCGGAAACGCGAAATCGCGAGTCGCTTCATCGCGAACATCAATAAAACGAATGGACGCGGCGCCAATATCTTCCGCTTTTTTGCGAATCGCTTCCCGATCTTCGCAAGGCTGTCCCAAATCGACATAAACGGCATGAACTTCATAACCTCTGTCCATAAGCCAGCCGAGAATAACGGAAGTGTCCAATCCGCCGCTGTAAGCAAGAACGCATTTCTTCTTTGTCATAACTTTCTCCATGAGTTTAATTTATTTTTAATTTCAGTAATTTCTATTGTGTGTATTTTATACTGCCGACTTTTGAAATTTTCCGTCCTCTCCCCCGATTGCCTCCGTAAATCAGGAGTTTTTTCGGCTTCGTTCCGGAAAATTCATAATCGGATCGGTATAATTCAGGTACTTCCGGTTTTATTAGAGGCGATTGTCCGCCCGAAAACAAAAGACGGAATGCAAATTTTAAACTGACTCGGACCACCAACCGAAAACCGGCCGGGCCGCTGAAACAGCCCGATACGGGTTTCATAAAATTTTAATCAGATCACAATTTGCTTATTTTCTTCTTTATACTGCTTTTATTTTAAATTTTCCGTCATTTTCGCCGATTGACTGCGAGAATCGGCTGTTCTTTTGACATTGTAACGGAAATTCATCTTGGAATCGGTTTAAATGTCAGAGAAACGGTCGATTACGAAGTCCGCTGACGTTAGGCAGGAAAATTTAAAGGAAAGCAGAACAAAACGTTAATTATAATTTTTTCGCCATTTTGCGAAGCGCTTCGATACCGCGTTCAATCGTTTCGTCACTGGCGGCGTAAGAGATCCGGAAATGGGTGTCCCGTTCACTGAAAACGTTGCCCGGAATAACCAACAATTGATGATTTTTAATTCCGTATTCAACGAATTCGGACGCGGTTCCCCAAGGCGCTTTCGGGAACATATAAAAAGCGCCTTCCGGCCGAGCGATTTCAAAAAGATCGCCGAGTCCTTCCAGAAGCATATCTCTTTTTTTCTTGTAATGGGCGATTTCACCGCTCATGTCCGCGTTGAGTCCGCCGAGAACCGCCCATTGGGCAACCTGCGGGGCGCAGACAAAAGTGTATTGCTGGAATTTCAACATGACTTCGATCAGTTCATTCGGGCCGTGAACGAACCCGACCCGCCATCCGGGCATTCCATGTGACTTGCTGTATCCGCCCATGACAAGCGTCTTCGGATTGTAAACGGCCGGAGAAACGAAATCGACATGACAGAATGTTTGATAA
This sequence comes from uncultured Planctomycetaceae bacterium, assembly GCA_964652875.1. Classification (GTDB taxonomy): domain Bacteria; phylum Planctomycetota; class Planctomycetia; order Pirellulales; family Thermoguttaceae; genus JAUNBG01. The sequence goes on from CAZZEF010000032.1 coordinate 14,852, forward strand.
ATTTCATCACTGATCAAAAGGATGTCTTTTTCCTGCGCCAGTTTGGCAATAGCTTCGACTTCCTCTTTGGAGGCGACTTTACCGGTCGGGTTAGCCGGTGAATTCATAATGATCATTTTGGTTTTGGGGGTAATTTTCGCGGCGAGTTTTTCGACGTCGAATTTAAAATCAGGATACGTATCGACTTTAACGGGAATACCGCCGGCCAACTTGATCAGCGAGTCATACATAACGAAGTAGGGATCGAAAATAATGACTTCATCGCCGGGATCAATGAATGAAAGTGCCGCCAAAAGCAATCCGCCGCTTGTTCCGCTGATAACGATTGCCCGTCGGTCCTCATGATGATATTGCGCGTCGACATCCGCCTGAAGCCGCTGGACAAGTTTGGTTAGTCCCTGTGTCTGCGTGTATCCGCTTTTACGGCTGTTGACCGCTTCAATAGCCGCCTGGCGTCCCTCTTGCGGCATATCAAAATCCGGCTGTCCAATAGACAAATTTATCGGATCGGCCAATTTTTCGCCAAGAGCGAAAACTTTGCGGATTCCGGACGATTCAAATGAAAATGCGCGTTTTGCCAACCATTTCTCGTACATCGAAAAAACCCTTTTCTGAAAATTGTCGTACCTGTCATTCCAATGGAGCGGAATGACGTGTTTAGTCGCTCGAAGTTTGAGTGATTTTTATAAACAGATACAATAAATTTTATACAGAAACTGATATCGCGCAACCTGTAAGAGCGATAATTTTTACCGAAGAACAATAAATTTTGCTTTCCAAAAGAGTTTTTTACAAAAGGAGGCTAAATTTCATCCGAAATTACTATTAACATATATTATAAATCAGAAAGACTGCCGGTTGCACTGTTTTTATTATAATAAAAACTTATGATAAAACAACGGTCGTTTTTCCCCTCTGATTTCCTATTTTTTAACCGGACGGGAAACTTTTAAATTAAACAGTCCGAAGATATCGTTTTGACTCAAGCCGGCGGAATAATTCAGTCCTTTCGCGGAGGAGAGGATCGTTTCGGAGAGAAAGCGTTTTTCGGTCAGGATCCGATCGATTTTTTCTTCAATTGTATTGATCGAAACAAAACGGGACACTGTAACCGGTCCGGCGGCACCAATTCGGTGCGCCCGATTGATCGCTTGATCCTCAATCGCCGGATTCCACCATCGGTCGAACAGGAAAACATACTCGGCAAACTGCAGATTAAGCCCGACACTTCCGGCGCCGTAACTCATTAAAATGACATGACAGTCCTTGTCGTTGCGAAAACGATCGATTACTTTGTCCCGATCGCCCATTGGAATACGGCCATGATATTCAACCGGATTAAATTCTTTCAATTCCACTTTAAGACGCAGCAGGGTTTCGACCCATTGACTGAAAACAATTGCTTTTCGACCGCTTTGCGATACCTCTTCCAGGTCGGCAGACAATCGTTCCAGTTTGGCGCTTTCGCCGGTAGCCGGATCAAAATTACAGATCTGCTTCAAGCGCAGGATAAGTTCGAACGCATGATGAAGAGTGATTGAATCACCCATTTCGTTAAGTCGGACCTCGCCTGCCTCTTTGGCCAAACGATAACTTTCCCATTGTTCTCCCTGAAGCTCGATATGTGCGTCACGAATCAGTTTTGGCGGAAGATCTGTTAAAACTTTATCCTTGGTGCGTCTCAAGATATGATCTCCGACGAGTTCCCTGATTCGGGTTGGTTTTAAACCGGAGGAAAGAAAACCGGGCGAAAGAAACTCAAAAATACCGACAAGATCTTCCGAAGAATTTTCGACTGGTGTTCCAGTCAGTGCCCAATTTCTGCGCCGCGGGATCGCCCGGGCCGCTTCTGACGTAACGCCCTGCCGATTTTTGATCCGCTGCGATTCATCAAGAACAACAAGATCAAACCGAACCGGTTTTTCTTCCGCGGGCAGATCAAAAAATTCGCGGTCGCGATGAAGAAGTTCATAATTGGCAATTCGGATCGGCGCTCCTTGAAGCTGCCAAAGCCATTTTCGCCGGTCACTCTTTCCTTCGATCACCTGAACAGGTATTTCCGGCGCCCAAAGTTCGAATTCTCTTTTCCAGTTGGTGACCAGCGGTTTAGGACAGACCAGCAGGATCTGCCGACATTCGCCCGAGCGCAAAAGAAGGCGCATCGTTGTAATGGCCTGCATTGTTTTGCCAAGTCCCATTTCATCGGCCAAAACCGCGAAATGAGCGCTGTAAAGAAAAGCGATTCCCTGTTTCTGATAGTTGAACGGCGCGAAAGGCATGACCAAAGATTTTTTGCCCAGCAACAGTTCCAGCGGCGGCTGGAGAATATAATTCAGACGATCCTCAACTTTAATGACATCCGCCGGGATCCTGATGCGCGTCAATTCTGAAGGAAGTTCGATTGGCCCTTCCCAAGGTGCCGTAAGCGAAGGATCGACGGCCGATTGGTCGATCTCTGCCTTGGAAGCAGCGCAGGGCCGATTGTTTTTTTCCGGATCGATCTGTTTTGGATCCGATTGTTCAGATTTGTCTTTAACAGGCGTCTGATAAAAGAAAAAGCTTCGGATCGATTCCTTGTCCCCTTTTTTACTCAATGGAATAGAGTAAACTTTTGGACGAACAGTCTGTTTTCCTGTCAAATAAAGAGAATGGACTGCGACCGGAGAAGAATCGGATCGAAGCGAACCATTTTTCTTTTTGTGAATGTCGAAAAGCGTGTAAACTTCCGGGGGATCCGTTTTTTTGTTCCAAGTCCAAACTGTAACAGGAACATTGCGGTGGTCGGAAGTCCGGTCTATTGTATCGCTCATCTTTATAACTTTATCAGACAATTTTATTGGGCAATCTGTTTTAATTTTTCAGGCCGATCATCGGAATAATTTTATTTCATCAAATATAAAAATCGAAATATACCGATCGGATAATTATGTTTTTAACCGGCAAACGTTTTTGAGATTTCCGAACCATCCGCCGAAAAATCATCAAAGCGGACTATTGAAAAATATTTAGCGGTTGGCTCGGTGTGTTCGATTAATTGGGGGTGTCCAAATAAGGATCCTGACCCATGCTGCGCTGGATCTTTTTGCGCTCCTTTTCGTAATAGAGCATTGTTTTTCGATTGCGGTAACTTTTCTTTTCAACCTTTTTTTGAGCCCGATAGAATTTTCCTCTTTTGGATCCGAAATTGCCTTCCGGATCGTCGACCCCCAATTTTTTGATTTTATCCGCTTTTTTCGGGCCGTATGCTTTTTCCAATATTTCGTCTTCAAGAGAAAGATACTGCCGGTAAGAGCCCGGGTCTCCCTGTCGTCCGCATCGTCCGATCAGCTGCCGATCAATACGTGCTGATTCATGAAGTTCGGTACAAATAACATGAAGACCGCCGATATCGGTTACTTCGTCGGGGAGTTTGATGTCGGTACCTCGTCCGGCCATATTGGTCGAAACGGTAACTTTCCCCCAATGGCCCGCATCGGCGACAATGCCCGCTTCCTCTTCGACATGATTGGCATTGAGTACTTGATGTTCAATGCCCTTTTCCTTGAGCAGATTTGAAAGTATTTCCGATTTATCGATAGTTCTCGTTCCGACAAGGACAGGACGACCGAGTGAATGAAGTTCTTCGATTTCGTGAAGAATGGTTTCCCATTTTTGCCGTTCAGTTCCGTGAATCGAGATCGGAAGCTCAATGCGTTTCGGCGGTCTGTTGGTCGGAACCGGAACAACCTTGCATTTATAAATTCTTTTCAATTCCGTTCGGGAAGCATACGCGGTACCGGTCATGCCGGCCAAATGTTCAAAACGGAGAAAAAAGTCCTGAACAGTAACCCGGGCCGCCTGGCCTGTTGCGACTGTTATTTCGACTCCTTCTTTGGCTTCAACAGCCTGATGAATGCCTTCGCGCCATTTTCGGCCTTCGCCCAAACGTCCGGTAAATTCATCGACGATAACGATTTCACCGTCACGAACGACGTACTGCTGATCCAGATTGAATTCCCGATCGACTTTAATTGCTCTTTTAATGAACTCATAAACATAATACAAACCGGTCGTGTCCATTGCCTCCGGTTTGGGAAGTTGCCGGGCCTTTAGCCGTCCTTCTTTGGTCAGTTCGACGGTTCGTTTTTCATGATCGTATTCATAATCGACGTCTTCGATGAACTCATAAACCTTATCAGCGGCCCATTTGTAAGCTTCGACTTCCTTTTTCTGTTCTTCGGTCGGAAGTGCGCTGATAATCAACGGGGTACTCGCTTCATCAATCAAAATACTGTCCGCTTCGTCAACCAGGCAAAAATAAGGTTCCTGCCGCTGTGTCGGTTTTTCGTTATTGACGCGCTGTCCTTCAAGCATCGCGCCGATAATATCGGCCTGACCTTCCCGTATTCGCCGCAGAAGAAGCCGATCACGCAAGAAATCAAAACCGAATTCCTTTGCGGTTCCGTAAGTGATGTCGCAATCATATGCGGCGCGCCGGGCGTCGGTTTGCTGCTGCGTCTGAATTATGCCGACTTTCATTCCGAGCGCTTTGTAAACAGGTGTCAGCAGTTCGGCGTCACGAGCGGCAAGATAATCGTTGACTGTCGCCAGCAAGGCCCCTTTGCCATGAAGTGCGTAAAGATAAAGCGGGCCGGTCGCCGTCAGTGTTTTACCTTCCCCGGTCTGCATTTCGACGATTGAATTATTGAACATCGCGATTCCGCCGAGAATCTGAACGTCAAAATGACGCATTCCCAACGTTCGATTGGCCGCTTCCCGAACAAGCGCGAACGCTTCCGGAAGTAATTTGGAAAGAGGTTCACCACTTCGGGCCCGATAGCGAAGCGACAAACTTTTTTTCTTCAATTCCTGATCGTTCAATTTAACCGTTTCCGGTTCCAGGGAATTGATCTTTTCTAAAATATAAGACCAGCGGGAAATACTTCCCTTCGTCGAAAAAGGAATCAGACTTTCGATTCTTCTCTTAAAACCGCTTGGTATCGCTCCCAATTTACCAACTCCTTTTACTCCGTTTATTTTACTCAATAAAAGCAGGACAATTATTAAATAATATGTTTCAGTTTTGCCGCATTCAAATGAAATTTTTGTTCTAAGTCTGTTTCGATAAATTTTTAGTACAATTCTGCTGAAACGCGATGTATTAATGTAATTATATATGTATGTTGTGATAAAATATAAAATATGTTTTGATACTTTGTCAAACACCATATTTTTTGTGTTTTTTGCGCAACGATAGATCTGCTTTCGTGTTTTTACGGCAGGAACGCAAACAGTCAATTAAAATTATTATCGGCAATTTTGTCAATGACAATTTTAAAATGTTGGAAGCAGAAAAACGTTTTTCAATTTCTTGATTGCTCTTTGCTGCCGATCTGTTTTACATAAATACAAAATGGGTCTAATTTATTATAACAGACCAATAAAAAAAGAGAATTGGAAAAATATAAATAATATTGGCAACATAAATAGATCGGTTCCGTTCTGATGTCCGAAGAGCCGCCGATTTATGAAGTTCTTGGCGGAAAAATAAGAATATTAAAATGGAGGGCAATAAAAAACATGATCCGACGGAGGCATTATAATCAGGAATTTTTTTGAAGTCAAAAATTTTCCGTCGATTCATGAAGTCAACCGACGGAAAAAAGGGAAATTTAAAAAACCGGCTGTTGTTTTGAAACAGGAGTGATTATTCAACCTTTATTTGAAATCGGATACTGGCCGAATCGGTTCCGTAAACTTTAAGTGTTTGTATCGGCGTCTCGACCCTGTTTCTGTTTGTGTCAGTTCCGGATTGTTTCTTGTCGACAGTATGAATAGCGGAAGTTCGAACAATATCATTCGAGACCGGGCAGTAACGCGCCCCGCTGATAGTTGACTCGGTTTCGTCCTGTTCGACAGGTTCAGAGGAGTTTTCTTTTTCATTACTGGCATTGGGGTCAGACTCCCGCGCGGGATCACCGCCGCTGTCCGAATCATGACGGTCAGCGTCTTGGGAGGAATCTTTCGTTTGATCGTCATTTTTTATCGGAGCCGACTCTTTTTCGCCGGAATTCTTCTGCTGATCATTTTGATCTGTTTTATCTGCCTTCTTTTTATTTTGAGGCTCAGATACTTCATTTGTTTTGGGCAGTTTGGGTAAATCGTCAAAGTTCTTGGTCGATAAATCGGCCGTATCCGGCGTTTTGTCTGAAGCTTGAGAACTTTCCGTCGATTCTGCTGATGATTTATCTTTTATTTTATCGTCCGTCGCTGCTTGAGAAAGATCATTCTCATTGCTGTCGGTATTCTGACCTTTATCCGATTTCGAAAGATGAGAGGACACATTGGTAAAATCTTTGGATTTACCATCGGTATTCGACGAAAGTCCGGCGACTTCTTTCTGACTTGAGTTTGCGTGAGTCTCATCGGCTTTGTCTTTGTTTGCGTATCCTCCGAAATTTTCAGGAAATTTATCCGGAGAAGGCGATCCGGAATCCGGATCAGGCGGCAAAACCGTTTCAGTGTTATTTTCATCGATTTTCGAGTCCGGATCTTTCTTTTGATGCTCAAGTTCGCCTGATGTCGGCAAAACGTTTTGATTTCCGTCTTTATTGTCCGAATCGGTATAAGAGGACGGGGATATTTTACCCGGCTCTGTTTGTCCGACATTTTGCATGTCCGTATTTCCCGATCCTTGAGCGATAGTGTTTTGATTCAACGCACCGGAATTATCCGATTGATCGGTGTTTTGTCGGTCTGAAGAAGGATCCGCTTTCGTAACGCCCCCCGGCGGAACTGTTCCCGGTTCGGAACGCAAAACAGGAACTTCATTGCCAGTGCCTGAATTAAGTGTTCCGACAGGAGGGGGGGCCTGTCCGTTCGGCTGACCGGGCATATAATCCGTTGTCGAGGCCCCGGCGGCCGTTCCTGTTCCTGTCGGCAAAGAAGATCCGGTCGTAACACTGCCGGGGGAAACGGATCCCGTCTGCGTTCCGCCAACAAACGTTTCCTGTTTGGGAACCGGATCGGCAAGAGGCTGGCCCGGTTTTTTCTGCTGACAGCCAATCAATATCGCAAAACTCAATATTGAACAAATCGTCAGAGACAAATATTTTCGGTACGTCATCGCTTCATTCCTTGCCTTGCTTTTCAATCAGGTTCAATCCTGTTTTGAAAACAGATCATTTAAATTCCGTTTTCGAACAACAATACTCCCTAACATCCATTAAGTTTTAGTATTTCAGAATTTATACTTAACGTTATATAAATAAAATGTTTTTTGAAATGACCAAATAATTTTGAAAATTGTTCATGATGAATTTGTCCGTTTTTCGGAAACATCTATAACAATAAAAACGGCATTACCTTTATTTACTTTGTAAAACGTGAGAAAAAATAATCGGGAAAAATTTATACTCAAGTAATAAATTCAGAGGATCATGCAAGTTTTATATTAAAATAGAATGGTAAATCTTCAAGTTTTTTTAAGTGTATTTTTCAAAAACTTTAAAATAATTTACGTTTATATTCCGGCTGTAACGATTATAACGGTTATACAAAAGAAAATTGGGTGTTTTCTTTTTCGCATTTTGAACGAACGCTTTTTTAAAAAGCGTCTTTATTTTTATATGATATAACGATATACAATCTATAAAATAACAAATATCATTTATAAATAAGTTTTGTAAAAGTCTAAATAATATTGTAAAAAATAACTTGTAATTTCGGGAAATAAGATTAAAATTGAATTGAAATTGGAGTGGATTTATACTGTATCCTTCTTTGTTCCTGAAATAATATGGACAGAAATTTGAATAGGCCGAAGCGATTGTATTAAATTATTTAAGATTGGAATCGGTAAACTGTTCCATTTTAATTTTTCAATTTATTTATCAGAAATGCAGACGGTTCACATAATCTGTCCGCGAAAAATAAAAATCGAAAGCATAATAAATGTGTCAGGAACGATATTTTTAATAATATATCAATAAAATTAATAGATCAATAGAACAACTGCTTATTGCGTGTCACGAAAAGCAAAGCTGTCAGAAAAACAGATTGGGGAGAGTAAACAATGGCAATCGGTGTCCAGCATGAAAAAAGAGATCATGACATTGATAAATTATTCCGGGCCTTGGTCAAACTGCAAGGCAGTGACCTTCATCTGAAAGTCGACCGTCCTCCTTATGTTCGAGTCAAAGGGGGGCTTAAACCGCTGAATTATCCGCCGATTGACCGCGAAGAAATGACACGTTTGATCTTTGATATTATGGATGACCGAAACCAAAAGATCTATTACCGCGATGGCGGGGCTGACTTTTCCCATGTTTGCGTTGTTGACGATATTTCCTGGCGTTTTCGTGTTAATGTATTAACGCAAATGGGTAATATCGGTTTGGTAGCCCGTCGTATTAACAACAAGATCCCTCCATTGGAAGGACTTCATCTTCCTCCGGTTCTTTACGAACTCTGCAAACACAGCCAAGGAATGATCCTTCTGGCCGGTATTACCGGATCCGGCAAATCGACAACGATTGCCTCAATGTTGAACTGGGTCAATCAGAATTACGACAAGCATATTCTTACGCTGGAAGACCCGATCGAGTTTATTTTTACAGAAGCGCAATGTTTGATCAATCAGCGCGAGATCGGAATGGACGTTATCGACTTTGAAGTTGGAATGAAACACGCGGTTCGGGAAGACCCGGACATTATGCTTGTCGGAGAAATGCGAGACCGCGAAACATTCGAAACGGCTATTCACGCTGCGGAAACAGGACACCTTGTATTCGGAACCATTCACGCGTCGTCCGCGTCCAGTACGATCGGACGTATTCTTGACCTTTTCCCCGCCGACATGCATACTGCGCTGCGCGGCGCGCTGGCAATGAACCTTAAAGGAATCGTCGCGCAAAAACTGCTTCCGTCGATTCTGCCCGGCGTTCAACGGGTACCAACTGTCGAGATCATGATCATTAACGGTATTATTAAAAAGCTGATTCTCGAAGGAAAAGACGATAAACTTGCCGATGCCATTCGAATTGGCGCTTCCGAAGGCATGATGGACTTTACCATGAGTCTTAAAAGTCTTGTCCAGATGAAAAAGATCAGTCGCGATACCGCCTTTGAAGTCGCGCCGAATATTGAATCCCTGAAAATGGCCCTTAAGGGTATCGAAGTCAAGGAACCCGGTATTCTGTAATTCGCTGATTTTAAAAATTTTTTGGTACCGTCGGCGAAAAAGTTTGTCCGTTTCTTTCCCCTTGCTGTTCGCTCCCCGGATGTTTTCCTGACGGCGAAAACGGAATGCCTGACCGATTCGGTACGACAGCTTTCAGTTTCAACCCTTTTTAAAAAAACGCAAAACAATGTTTCCAGAATTCCTTTGCCATTCAAAAGCCTTGAATACCTTTAATTTAAAGGATGCCGATCCCGTTTCTTTCGAAGCTTCCGAGACTTTGACAAAAACGAATCCTCTTGACCGATCTTCCCGCTTTTTCTCCGGTGAAATTATTCGCCGACAGCCGGAAGGGGATTTTTTGAAAATTTCCAAAGGAAGTTTCAGCTGGGATCTTTATAAATTGAGTTTTTTCCTTTTGGCGCTGTTCGTCACCGTTGTTTTTTGTTCCGGTCAAGCAATTGCCCAAGGTCCTCCGACCGGCGGCGAGATCAAACGGATCTTCT
>CAZZEF010000032.1:24524-28472 GCA_964652875.1 uncultured Planctomycetaceae bacterium
CGGATTCCGACGCGACAATAAAGAACTTAACCGTGTCGCGCTGACCATGGATCAGATCAAAAAAGAGGCGCAGAACGCGCAGTCTCAAGGATGGCGGACAACTGGTATTGCCAAAGCTTCCGAGCCGAAAGTTCAGGGGCATTTTTTCAGCGCGACCAAAATCGGACTGTATTTGATACTCTTCTGGCTTTGGGTCGCGACAACCAGCTGGGCCAATAACGACGCCGAGCTTTTGACCGATTTGTCAAGACCCAAATGGAACCGATATTTGGTTACCGTGTTTCCGATCGTTTTCTTTCTTTCGCTGCTGGTTCCGTTCTTCTTTGCCGGCTATCCTATCGCTGTTATCGGTTTTCTGGTTCCGATCATTGGATATGTCAAACATCGAAACGCCGACCGTTTGGAAGCCGAAAAAGTGATGACCAAAGATCATATCGCCTTTGTGCTCAAACGTCTCAGCGGAGCCAAGATCAAACAGCAGAAGGCCAGTTATGAACTTGGGGCGCCGATTCGTTTGGAAAGCGGCGGTAAGGGAATTGATTCGGAAACCTTAAACGGCCGGACGATTCTTGCCCGAAACAAACCCGGCTTCAATCCGTTCCGGGAAATTCTTTACCGATCTCTCAAACGAAACGCGACTTCCGTTGTTTTCGATTTTAACGCGGAAACGGTCAATGTTCAATTCGAACTCGATGGTGTTTGGCACAAGATCGAAGACGCTTTCAAAATGCCGCCAACCCGGGAAGAGGCCGACGGTATTGCCGAAGCCGCGAAACTTCTGGTTGGTCTTAATATTGCCGACCGGCGGAATCGTCAGCACGGATTATTTCATATTAAATACGACCGGAATTTCAAAAAGAAGATGGACGCGGATATTACATCGCAAGGAACTAAAACCGGCGAGCAGATCATTATCCGTTATATTGTCAAAAAGATCCAGTTCAGCTCGTTTGCCGATTTGGGCATGTCGAAAGAATCCGAAGAGAAATTCAGAAATTTCCTTCGCGCCGATAAAGGTCTTTTGATCCTTTCCGCGCTTCCGGGTCAGGGACTCAAAACGATGACCGATGTCGCTTTTAACGTTGCCGACCGTTTTACCCGTGACTTTGTCACCGTTGAAGACGCTCAAAATCCGTATCTGCCGATCGAAAATCTTTTAACGCAAACTTATGATTCTTCCAAGGGCGAGACACCGGTTTCTGTTCTTCCCGATGTCTTTTTTAAAGAACCGAAAGTATTGCTTTTGCGCGATATGGTCAATAAGGAAACATTGGAACTTTGCTGCGAAGAAGTTGAAAACGATCGTCTGATCGTTACGACAATTCGGGCTAAAGATGCCGCGGATACCATTATGCGCGTTTTGAGTACCGGCATTGACCCGAAACTTTTTTCCGAACGGCTGATCGGCGTCATCTCGCAAAAACTTGTCCGTCGTCTTTGTCCCTCCTGCAAGGAAGATATTGATCCGAATCCGCAGATCCTCAAGCATCTCGGTATTAAGCCGGGCTCTGTTTCCGATCTTTACCGCAAACGGGTCCATCCGCAGCTGGAGCCGGGCGAAAAAGATACTTACGTTCCTTGTCCGGACTGTCATGAAATCGGTTACATTGGCCGTAACGGTATTTATGACATACTTGAGGTCAACGAGGAGATTCGTCAAATCATCGCGAACAATCCATCGGTCGAAGCGATTCGAAAAGCGGCGTTCGCCAGCAAACAATACGGATATATTCTTGATGGCGGTAAACTGGTTGCCGACGGGACGACTTCATTTGAAGAGTTAACAAGAATTTTAAAATAATCGGGAAAGGATAATATATTATGAATTTTGAACATATTCTCTGGATGGAAGACCGAACGCTCATAATGGGTTATCCTCCGATGTATCTTATTGGAATTCCCGTTGTCTGTCTGGCCATTTTGGCTTTCTGCCGAAAAGATACCCTTTGGGGAACACTGATCAAGCTGTTCAATGTTTTTTTCGCGTCGCTGATCGCGATGAACTATTTTGCGCCGGTCGCCAATCTCTTTGACAGCATGATGACGGTCATGTGTTATTATAATGACATGCTCGCGTTCTTTTTTGTTTTTGGACTGGCTCTCTTTATCTTGGTTGAGATCACCAATCATCTTTCGACCGTCAATGTTCTTTTTCCGGAAAAAGTCAATCTGATCGGAACATTGAGTTTGCTGTTCATCATGTTTCTCGGCTTTTATTTTACGACCTGCTTTATGTTGATGGCCACTTTGCCGGAGGCGCCCCGTTTGGACGCTTCCAGTTACAAGGCCCCTATTCAAATGAAAGTGGTCGAATATTTTTCCAATTATTCATTGAAACCGTTCGCCTCCAATTCGAATACTTTCGATGAAAAGACGTTTTTGACCAATGAAAACCTGCGAAACTGCGGTGTTTATATAGCCGTTGAAGACGGAAGCTGGAAATTCGACAGCAACAGCGGCGGAAGTCCGAATATTAAACAGAATTAAGCATTTATACTGCCGGTTTTCTGTTCTTTCCGACGATTGACATTGTGAATCGACCATTTATTTAACGTTGGAACAGAAGATCGATAACGGCATAACATAAATAAAATTATTGAAAAAGAAAATCGTTTTTCAAAAGGATAAAAAGTTTCGATTGCTTGCGCAATTCTGCGATAAATGATCAAGGAGAGATGATTTATGACCAATGAAGACAAAAAAATTTCAGTCCAATCAGAAGAAAACAAACGAACCGGATCGATTTTTTCACAAAACTGGTCGATGGACGAAGGCGGCAACGATGTCGAACATTTGGAAAACGCCCCGGCAGATGTTTGTATTCCCGCTCTTTTGGCGTTGATCTGCGGTTTTTTTTCATTTCTTCTTTTTCTAAGTTATAATTTTTATTTTTTGCCCGCCTTGTCCTTGATTTTAGTGATCGTTTCGTTTCTGATGATCAAAAAATCAGGCGGAAAAATGGTCGGAAAAACAATGGCTCTTTTGGCTCTCTTTTTTCTGATCGTTCCATCGGTTGCCGTTCCTGTGATGAAACAGACCTATCAGCGGAATTTTATTAATGATGCGAAAAAATATGCCGATTTCTGGTTCAGCTTCGCGAAAAAAGGTGATTTCCAAAGGATTAAAATTTTGGAACATTCCGCACATATTGCCAAGTCTTCTTCCAATCCGGCGAAATACTGGATGCAGTATGTCGGCGATGAGGAAATGCATGAAAAACTGCACCGGTTTTTGACGAATGATCTTCTTTTGACACTGGCCGCGCTCGGTGACAAGGCCAAAATCACCTATTATAAAACTGTTTTTGTCGGTTACGGACGCGATGATGAAGCCATTCGAATGATTTACGCGGTAACCGTTCCTTCGGATCAGGGGGAAAAGGAGACCTTTTTCGTCGGACTGAATATGTCCCGTTATAAAGATGAAAAACATAAAATCGCCATTTGGAAGGGCGGCGATAAGTTCAAAGGCCCGCTTCCGCTGGATAAAAATGGCGAACCGAATTACGTTCCTGATCCGTGATTCTTATATCAAAAGCGGAGTATCTCATGTCGCGGCAGACTCTTTATTATTGGTTCCTGGCGGCCCGTCCTAAAACATTGCCTGCCGGAGCGGTTCCTGTTCTTGCCGGTTCGGCTCTGGCGGTTCGGGAGGGATCTTTCGCGCCGATGCCGGCCTTTTGCTGTCTGATGTTCGCCCTGTTCGCCCAGATCGCCGCCAATCTTTCCAATGACTATTTTGATTTCAAAAAAAACAGTGATACCGAAGATCGGCTCGGACCCAAACGGGCAGCGGCGTCCGGCTGGATCAAGCCGAAGCATCTTCTTCTCGGAACGGTGATCAGTCTGATCATTGCCTGTTGTTTCGGTTTGGCTCTTATTCCTTTCGGCGGCTGGGATCTGATCTATGTCGGAATCGTCTCGGTGATCTTTTGTCTGTTGTATACCG
>CAZZEF010000032.1:28482-31421 GCA_964652875.1 uncultured Planctomycetaceae bacterium
CCGGAGGGCCGGTTCCGCTTGCATATATCGGTTTGGGGGATCTGTTGGTTCTGATCTTTTTCGGATTGATTCCGGTTCTGTTTACCGCTTATGTTCAAGGGCTTCCCTGGATGTTCTCTTCCTTTTTTGTGGCCGCGGCTATTGGACTTTCGGTCGACAATATTCTTGTCTCCAATAATTATCGGGACCGGGAAAATGACAAAAAAGCACGTAAATATACGACGATCGTTCTTTTCGGTTCTTGTTTCGGCCGATTTTTTTATCTGCTCAACGGAACCGTCGCGGCGGTGTTAATCATTATTTATTACCGAATAACCGGGCAGTCCGACTGGAAGATGATCATACCGCTGTTCTATCTTTCGTTTCATCTTCGCGCCTGGCGCCTCATGTATCGGTTGACCGGAAAGGATCTCAACCGGCTTCTTGAAGCGAGCGCGAAAAATTTACTGCTGCTGGGGCTTCTGTTTTTTATCGGATCGTTTTTGTAGCCCGGCTTTTTATCAGGCTGTTTGCGGTACCGGAACGATTGAGATCGGAAGAAAGGAATTTCGAACGGGTCATGACAAAATATCTAGTAACGGGCGGCGCCGGATTCATTGGGTCCAATTTAACGCGCTTTCTTCTTGATCGCGGTTTGGAAATAATGGTTCTCGATAATTTTTCGACCGGTAAAAGAGAAAATCTTGACGATGTTTCTGATCGAATTACTATCATTGAAGGCGATTTGCGGGATCGGGATCTTGTTTTTCAATGCGTTGCGAAGACGGCCGGAATTTTTCATCTCGGCGCGCTGGGTTCCGTTCCCCGGAGCGTTGCCGATCCGGCAGGGACTCACGAAATCAATGTCGGCGGAACTTTTAATGTTCTCGAAGCAGTCAGAAAATTTGGAAATCGCAGAATTGTTTTTTCAGGGTCCAGTTCCGCTTACGGAAATCAGCCGGTCTCGCCGAAAACAGAAACAATGGCTCCAAGGCCGTTGAGCCCTTACGCGGCCGGCAAGATCTGCTGCGAAGCGTATATGAGAGCTTACGCCGCTTCATTTAAAATGGAAACGGTGACCTTGCGATATTTTAATGTTTTCGGGCCCCGACAGGATCCGACCGGTGCTTACGCTGCTGTTATTCCCGCGTTTGTCGATGCTCTCCTGAACGGGAAAAATCCGATTGTTTACGGTGATGGTAATCAGACAAGAGATTTCTGCTATGTCGAAAATGTTTGTCAGGCCAACTGGCTGGCCATGAACGCCCCGACCGAAATTTGCGATGGATCTCCTTTTAATATCGCCTGCGGTGAACAGACTTCTCTAAACCGGATTCTTGATCTGCTTCGTCAGATCCTCAAAACAGATCTGCCCGCTGTTTATCAGCCTGTTCGAATCGGCGATGTCCGCGATTCGTTAGCGGATATCAGCCGCGCTCAAAAACTTTTGAATTACCAACCAAAGGTCTATTTTAACGAAGGATTGCATCGGGCCATCGATTGGTATGTCAGTTCCTTGATGAAAATTCCGTTCCAACATTAAAAGAACAGCTGATTCACAAAGTTTATCGGCGGAAAATTTTAAAAAGTATCGCATAAGATCTTTGGTCCGTCTGATTCGTTCCCGGGAGACTGTTGGATTTCGCGGCCGTTAACGGACCGAAAGATTCTTTTATACTGCATTTATTTAAATTTTCCGCCCTCTCTCCCGATTGCCTTTGTAAATCGGGAGTTTTTACGGCTGCGTTCCGGAAAATTCATTTGGAACGGTATAAATAAAATATCTGTTTCCGCTTGTCGAAAAATGACATCCGGAATTTCAACGGCCAAAATCATCCCCTTGTAAAAGCGGGGAAAAAGGGTATTATAAATATATAGTCTATTTTTCAGAAAAATTATATTGCTCCATTGTTTGTCGGATTAAAATTGGATCAAATTCCGATCTCTGTTTGATCTGTTCAAACCGGATTATTCCTGCTGCCGTGATTTTTAATTTTCCGTATTTCCGCTGATTGACTTTGTGAATCAGCTGTTCTTTTGACGTTGGAACGGAAAATACTTAATGGAATCGGTATAACAGATATTTTTGAAGAATCGAATCAAGAAAAGATCGATTTTGCCAAGATCTTTCGCCGATGGGGTCCGCAAGTGACCGCGGCAGAAATATTTTGAAAAAATTAAAATTTTAGAAGAGGCTTGAAGTTTATGGTGACGAACAAAAAGAGTGCGGCTTTCGCGGAAAATCAGGAACAGCGGATGATGTCCGGTGCGGATATTGCGATTCAAACTCTTGTCAACGAAGGGATAACAACAATATTTGCCTATCCGGGCGGATGTTCCATTCCGCTTCATCAGGCCATGACCCGTTTTCGAAACGAACTTCGTGTTGTTCTTCCGCGAATCGAACAGGGGGGCGGTTTTGCGGCCCAGGGGTATGCCCGTGTCTCGGGTAAAATTGGCGTTTGTATGGTTACCAGCGGACCGGGAGCGACAAACCTGATCACCAGTATCGCCGACGCCAAACTCGACAGTATCCCGCTTTTGGCCA
Organism: uncultured Planctomycetaceae bacterium; assembly: GCA_964652875.1. GTDB lineage: Bacteria > Planctomycetota > Planctomycetia > Pirellulales > Thermoguttaceae > JAUNBG01. The sequence continues at coordinate 31,010 of CAZZEF010000032.1, forward strand.
TTACCGGGCAGGTCGGAACTCAGGCGATTGGCTCCGATGGTTTTCAGGAAACGCCGATCACCGAAGTTTGTCGAAGCATAACCAAACATCATTATCTCGTTACAGATATCCGAGATCTTGTTCGTGTTATTAAAGAAGCCATTTATGTCGCGACGACAGGTCGCCCTGGTCCTGTTCTGGTCGATATTCCCAAAGATATTCAGACTTCGCAATGTTATCCCGATTTTAATGCGCCGATGAACCTTCCCGGCTATTGCGGCGAGATCATCAAGCCAAATAAAGAAAAAATTGAAAAACTGGTCGAACAGATGAAACGATCGGTTCGACCTGTTTTTATGATCGGCGGCGGGGTTGTCTCTGCCAATGCGTCGGCGGAATTTTTTAAAATCGCTGAAAAGACGGGGATTCCCGT
>CAZZEF010000033.1:0-8918 GCA_964652875.1 uncultured Planctomycetaceae bacterium
CACCTCCCCGCACTTTGACTTCTTCCGCCAGCTGAATACATTGGTAAATTGTCTGCTTGCCGGTGATCCGATCGACAAAATCATGAACGACCCGTTCCACCTCCTGCGCGTTGCTGTCGTATTGGTTCAATACTTCACAAAAATAAGGAACCATTATCGCCTGCCAGCCTTCTCGAATAAGGCTCAACGTTCCGTCAAAATCAAACAGCGCAGCGCGAAACTTGCGGCCCGTTTCCGGACGGCGGATCACTTCTATCGAATATGACAACGCAGATCTCCTTTAAACAAATTCCAATATGCCCTTGATACCAATCACTCTTTTATCTTTTCCTGTTCAAACATCAAGAGAACAGCCCGTTCACGAAATCAACGGACAAAAAAATGGGAAATATAAAATAACATCCATTATAATATTCAATACTGATTATTATTTAACAATAAAAAAGTATCTTTGTCAATAATCCGTTTCAAGAGAAGTTTTCTGATCATTTTATAAAAAGACTCTATTTTATATTATATTTGACAATATCCATCAAAGAATTTTATCCATTTTAGTTTATCTGACTGTTTATTATATTTCTAATTTATTGTTTATTATTTTATACAATATTCATTTTATTTTTCGTTATGACAACCGGCTAAAGATCAAGACGTTATCAAACAGAAACCGGCTTTTCAATAAAAGACCGGTCAAGTGATCAGCAGATTAATAATATCAAGAGCGGCGATGTTTTCTTTCATCGCGGAATCGAATTGATCAGTATCTCGAACCAGAAGATAAGACCGGATATAATGAATATATTCTTCGCGAACGGACCAAAGAAAATCGCTTTCGGATCTTTTCCGCAGATCCATCCAGAATTTTTCCAAAACATCCTTGGAAAAAAAGCTTCCGCCGAGAAAATGCGCGATCAGCGAATCGAGCCGGGTCAGATCCTGAACACGGTCGGGAAAACGGGCGGAAAGCCGCTGAAAGGGAGACAGAATATTACTGCCTTCAACGAGAACGAGCGGTTTTTCGAACTCTAGGCCGGGCCGAAGATTTTCCGGATACGGCAGATCCGTTTCCAGTAGCGGATGAGCTTGATCCGCCCGACTCATGAGCCGATCCTGATCTTTCGACAACTCCGGATTTTGCGAAAGAAAATGCTTCAGCTGATAAAGCCATTCGAACCCAAGAACATGAATCGTTTCGGTATCGCAGAAAGTTTCCGGTTCACCAAAAGATTTCTCGCACCGTTCCTGATAATCGTCGATCAGTTTCGTATTTAAAAAGGTGAACGCTTCTTTTTGCAAAACCAGTTCGATCAAAAGCGGCCAGCCTTCGACTATTTCAAAATTCGCGCGCCCTTCTTTTATCGCCAACGGATCAATATAAGGCATATTCGGTTCAGGACCGTTTTTCGGGTCCTTTTTATTACAGGAAACAAGGCGTAAATAATGCTCCCCGTCAAAATGAAGTCCGATCGAAAAACTGAGTTCCGGTCGCCAATGGATCGGAAGAAGATTGAAAATACCGTTGATCAAATGAACGGAAGATCCACTCTCTTCAAAATAGGTAACCATTGAATCAAGGATCGACTGGATTATAACAACGATAACACGCGTTCCCGGATCTGCGGTCAATCCCTTAAGTGTTCCGGTCTTAAGTTCATTTTCATCCGATTTTTCCAAAGAGCAATCCAGTTCAAACGGAGCCAATTCCGCCGGAGCCGTTTCGCCGATGAGCCGGAAATTTTTTACGAACAGATCGCCGTTCGTTTCAAACCCGAAACTTTCCATCAGGGATTCCGCGCATTTATCGTCGAAAAAAGACTCCGTTAAAAGTTGTCCGGACGTTAAAGCGCGTTCGTAAATTCTGACCGGATTATTTTCAAAGGCTCGCAGTGTATCGGAAGAAACCAACAGGATTTGCAAGAAAAAGATCTCTTTCTGATCCTGTCGAAATGATCGAACATCAAGCAAAAGACGTCCGATGGCCGAACATCCGCTCGGAAGAGGAAAAAAGACCAGATTGAATGGATTAAACGCCTTAACCGAAACGATATTCATAGCGTAAACCCAATCCATTATTTCTTTAAGATCATCTTGAGAGACATCCGGTGTCGTTCCGAGCAATAAATTTCGAACCGAGTCACCTTGACGTTCAATAGAGATCAAAATCCGTTCTACCGGCCGCATATTTTACTTTCTGTTTTACCTATTTTAGCCCTGTTTTTTCAACTGCCAACACATTGTACTTTCCGTATTTTCGTCAGCAGACTTCGAAAAAAGACCTTTGTTTTGACGTTATTACGGAAAAAACATAATATAACCAGCGCAGTTTGTTGTTTTTAACAAACTGCATACAAATTACCCCAAAAAACATTTATTAAATATGTCGGTCAATTTATTTTGCGTTGTTTAAAAATGAATCATTTTTATATAACAGTATATAAAAAAAACCGATGAAGACAATGCCGCGATTTTCCGTTACTTCTCTGTTTTCATTTTAGTCAAAAGATCCGTTTCGAAATTTCAAATAAAAAATTTTTGTCCAAAAAAATTCGAAAAATAAATAGAACCCTTTGAATATCAAAGAAATAAAGCGGATAAACTCTTTATTCTATTTTAGCAGTTTAACTCAAGTTTGTCAAAAAAAACGGTTTAGGAAACATTTTAAAGAAGAAATTGAGTTTTTATATCCTTTTTTTCACTATTTTTACAAATCACGGGTATAATTGTTGCAGGTATGTCTTGAGTTTACCCAACCCGCTCTTTTCTGCCGATCCGCCAAAGTATCGGAAAGGTGTCTTCAGCAACGATATTTTAGTTAAGAGCCGGTAAAACCGATTATTGAAAAAAATAAATAAAAAATAAAAAACAGAATTATTGGAACTTTTTTATAGGGGTTGCATCATAAGTAACAGGAGCAGACGTGTCAGACGAAGAACTGATTGAACAAACACTGACAGGCAATCAGGACGCATTTGCGGAACTGGTAACGCGCTATCAAGACCGTTTATACAATGTTGTCTATCACATTGTTAACGATCGCGAGGAAGCCTGCGATATTGTTCAAGAAACTTTTCTTCAGTCATACACGAATTTGTCCCGATTTCGCCAATCGAGCCGGTTTTATACCTGGCTTTATCGAATAGCGTTTAATATATCAATCGGGACCCTTCGTCAAAAGAAACGCAAAGTTTCGATGGAACAAATCCTTGACGATTACGGAGAATGCCTGGCCTCGAAAGATGAATCGCCGGAACATAAAATGACCAGCGAAGAATCTTCCCGGCTGCTTTGGGAGGCAATCAATCGCCTGCCATCGGAATACCGCACTCCGTTAATTCTTCGGGAAATGGAGGAAGCCAGCTATGAGGAAATAGCGGATATTCTTCATGTCCCCGTCGGAACAGTTCGAAGCCGTCTGCACCGGGCCCGTCTCGCTCTGAAAGATCTTATTGAGCGACGGCGAAAAGATTTGTAAATTTTACTAAAATTAACAAATTCACCCAAAAATAATATCTTAACTGGTTACAAGTTAATGATATTGTTTAAAAGTCAAAAAATTTAATCATTTAAAACAGTATTTTATACTTAAACTGAATTATCTTTATTGACTTTGACGTACTTTGAGGACCCCCTATTATGGAAAACAAAGATCTGGAATTACTGATCAGTCAGTATGTCGACGGCGAATTGTCGGACCGTATGTCGGACAACGTTTCCCGACTGATTGAAAACGATCCCTCCGCGGCGGCTCTTTACGCCGATTTTCAAGATCTCCGGGCCGGTATACGTTCGCTGCCCCGTTTCAAACTTCCCGCCGATTTCCCGCAAACCGTTCTTAATAATATTCAGAAAAGATCCGCGCAGACTGGTATTCGGCACTTCAGCGTTCGATTTATTCGAAAAAGGACATTATATATATTGTCTATAACCGCGGCTTCCATTTTGATCTTGATCGTTCCGATTTTTTTCTTTACCGGATCGGGTCATCCGTCAATGATCGCTTCCAATACCGCTGTCGACAATCAATCGGAAAATGTTCAATTGCCTCCCGGCTCGCCGCTGGCCGTTGGAAATACTCAAGAAAAACAGTTCGACGCCAAAATGGAAATTCACTGCGTCACCTCGCCCGAACAGAAAGATGAATTTTTGCAGCGTCTTCAGCTTTGGGGAACGGGATTAAAACTCAATTTTTCCAAAAAATTCGATAAAAATCAAATCGTAATCGAATATCATTTAACCAAAGAAGAATACAGTCAGCTCGTTTCCTGGCTCAGTAATTCCGGTCATTTGGTTCTGTCGTTCAATGTTTCCAACGCGCTGACCGAATGGCAGCAGGATCTCAAGATCCCCGCCAAGGAAAAAATGAATGTTAAAATTACGATCGACTAACGGCCTGTTAAAGGTTGACCGGTTTCTGTCGGATGAAGCAAATTGTATCCGAATAAATGATCAAACGGTTATTTTTTTAAAACAGAATTGATTCAAGGCCGTTTTTTTCGAGTATCTTTTTATTCAATATCAAACTAACATTAATATACACAAACAAGACTTTATTAATCCAGACCAGTAAAGTCTTTTAAACTGATTTCATTTTAAATTTTCCGTCATTTCCGCCGTTGACTTTGCAAATCGGATGTTCTTTTGACGTTGGAAAGAAAATTCATCATGAAATCGGTATAAACAGCGGACGGATTTTATTCGTTCGCTGTTTTTTTTATTTTGAACAGGTTTTTATTTTGAACAGGTTTTTGTACTGCCGGTATTTTGTACTGATTTTATTTTAAATTTTCCGCCATTTCCGCCGATTGACATTGCGAATCGAATGTTCTTTTGACGTTGGAAAGAAAATTCATCATGAAATCGATATCTCTTTTCGGACGCTTGCGCTTTTCTTTTTCGGTTTCCCAATATCCATTTCAAGCAGCAGAATACTACCAATGCATCATTGATGTCAGGAAAAAAACAAGGGAACCGATTATGACAATAAAAAACAACATGACCCAAACACAATAGGTTTCGGGATTATATTTTTGAAGCCAACTGAAGTTTTTCCAAACCACCGGGGGCTTGACCGATCTTTCTCGGAAGACGGAAACAAAATAAAACATTGCGGTAATAAAAGAAACACCGGACGCGATCGGACTGAGAGCAAAAATCATCAAAAGCGCGGCAACCACCATTTTATCTTGCGAACTTGAAATATTATCACTGAACGTAAGTCCAAAAAGCGAAATAAAAATCAAGACCGCGCAAATCAGCGAAAACAGCAGCGCAAAAAGCGCGATGAGAAAATTCGATATTACTTTAAATACGCTCATGAAATTTTATCTTTCTGCAATTCCGCGTAAATATTCATGAATATTATTGACCGCCTAAAACTTGTGCCGTCTGAATTTATAATTGGCCGGTTTCCGCCGATTGACTTCGCGAATCGATTTCTTCCAAAGTCAAATATAAATTATAAATGATAATACAGACTTTTTATAATACTCTTCTTTTAAAATTTCCGTCCTGTCCGCCGATTGACTTCCTTCACGAATTGGTGGTTCTTTAACGTTGGAACGGAAAATCCATATCAGAATCGGTATTACTGACGATACAATTGACATTTTAACAAGATGATGTTTTTACAGTTCAAAAAATTCATTTTCAATGCCGTTGGATCAGATCTGAGACAAACTTCGAAAAAGCGTTCGTCTTACTCCCGATATTCGAACATCGGGAGTGTTGACCGGTAAAAGAGAAAACCAAAAGCAGAATTAAGGATCTGTCCTGTTGCCGACTCAAATCTCTGAACAAACGGCCGATGAATGAGCCCATTCATTTTCAGGACAGACGTTAATTGACAAGTCAATTATTTCCAACCGTAAGCGTTTCGAACGTTGATCATTGCCTCAAGAATATCGTTCCAGGTTTCCGGTTTCGTCATGATCTCATTGGAAAACATACAGCCATCCCAGCAGATATGATTGAACCGTTTGGTCAGTCCGTCTTCGTCCTTAAGCCAGTATCCAGCGTATTTAACAATATCGAGTTTGCCGTTTGGATCTTTGGCCAAACAATGCCGACCGGTCTTGTCATGCGTTCCGGATCCGAAAACCGATCCGTCATTTTGCGCGATATGAAGGTCAATGGTCCAGGGCCGAAGCTGATCGGTCATTTTTTTATAAGCGGCATCAAAAGTTTCGACATCGTCCCATTGAAAATCATTCGGGAGCAGTCGATCTTCCGGAGCGTTATACCCCAAAAGATAAAGGAGCGTATGAGACATGTCCGCTTGGAATCCCAAGACCTGCGGACGATCGACCCGTTCGAGAATTTCAAGCATTTTCTTCCAGCTATGCATTCCGCCCCAGCAGATCTCGCCTTCCGCGGCAAGCATTTCATCATATTCGGCCGCGATATCGCAAGCCTTATTGAACGTTTCAATAATCATCTTCTGATTACCGTCGGGATCTTTCGACCAATCTTCAACACTGCAGGAAGAATCAATTCGAACACATCCGAACGGACGAACCCCCGCCTGCCGCAACCGTTTCGCCAACGCGCACCCTTTTCGAACAGCGTCAAGGAAAATATTCCGTTTTTCTTCGCTTCCAATTGCGGACCCACTCCAAATCGGCGCAACAACGCTTCCGATTTCAAGTTCGTTCTCTTTGAGCTTGGCGATCAGGGGATCAAATTCCGCGTCGGCATTTTCAAGATCGAAATGCGGCGCGGCCAAAAACAGATCAATCCCGTCAAAGCCCTGTCCGTCGACCGAAGCCCCTTTGGTCAAATCAATCATTGTGTCAAGACTGATAACCGGCTCACTGCCGGGGGCGCCTTTACCGACAACACCGGGCCAGGTCGCGTTATGAAGTTTCGGAAAAACATTCTTTTTCTTCGCCATTTTATACTCCTTGTACTTTTCATAAGCGGGGAGATTATCGAAACATTATTAAAAAAATACGGGGGTCATTCAACCAAAATTCGATTATAACAGATAATCTGATTACTTTCAATGACAAGAAAGGGTGAAAAAGGTAAAAGTGGAAAAAATTTTCCCGGAAGGTCTTTCAAAAACTTTGAAAATCTGTTATGCTTATATAAGATTTAGAATTCTATTACTTTTATACTTGTTCCATTTAGGAGTACCAATAATATTTTAGTGCCGATACGCTTTGTTTCGGCTTTTTTAATGATAAATTTTGGCCCTCTGAATGAGATCATGTATATATTCGGGAAGTTAAGCCTTGTCAGGAACGATTTTCCGATTTCACATATTGACCTTTGAATTTATGAAAGGGTGTTATTGTGTCTACCGAAAGACTCGCCAAGATCAACAGTATGTTTTATCCCAAAACAGTCGCCGTCGTCGGAGCTTCCGCTCGTCCGGGAAGTGTCGGCAACGATCTGCTCAACAACCTCGTCAAAGATTATACGGGAACGATCTATCCGGTGAACCCCAAGGGCGGTGAAATTCTCGGCGTCAAGGCTTATCCCAGTCTTCTGGACATTCCCGGAGATGTCGATTTGGTAGTCGTCAGCGTTCCGGCCAAAGCGGTAACAAGCGTTGTTGAACAGAGCAAGCAAAAGAACGCCAAGGGAATCGTTGTTATTTCCGCCGGATTCAAAGAGATGGGTCATGAAGGCGTTGAACGGGAAAAAGAACTGACCAAGCAGGTTCAAGCCGCCGGAATTCCGCTCGTCGGTCCGAACTGTCTGGGCGTCATCAATCCGGAATCGGGCGTTCGGCTCAACGCCAGTTTCGCCTCGAAGATCTGCGCTGAAGGATCACTGGCGTTTGTTTCCCAGTCCGGCGCGCTTTGCACTTCCGTTCTCGATTTCGCCGAAGCCCGTCAGATGGGATTCAGCAAGTTCATCAGCTTCGGCAACAAGGCCGACGTCAAGGAAGTCGATCTTCTTGAGTATTTGGCCGACGATCCGAAAACCAAGGTCATCGCTCTTTATTTGGAAGACATTTCCGACGGTAAAAAATTCATTGAAATCGCCAATAAAATTTTCTGGGAAAAAGGCAAGCCGATTCTCTGCCTGAAATCCGGACGAAGTGCCGAAGGAGCCAAAGCGGTCAGCAGTCATACCGGTTCACTTGCCGGAAGCGACCAAGTCTATAACGCTCTTCTTCGTCAGGCCGGTGTCCAGCGCGTTGATTCGATCGAAGAACTGTTCGACAACGCATCTTTGTATACAACTCAGCCGCTTCCGAAAGGAAACCGCCTGGCCATTATCACCAACGCCGGAGGCCCCGGTATTATGGCGACCGACGCCGCCGTTAAAGCCGGTCTGAAACTGGCCCAGCTTTCCGATGAAACCAAAGATAAACTCCGCAATAGCGACAAGATCCCCGAAGCCGCTTCCCTGCGCAACCCGGTCGACGTAATCGGCGATGCCAAAAGCGACCGTTACGAAGTTGCCGTCCGGACCATTATGCTTGATCCCGATGTTGACATGGGGCTTGTTATTGTCACCCCGCAATCGATGACCGACAGCGACAACATCGGAGCCAATATTCCGAAAGCTGTTCAGGACATTGGAAAACCCGTTGTCTGCGCGTTCATGGGCGCCGCCGACGTTGCCAAGGGCGTTGAAACCCTTGTCGCCAACGGTGTTCCGAATTACTCCTTCCCGGAAAACGCCATTAACGCGTTCGCCGCCGCTCTTAAAATGCAGGAAATGAAAGAACTGCAAGGTCGAGAATTCTCCGCGTTCAACGATTGCGATGTCGAAAAAGCCAAGAAGATCATCAATGACTTTCTCGGCGACGAAAAAGAAAAATATCCGAATACGATGCCGGAATACAGAAAAAGAATTTAGCAATTGGATATATAGAGTTGCACATAATAAATTAGTAGATTACTATAGAATAGATAAACAAGATATTCAACTAAATAATATTGAAAATGAGCCCTGATATGAAC
>CAZZEF010000033.1:8928-30577 GCA_964652875.1 uncultured Planctomycetaceae bacterium
CTGCCGCGGACTGTTCGAATGCTATAAGCTTCCGCTGCTCAAAAGCGGGGTCGCCACCAGTGCTGATGAAGCGGCGAAAATCGTCGACGGAATCGGAAGTAAATGCGTTATGAAGGTCATGTCCGCGGATGTCAAACACAAATTCGATGCCGGCGGAGTCATTTTGAACGTTCAGGGCGGAGAAGCGGCCAAAGCGACTTACGCCAAGATCTTCGAAAACGTTGAAAAAGCGGTTCCGGGCGCCAAGATCGACGGTATTCTGATCGAACAAATGGCAGAAAAGGGTGTTGAAGTCATTCTCGGCTGCAACCGCGACGCCAGCTTCGGTCCCCTGATGATGTTCGGACTCGGCGGAACTTACGTCGAACTGCTCAAAGACGTTTCGTTCCGACTTGCTCCATTATGGAAATCGTCCGCCAGCAGAATGATCCGCGAGATCAAAATGTTCAAAGCGCTCGACGGTTTCCGCGGCGCCGCCAAATGCGATGTCGCTGCCGTTGAAGACACACTGCTGCGTCTCTCCGCACTGGTTTGCAATCATCCGGAAATCGCCGAATGCGATATCAATCCGCTGATCGTTCACGCCGAAGGAAAGGGATGCTCCGTCGCTGACAGCCGTATCATGCTGCGCAGAAAATAATCCCCGCTGATCATTGTCAAGCTTTTTTACGCTGAAAACGGATCCAGTTTTCCGTTTTCAGCGTCTATTTATTTTTTATACCGAAAACACGTCTGCCGTTTCTGTTTTTTCCTGTTTTTATGTCTGAAAATCAGCCAGGGAGGAAACGAAAATTTTAAAATATCGGCGGTGTATACCGATCCCTTCATGAATTTTCCGTTATAACGTTAAAAGAACAGCCGATTCACGCAGTCAATCGGCGAAAATGACGGAAAATTTAAAATAAAAGCGGTATAAAACAGTTTTTCATATTTTTCTTGACGATTTTCGGGAAACAGACCGTTTTCTCTCATCACAATGGAAAAAATTTCGGTATAATGTCGGAAACAAGGTTTTTTATACTGTCTGTAAAAAAGTTTTTCGCCGCTATTCCCGATTTTCTTTGAGAATGAAGAACTCTTGGAACAGTTTAACGGAAATACTCAAGCAGTGCCGGTATAAATTTTCGTTTATGGACACAAGATTATAATTGTATAAGGAGATACCTCATGGCTGCAGAAGCTCAGAAAAATACCCCATCCGACCGCGGACAACAAGTCACGTTCGACGATTCGAACGTCAGTACTGCTTATTCCAATTTTTGCCGGGTTACCGGCAATCCGGAAGAACTCATTCTTGAATTCGCGCTCAATCCGCAATCGGTCGGAGTTCCGAGTTCGCCCATTCCGCTCTTTCAAAGAACCATTGTCAGTTTTTATACCGCCAAACGACTTCTTCACGCGCTCGAAATGACGATTCAACGGCACGAAAGCATTTATGGCCCCATCGAAATGGATCCGCAAAAGCGAATTCAGCAGCGTCCTAATCAGACAAAATAAGTTCTCTCTGCTGTTCCTTCAAGATCTGATTCGAAAAACGATTTCATGCGGCAAGCAGATCTCCCCCTGTTCTTTCGCTTTGTCTTCTGATCGTTTTTTGCAACAGAGATTTTCTGACAATGAACGGAAAAAGGAATCGGTAAATTTTATTGAACGATTCTTTTTTTCGTTGATAAATTAATCAATAGCGTCCTGGACTGCGCGGACGGAAGAAACGATGATTCTTTTTTTCGTTGATAAATTAATGTCAGAATACTTTGAGGACTGCCCCTGAATTTCAACGGTTAATGTTTTCAGTAAAATTTCCGGTTCAGATCCGTTTTTTATTTTTTGAGTTTTCATGTCAGAAAAACAGCCGATTCTCAAGCCAACCGGGAAAAAACGGAAAATTTCAAAATTAACAGTATTATAATTCCGGCATATTTAAAATCTGACACAAAAAATAGAATTTATGTTTCCGCTGATGGTGAAGATTATAACTCCGGTGTATTTAAAATCTGACGGCGAACAAAAAAACAGACGAAGGAAAATTACGGCGGCTAAACAGCTTCCGATCGGTCATGTCTAAACTAAATAAAATTACTTTTTGTCCTTTGGTCAGCGGCAGCAGCGGCAACTCGACTTACGTTGCTTGCGGAAGTACCCGCCTTCTGATCGACTGCGGACGAAGCGGACAGCATATCGAACGCTGTCTCAATGAGATCGGTGTCGATATAAAAACAATCTCCAATATTCTTATAACGCACGCGCACACGGATCATGTTCAGAGCGCCGGAACGATTTCCCGGCGATACGGCATTCCGATTTATGCAAGTATCGGTACTTGGAACGAAATTACCAAACGAAACCGAATCGGTGAAATCCCCGTTAAATACATGCGTGTTTTCCGTTCCTGTGAGGCACTGCTCCCCTTGGAATTCGACCATTTGCGCTGTCATTTTTTTCCGATCCCGCATGACGCCTGCGACCCGGTCGGATACCGAATCACTGACGGAACAACCACCGTCGCCGTTGCCACGGACTTGGGACATATCACTCCCATTCTGGAAGACAATCTCGCCGGCGCTTCCGTTGTCCTGCTTGAATCGAATTACGATCCTCAAATGCTGAAAACCGGCCCATATACCGCTGAATTGAAAAAAAGAATTCAAGGTGATCTCGGACATCTTTCCAATGAAAACGCCGGTATTCTTTCCGAAAAACTGGTCAAATGCGGAACTCGCCGCATTATGCTTGGTCATTTGAGCAAAGAAAACAACAAACCGGAAATCGCCTGGCGGACCGTTTCCTCTTTTTTGAAAAAGCGCGGAATCGATCCCCGAAAAGAAGTCGAAATTTTCATGACCAATCGGGACGCCCCCAGTCGCCTGACCTCCGTATGCGGCTGCGTCTGCCAGTAAAATTTTATTAAAACCGTTTTTTCATCACCTCTGATTTTTGTCAATTGAACTTTATACCGCCGGTATTTTTCAAATTCCGCGATTTTTCCCGATTGACTTCCTGAACACGATCTCCTTCCGACATCAGAACAGGAAAAAAAATTGTATTTCATCTATCGCGAAGAGAAAATTCATCCGCGTTGCTTTTGGTGACCGCCCAACCGGACGAACAGTAAATTAATCCCCTGAACAACAGATCTGACGGAACTGCAATGAGTTTTTTACTGAACATCATTTATTTTTTTGCGTTGATTCTATTTTCACCGATTCTTCTTTACCGAATTGTTGTTTTAAAGAAGTATCGGGAAGGATTCCGCGAAAAATGGCTGGGGAGCGCTCCTGTTTTGCCAAAGCCGGAACAAGGGAAAAAACGGATCTGGCTGCATGCGGTCAGCGTCGGCGAAATAAATCTTCTTAAACCGATTCTTAAAAAAATGAATGAACTTTATCCCGACTGGGAATGCGTTGTCTCAACTACTTCTCAAACCGGAATGGAACTCGGGCGCAAGATCTTTCCGGACAAAACCGTTTTTTACTGTCCTCTTGATTTTTCATTCGCTGTAAGCCGGGCCATTCGTCGGATCAAACCTGATCTGCTGGTACTTGCGGAACTGGAACTTTGGCCGAATCTCATTTTAAAGGCCAAAAAGGCGGGCGTTCGGCTGGCGATCGTCAACGGCCGCATCAGCGACCGGTCTTTCCGTAAATACTGGAAGATCCGCCGGTTCACGAAATATCTTTTTCGGCAGTTCGATCTGATTGCCGCGCAGGATCCTTGGAACGCGGACCATTTTGAGAAGCTTGGCCGATACGATGTCCGATGCACTGGTTCGATAAAATTCGACGGTGTTCAGGGCGACCGCGGCAATCCGAAAACCTCCGAACTGACATTAAGAGCGGGTCTTGCGGAACAGGATCTCGTTTTTCTCGCCGGAAGCACTCAGGATCCGGAAGAAGAGTACGCGATTGAAATTTATAAAAAACTGCGACCGGTCAATCATCATCTCCGTCTGATCCTCGTTCCGCGTCATAAAGAGCGGTTCGATGAAGTGGCCGATCTTCTGGCCCGATCCGCGGTCGTCTGGCGACGTCGTTCCCTGTTCGATCGGGAAGGTGTTCCGCCGGAAGACGCGATCATTCTTGTCGATACGATCGGCGAACTCGGCGCTTGGTGGGGGACAGCGGAAATCGCCTTCGTCGGAGGAAGTTTCGGCAGTCGCGGCGGTCAAAACATGCTCGAACCAGCGGCTTACGGCGCCGCGGTTTCTTTCGGGCCAAATACCAAAAACTTTCGGGATATTTCTTCTCTTATGCTTCGGCGCAACGCTGCTCAAATGGTCGCCAGTCGTCAGGAACTTGAAAATTTTGTCAAAAAATGTATCGATGACACAAACTGGAGAAAACAAACAGGAAACAACGCCCGCCAGCTGGTATCGGAAAATCAGGGTCCGAAAGAACCTGCCGTCTCCTCTCGGAAATTCTTTCGTCTTCGAAATAACCCTCATTTCCCCTACTCTTTTTTCTCAAAAAACGAAATTTCATTTCCTCTTCTTCTCCCATCTTTTTCTTTCTGGTTATAATTGGAAATACATTGTTTTCAGGTTTTTATCTTAACTGATATTGGATCGGAAGCGAATTTCAATTTTCCGCTCCCTCCTGTAAACATAATTGTTTCGTATATAAATAGGATGTTTGTATCTGTTCCCGACCCGTTTTGAATTCTTATTGATGCAATTCGGGCGATGAATTTTTATACTGCCAACAGAAAATTTTTTTGCGATACCGTCCAACCGTCTTCAACATCGGGAAGATCATCAATCATGTCGCAAAAAATTAAAAGGATGTCGGTATAAAAACCAATGGAATGAGTATAAAAATTCTGACCAGATAACCTTCGTTGTTTTTTAATAAGGAGAGAGAAATGAAACTACGTTGGAGCGTTTCGGGTGTCGTTTGCGCGCTTCTGCTGCTGACACTTGTTTTTTCAGATTGTTTTTACAGCAGTGATTCCAATTCACTTGCCGCCGGATTACGAGTCTCCAAAAACAAGCGCGTTGGCAGCAATCTGTCCGCCGCCGCCTATTACGCGGACATTGAAGGCGGATATCCGTACCGTCAAAACGCGGTTACCGCCGCTTACGACGATTCTTATTCCGTCATTCTGCCGGGCAAGGGAAATTCCCCCTTCCATTATCGCAAATGGAATTCGCGAATAGATTACGGAACCGGTGTTGTTCCGTTTGTTACCGGAATGGGCGGTTACAGCGCAACCGGCGGGGCTTATTGGAACGGAACCGGCGCTCGCGCTACCGGAGCCCAACCGAACCGTTTAATGACGATTACCCCGGAACAGGCGCTTCAAACCCAAGGCCCGATCCCGATCAATAACGCTGCCCCGAACAATGCTCCCGAACCGGCTGAACAACCCGCGCCGGCCGAACAGTCCGCGCCGGACAACAACAAAACAACTCTTCCTGAATTGCCGACACTGCCGCAAGCTCCATTACCGAAAACTGCGCAAGTCAATACTCAATATAATCAGGAATTCATCGTTGAAGACGGCGGTATGATCTATGACGACTGCCCGTTCCCGGAACTTTGCGAACCGGCCCCGAAGAAAAAATGTTTTTTATCCTCACTTTGGGATAAAATGAAGGGATCAAGTTGCCTGTCCGGCTCACGTAAAGCATACGGAAGCAGTTGTCTGTTCAGCGGGTTCGGTAAAGGCACCAGGTTCCCTGTTTGCGACCCCTGTTTTGCCTGCTGTGACCCTTGCTTCAGTTGCTGCGATCCTTGCTTCAGTTGCTGTGACCCCTGCTTCAGTTGCTGCGACCCTTGCTTCAGCGGATGCGACCCCTGCTTCAGCGGATGCGGATCTTCGTTCGGTTCCATTTCTGGCGGATGCAGTTCCTGCGGCGATAATTCTGCTCCAATGAGTACTATTCCGCAGCAGCAGCTGGCCCCGACCAAAATCGACACCGCCCCTGAAGCGGCACCTGCCAATCCGGCCATTCCGGCGCAGCCCATGCCCGCTCCTGCTCCCGCTCCGGCTCCCGCCTCGAAAACAAGTGCCGGTACGATTCACATGATCGTTCCTGACAACGCGGTTGTTTACATCAATGGTTACAAAACCAAATTAAGCGGTTCCGAACGATCCTTTACCGCGAAAAATCTCGTTCCCGGCGAAACTTACGATTTTGAAGTCAAAGTCGTCTGCGCCGAAAATGGAAAACAGTTCGAACAAGTCAAAACAACAACCCTTACTCCGGGTTCATCAAGTTCGCTGGCGTTCGATTTCCAGGATCTGAAAAAAATGGAAGCGGTCGCCTTGGTTAAATAGTTTCCATTTTCAGCAAACTCTCCTCTCAATAAAGGACCGCCTTGTTCGGCAACGGAACGGCGGTCCTTTTTTTTGACTGCTCCTTTTTTTGTCGAATCTTCGCTAAAAACGATCCTGTTTTTATTAAACTTGAAAAACTTAATGACGAAGATGGTAATGCGATGCTCGATCTGGACGCCATAAAAACCTTCCGTTACCGCGCGCTCAATCCGTCCAACCTGTTTTCTTCGCGGATCCGCTCAGAACCCGGACGTCTTCTTCCTGACTCGTAAAACTTGCAACAGCGCTTACGTCGCTCTTGTTTTTTTCGTTCACCGCACCGACTCCCGTTATTTTCAAAGAAATAACTTTTATGATCTTGTAAAAAACGATTCAATTTTTATAATATTATTTAGAGAAGAGTCCGTTCGATTTTTCATTGGACAAAACCTCAAAACAGCTTGAGATCTGATCGGATATCTGCCTGAAGGAAAAACCTTTCGCAAGTTTTGTATTTCCAAATTTACCTGTTTTAAGAATTTTGCCAATCGGGCATGTTTATCTAGGCCAAAACAACAAAAATATTACCCTTGCCAATTTAAAACGACATGATCCAATACTTCCAAAACAAAACTTTTTTTCTTTTTCTGACGGTCGTATTGCTGACCGCCGTTCTCTTTTCCGGTCAAGGAGACGCGCAGGAGACCGCCGGCCCCATTCTTGAACTGCCGGCAAGTGCCGCGTCGAAAAATGCCAATAAAACGGTTCGTCTTGAATGGGCCCCCAATAACGCGGAAAACGAATCCGAACCGGTCATCGGAAAACTGCTGGCCGATTACCGAATCCAGGGACAGGGAATGATCGTTTTGGAAGATCGAATGGGCCGAATACGTATTATTCCCGAGAAAGAAGCTGCCCAACTTGAGATTCTGAACGAAAAATTCGATCCTTTCAATAAAAAGCAAATCGCCGACGAACTCAAAAAAGAGTTCGGAAAAGAATTTGACACCCTGCCGACGGAACATTTCATTATCGTTTATCATACGTCAAACAGTTACGCGGTTTGGTGCGGACGACTGTTTGAGTCGATTTACGCCGCTTTTGAAAAATATCAGGCCAGAAAGGGTTTTGGTCTGAAACACCCTGATGTTCCAATGATCGCCGTTATTTTAAGAGACAAAACGGAATTTGAGGAGTACGCCGCCCAAGACGCGCCGGGAGTAAAGAATATCGTCGCTTACTATCATCGACTGAACAATCGGATTGTCCTTTATGATCTTTCCGGAACGGAATCTTCCCTCGAAGCGAAAAAACGGTCCATGCGCTCAATCGACGCTATTCTTTCGCGCCCGCAGGCCGCTTACACCGTTGCAACGATTATTCATGAGGCTACTCACCAAATTTCTTTCAACAGAAAAATGTTTTTGCGCACTGGTCCTTTCCCGCTTTGGCTCTCCGAAGGTCTATCCATGTTCTTTGAAACCCCTGACGCCAATTCCAAAAGAGGCTGGAGTTCGCGCGGAATCGAACGTCCCAATGACTATCGACTAAAAATTTTCAATAATTATATCGCCTCTAATCCCGAAAAACCTTTTCAATCGATCATTCAGCAGGAGTATTTCACAACTAATACCAATAATTCTTACGCCGCTTCCTGGGCACTGTTCTATTATCTCAACGCAAAAGAATCCAAAAAACTGATTAAATATATCGAATACTTACAGCAAAAAATCCCCTTTACCGTCTATTCTCCAGAAGAACGACTGGCTGATTTCGAAAAGTTTTTCGGAAATGACTGGCAAAAATTATATAAAAACTTCGCTCTGTTTTATAACAATATTCATTAAATATTTATAACAATATTCATTAAATATTTGATTCGTTGATCATTCTTCTCTATTCCGCTCCGTCCCTGATCTCTTGATCGTCTGCGGTTTATTGTTTGATAGACACGTTCTTTTTCTGATTATCCGATTGCTTAATCTGCGTCATGATCGTCATAGGGACTGACAGATCAAAAACGTTAAAAAACTTGTCTTTCGGTTGTATTTATTGATTATCAATTGTTTTTTCTATTTCATCACCAAACAATCGGTCAACCAGATAAAAACATAATAAATTAAAAAATATGCCGTATAAAAGATTTAATAATTGACAATTTTGACAATATTGTATAAATTTATAGAGTTTTTGGGAGTGTTTTTACTCTTTTTAGCAACTAATGAATTGAGATTGTCCGAATTTATAAAAAGACTTTGAGTAATTCATGTATGTATTGAATGATATTTGCGTCAAAAGGTGTTTACAATGTTGTTTTTCAATAAATTGTCCGTTGGCAAAATAAAAAGATCTTCCGGAAAAACAAGATCCTTTATACGGCCGCGAATTCTTCGCTGCGAAGCTCTTGAAAATCGGGAACTCCTTTCGGCAGACTCGGAAGCACTGGCAGCGCAGGGGTACGACAGTTCCAAAAGCGATAATACGGTATATGTTACGACCTTGTCTGATGCCAGCGCTATCAACATTAACGACGGTTTAATTACACTGCGGGAAGCCTTGAATTACGTCAAGTCCGGGACAACAATTAAATTTGAGGTGTCCGGAACAATCAATTTGGTCCAGTCTTTGTCCATTGGAAAGAATATCACCATTGACGCCTCTTCGGTTTCGCCGATGACGTTAAACGGATCGGGCCAATTTCAGATCATGACCATTGGCAAAGACACCTCGTCTGCCTTTACGGCAACCTTAAAAAATATTTCGTTTTATAACGGTTGTTCGGCAGAAAAAGGAGCGGCTCTTTATATAACCGCCAGTGCCAGTGTCAATTTGGTCGATTGTATATTTCTCTCAAATACTTCCAATGTTGACGGCGGAGCAATTTATTCTGACACTTACGGATCTGTTTCGGTTGAAAATACGGAATTTCAAAATAACAAATCATTAGGCGGAAAAGGGGGGGCGATATACACCGATACCCGAACGAACGGATCATTCTCCGTCATTTCATCACTGTTCATCGGCAATACCTCCGGAAATTCCGACTTTTCCTCCGGCGGCGCTTGTTATTTTACGTCAACTTCCGGAAGTTTGGAAAAAAACAATATTTCGGTCACGAACTCTGTTTTCCGTCAAAATACATCGAAAATCGGCGGAGCGATCACGCTTTTCAATTCATACGCGACTGTTGATGGTTCTGCTTTCATCAATAATTCCGCGTCTTCGGCCGGAGGAGGAATTTATCAAAACAAAGATAATACCGGGCTCAGTTATCTTAATTTAACAAATTCGAAATTTCAAACCAATACCGCTTCGTCCGGAGGCGCTCTTTATAACAAGGACGGAGCGATACTCTCGCAAAACAATATTTTCTCTTCCAACACTTCCGCTCAATGCGGAGGGGCCGTTTACAATACGGAATATGCTTCCTGCCTTTCTTACGGAGATCTTTTTGAATCCAACAGGATGACCGGAGAATATTCCGGCGATTCAGGAGGAGCTGTTTTTTCCGCGGGAACACTGCAAATCACCAATGCCGTTTTCTCTAAAAACAGCGCCTTTCAATCCGGCGGCGCAATCTTTAATACCGGGAAAATGACAATCAGTCAATCGGTCTTTTCACAAAACAAGACAACTTCCGCGGACGCTTACGGAGGCGCGATTCGCTGCGCCTATATTTCCGAAACCAATTCTTCGATCGACAACTGTCTGTTTCTGGAGAATTACGCGGTCCTGCGCGGGGGAGCTATTGATGTTTCGATCGGAACGATGACGATCTCCAATTCCCAGTTCCGCGCCAATTATACCGATACAAACTCGGTAAACAATAACGGCGGCGCTATTTACATCTACACAAACGCCAATTCCGTTATTCTTGATAAATGTTATTTTTCCGATAACGTCTCCTTCCTTGGAAGCACTATTTACGACGTTTCTTTTATTTCAGAAAACGCCAACGGCGCCCTGTCCATCAATTACACTTCGTTTTATTCGAATAATGTCAGCAGTGACGGACCCAGCGGGGGAATTTATTCTTTAAAAGGTTACTCTTATCAGGCCGGAAACGAAATTTGGGCCCAACACACTTCAACATTAAAAGATCAAAAGTCTTATACCGGGAATCTTGTCCTGAAAGACTCTAACGGCAATACGGTTCAGGGAACGATTTTTACAAATCCAATCGCCATCTCAAACGAAACCGGAACGAAACTTTATCAATTAAAATACACCGTTTGCAATTTCGGATCAACGGATCTCACTTTAACCAATCCTTCCGTTTCTTCCAACGGAGGAATTATCGACATTTCTGGAATTCAAGACGGACAGCAAGTTATCAAGGCCGGCGAAAGTGTCGAAATTACCATTACGATCTCCAGTACCGATAAGGCTGATGTTAACTGGAGAAATTTCACTTGGTCAACCGGCAACGGAAAATACTTCCAAATTGCCGTTTCCTGTATTTCCGTCCAAACCGGTAACAGACTTATTCTTTCGGATTCTGAATTGAATTTTACCAATAAGACCGGAGCAAATCCCGATTCCTTGTCTTATACAGTTCAACTTGCCTGCCAGCCGATTTCTGATGTAACCGTTTATCTTCGGGCGGAAGAGGGAATTAATCTCTCTGTCAATTCCTTGACATTTACAAAAGAAAACTGGAACTCTCCGCAAACCGTTACTGTTTCCAAAGATCTGAACGACCTCTCTGAAAAAAAAATATCAGAAACGCTCCTATCGCATTTCTGGTATGAGCCAGGCGCCAATTATAAAACGGAAAACGAAACTGTTATTAAAGACGCCGCGGCTGTTACCGGCCTGACCGTTCATCTTCCGGATTATGTCATTCATCAAACCGGTACCGCAATGCCTATAATTTCGGAAGAAAGCGAAATTATCGAAATCTCCGTTCCTTCCTCGCCCGTTATTTCCCAACAGATCTTCGATCTTGCTGATCAAGGAAATATTTCTTCCTTTTCCATTACGGTTCTCTCTGTTCCCATTTATCGCTGGCAGTTTAATTGGGGCGACGGTAATATCCAAAATGTCGAGAAGGAATCCTTTTCCGTCAAACAGATCCACTATTACCAAAAACCGGGTGACTATCAGGTCACGCTGACCGTTTTTTATTACGACGCGCAAAATCAAAAGCAGACCATGTCCTATACAATCGCGTCCATACATGTTCCCGGCACTTCAGCTTCGGAAACTGTTAGTACCGATCTCGACACTTCGGCCCTTGAAATCACCGCGGTTGAATCAGAATCTATTTCGACTTCCGATCAGTCCGTTTCTGACAGTAAGGACGACAGCTTGATCCGAAATGCTCTTGGCTCCGCGCCGATCCAAACTGTTTTTGACAGCGACCTCCTTCTTCTTGATTCAAAGCGAAATTGTTTTTCTGCCGATGACGCCGCGATCATTGCCGAATCCGTCTCTTCCAAAAACAGTTCCGTCGATTTGGCCCGGGAAATCATTTTGAACGAAATCTCGCTTCTGGACATTTTTGAAAATTCACTGGAAAAAGAGAAAAAACCGCTCTTTTACTTATAAAGGAAGCAGTGCTGTTTTTCTGATCGGTCTTGAAAAAATGCTTTCGGGTATTTTCCAAATTTTTCAATAAACCTTTGACGGTATAGCCGGTCAGAACTTCATTCTTTTTCCGATCGAATGACAACAAATTGTTGACCCGTCCGTCTTTTTTCGATTCCAGAATCAGGAAAAACACCAGTTCACAAAATTTATCGGCGGAAAAAAATGAATAAGTAAAAATGTCGGCGGCAGAAAAAACCTTCTCAGGATAAGAGAGTTCTGTATTAATCTGTTCCGCCAATAATTCAACCGGTTATTCCGTCGAACTTTTTGTTGAATTTTATCCCAATCCTGATCTTTTCAATTTCAAATTTTTTCATGAGTTGATATCATAATATTATTGAAATTTTATCTTTTGCGGTTAAAATAAAAAAGATCCTCGGTAAAGCAGACGCCCGGTTCGTCCGCGTTTCTGATTCCGTTTTTATTTCTCCCTCGATTTTCAATATTTTATACAGTCGGCAGAAAAGATTTTGGCTATTTCCCAATTAGCTCCGGAAATCCAAAAAACCCTCTTCCGCGGTGTATCAAAAAATTTAAAATCGGCATAACAATTTTTTCGGAGATATTTATGAAAAGTTTTAAAATTTTCTTTATGTCGGCCTTTGTTTCTGCGTTTTTTTGTGCCTTGACCGTTTACGCGCAAGATTATTCCTATCAACGGTACAAAGAAAACAAGGCTCGTTACGCACAGCCTGCTCGTGAACTTCTTCTCAACGCTCAAAAAGATTTAAGCATTACCATCAGCTGGGATAAAAAATGCGAACCATATCTGAACGAAAAAATTCCAATGGCCCCTTGGAAAAATTGGAACGATCCCGAACTTCGTCTGGCTTACATTCTCGCGCCGCTGGACCTCTCCTTTGAAAAAACCGGCGAAAATTCTTATCGCGTTTTCGAACCTTGGTATTATGTCCGACCGGAAGCGGAAGGCAAAGCGCATTTGGACCGACTGCTTAAACTTTTTCCCGATAAAAAATCCTGGGAAACACGAAAAGACGATCTGAAAAAAAATATTCTCAAAACATTTGAACTTGACCCGCTCCCCCAGCGAACTCCTTTGAACGCGAAGATCTTCAATAAACGAAATTACGACGGATATTCTTCTTCCAATGTTGTTTTGGAGATCATTCCAGGTTATTATCTTTGCGGAAATCTTTATGAGCCACTTGACTCAAAGGGGCTTCGACCGATCGTTCTTTGTCCGCACGGTCACGGAATCACCGGCCGATTCAGTGAGCATCATCAGGCATACGGAGCCGTTCTGGCCCGAATGGGCGCGGTCAGTTTCGGTTACAGTATGTTCGCCTGGATCAAAGAAGAAAACAAACTCGATAAAGAAGCGCATCGAGATCCGGTCTCCGGCGCCATTCAGACATGGACGACCATGCGCGTGATCGATTTTCTGACCGCTCTTCCCAATGTCAATAAAAACAAAATTGGTATTACCGGCGAGTCCGGAGGCGGAACCCAAACTTTTCTGGGAACGGCACTTGATCCCCGAATTACCGTCGCCGTTCCGGTCGTTATGGTCTCCAGCCACTTCTTCGGCGGGTGCCCTTGCGAAAGCGGATTGCCGTTTCATATTCTTTGCGGAGGAACCTGTAACGCGGAAATCGCCGCAATGGCCGCGCCCCGCCCGATGCTCATGATCGCGGTTACACAGGACTGGACCAAAAATATGGCTTCCGTCGAATTCCCTTACGTTCAAAAAATTTACCGCTATTACGGCGCGGAAAAAAATGTTGAATACGCTATTTTCGACGAACCGCATAATTACGGCCCTACCAAACGAAAAGCAATGTATCCTTTTATGGCCAAACATCTCGGACTTGATCTGACCAAGGCGGATGAATCGAAAATAACCATTGAACCGACGGATCTCATGCTCGGATTTGGAAAAGATCTTAAAGACTATCCTGCCAATGGCGTTCAAAATCTTGATCAGTTCAAAAAGAATTTCGATTCGGTCAAAAATAAGTCAAAATAATTTTCGATCCTGTAAAGAACTTGACTTGAAGTCCGTTTGATTCATGTTCGACACTTCGTTCCTGTTTTCAAACGGACGTCAGGATAAACTCTTCCCGATTTTTATAACCCTCAAATAACAGACAGTTTAAGGAGCAGCGGTAAACAATGGAACAAATGCCGATCATCGAAAACAACGAACAACTCAGCCGTCAGGCGAAACTCGCCGAACTGACCGCTCACATTGTTCAATCGTATTCGGATATTCGAGAAACTCATCATCTGGATCATTGTCCGCTTCCGAACAAACAGGGAATCGTCGAAATTCTGGAAGATCTGATCGAAATACTTTACCCGGGCTATTTGAGACGCGACCGTCTGAATTTAACCAATGTTGTTTATTATGTCGGCGGTCTTCTCGACTCCGTTTATGAAAAATTGACAACGCAGATCTCCCGGGCATTTTGTCACGGAAAACGGGCCATTCTTGACTGTTCGCCTCAAAAACGGTATGAGTTCGAATTGCTCGGACGGGAAAAAGCAACGAAATTTCTGGAAAAGATCCCCGAGATCCGAAAGGCGCTCGCTCTTGATGCCGCGGCCGCTTTGGCTGGTGATCCCGCCTGCACTTCCCTTGATGAAGTGATCTTCTGCTATCCCGGACAAGAGGCGATTTCCGTCTACCGTCTCGCTCACGCACTGCATAGGCTGGACGTTCCGCTCATTCCCCGGATCATGACCGAATGGGCCCATGCGCGAACCGGAATCGATATTCATCCCGGCGCCAAAATCGGCAATCACTTCTTTATCGATCACGGAACCGGAGTCGTTATCGGTGAAACCTGCGAAATCGGAAATTGGGTCAAACTTTATCAGGGGGTAACCTTGGGCGCACTAAGTTTCGCAAAAGA
This sequence comes from uncultured Planctomycetaceae bacterium, assembly GCA_964652875.1. Taxonomy (GTDB): domain Bacteria; phylum Planctomycetota; class Planctomycetia; order Pirellulales; family Thermoguttaceae; genus JAUNBG01. Next base: position 23,652 of record CAZZEF010000033.1, read on the forward strand.
CGAAAAGGGAAATCTCGTCCGCGGACAAAAACGACATCCTACCATCGAAGACAATGTCGTTATTTACGCCAACGCAACCATTCTCGGCGGAAAAACCGTTATCGGAAAACACGCCGTTGTCGGTTCAAGCGTTTGGTTAACCGAATCGGTTCCCGCCGATACGACCGTTACAAGCGAAAAACCGAAACTGATCCTGCGCGAAAGCTGAATTGATCCGTTTTATTGATCGGCTTGCCCAAACGATCTGATTCGCCTCCCGGCCTTCGCTGCTTCCTGCATCGTTCCGATTGACTGAAACGGACAGGCTTTGATAACATTTTATACTTTCCTCAATTTTGCATTTTCCATAATTTCGTCGATTGACTTCGTGAATCGGCTGTTCTTTTGACGTTGGAATGGAAAATTCATTTTGAAACGAGATAAACTGCGATATTTATTTTCTCAATGTTATTCAACGCAAATTTCTTCAGTTCACGGGTACAGCTTCCGATAATAATATATTGACAGCATCGAATCATAAAAACTTTACCTGTTTCTCTAACCAGAAAAAGGTTCGTTTATACATATTCGTTATTTTTTGTTAATAATAGTTTATTAATAAATATTGTTATAAAATTCACTGTCAAATTAATTTTAAACTTTAGGGATTTTTCTGATAAAACATCAGATAAGATCCGCGGAAAAGAGAAATTCAAACATTTCTTGCTAAATTTTCCTTTTAAATATATACAAATCAAGATGATTTGTTAAAATAAAGAGGTAAGAGAGATAATTTAGATAAATTTCTATCCTTATATTCTGTATAATTTTCCTGTCTGGTATAAACAGTTCGATTTTTCGGCTCGTTTGCCGGAAATAGCGAGTTTTTGATTGCAAGTACGGGAAAAATGATTATACTGGAATATTGGATGGATCTTATTATGTTATTGAAAGACAGAAATCCTGTACCGGAGATTGTTTCATGAATAATATTGGCAGAGCGTTTGTTGTACTTATTGCCCTGGCTTGCCTGGTGTTTCTTACATTTTCAGTTGTTTTGTATACCTCTCACAAGAACTGGAAAGAGACGTCAGCAAAAATAGAAGCAAAGATCAAGCCGCTTGAAGAGCAGCGTGACCGATTGACCGCGGAAAAGGAAGATCTTCTCCGTATGATCGACATTGAAAAAAGCGCTTATTTGAAAACGATCGCCGCTTTAAAGACCCAAGCGCAGATGCTGGATCGGGAAAACAAGGATCTTGCGGAAAAGAATACCGTTTTGGAGTCGGATATTCGGCGGCGAACGGATGTTTTAACCGCCAATAATGAACAGATCAAGGAACTGCAGGCAACTATTTCCTCCTTATCGAACGATTTGGCTTCAGCGCAGCAAAGCCGTTCAAAATACTTGAGCGATTTGGCCGCTGTTATCGGCGAAATGCATGAAGGCGCCACCGTTCTCGGTGAAGTCCAGAAGACCAACGTCTCCCTGAGAAACGACCTCGAAAAAGCGATTACCGTTCTCGACATGAAGGGATTGGATTCATCCGCCTCTCTTTACGGGACAACTCCTCCGTTTGTTTTGAACGGAAAAGTTACCGCGGTAAAAAACAACGCGGAAAAATTGATCATTATCGACCTTGGATCCGACGAAGGTCTTAAAGCGGAACACCAATTGGAAGTCTCTCGCGGCGCCGTTTATCTTGGAAAGGTTCAAGTTGTTTCAACCGAACCGCACGCGGCTGTCTGCAAGATCCTGCCCCAATACAAACAGGGTGAAATTAAGGAGGGAGACAATGTCAGCACTAAATTTAACTAAAGGTTCCAAGGTCAAAAAAGAAAAAAAAACCAAGGCGGCCAAGGAAAAGACCGTCAAAGTAAAAAAAGAAAAGACTCCAAAGACGCCGAAAGCACCAAAAGCCAGAGCAAAAAACGATATCTATACGCTGATCCTGCTTTTGGCTTGGCTGGCTTTAGTTACCGCGTGTGTTCTGCTCTATATGGATATTAAATCCTATTCAATGTAAAAATAACCTGTCATCGGTTTCCTGATAAATGGAGTGTTCGTTTTATGAACAACAATGAAAAGAACAGAGATAAAACAGGCATTGGAAATGTCTTTGTCGGCATGATCTTCTGCATGAGTGCCATTGTTTTCGCGCTGGCGCTCGTTTTGATCTCCGATCACCAAAATTGGAATAAAAAGGCCCGCGAATTTCAAAAACTCGTCAAAGCGGTCGAAGACGATAATTCCAAATTGACGGAACTTAATAAAACTCTGCATGACCAGATCACGCAGCTTAAGGCCGCTTATCCTCCCGTTATCGCCAAACTGCAGGAACAGACCAATACCCTGCTCGCCAAAAATGAAACTCTTACGAAAACCTTTCGCGCTTCCGAAACCAATTTGCAAAAACAGATCGAAGATCTCTCCTCCAACAGCTGGACTATTAACGAAAAAAGATCCATTATTCAGCGTTTGGCGCAGGATACACAGGACGCGCAAAGGCTTCGCGGAATTTATCTGCATTTTCTCGCGCAGCGCGTTACAGAAAAAAATGTCCAAACTTCCGCGATCAAGGATCTTGAAGAATCAAATAAAGAGCTGGTCAATAATTATGCCGACGCAAAAATCGTTTTGGGAAAATTCGGACTTCAGGCCGATCCTTCCCTTTATCCCCGGCAGCCCCGTTTCGCTGTCAATGGTTTGATCGACCGAATATCAAAGGAAAATACGCTTCAAATTCAAATTACTATCGGTGCCAGCGATGGAATCGAACCGGGCCATTATCTTGACGCTTACCGCGGAAATTCTTATGTCGGACGCGTTGTCGTTCTTTCAACCGAACCGAACCGCGCTGTCTGTCAGATCCTCCCTCAATACCGTCAGGCAACGTTTCTGGTCGGAGATGTCGTTACCTCTAAAATCCTTTAAGGCGCGCTGGACCAATTCTCTTGGACTGTTTCAAAACGACGGCTTGTTAACCGTCGTTTTTTATTGTTTCTTTGCCTTCTCTTTTTTTCTTTCATCTCATTAATATTTTCGTAACCGTTCACACTTTTTAAATTCTCCCTAATTACGCTCACTGACACTCTCTTCACAACGGACTCAAAATACGTGATCGGTTACTCAAATTATCAAGTGATCGTCTCCGAAAATTCAACTGAATTGATCCCCTTGAGCCTCCTTCTTTTTCATTTTCAAGCTTTTTATACTGCAGATCATCTTTGAATGCAACTTTCCGGCTACATATGGAAATATTGCTTATTTTTCCTTTTGGCATTTTTCTTTTTCTGGATATGATGTTCTTATACCGCAAACACAAAAAACTTTTCCGCCATGTTGCCCGTATTCTTCGAAAATCAAACTTTATGACCGGTTTTTGAAAATAACCAAAACAAACGCAACACGGAAAAGTCCAACATGAATTCGGTCAGTTCGCGGGCGGATCTTCGTCATGATTCGCCGCCTCCGGATTCTGTTTTAAGTTTCAAGATCATAAGGAGGATCAGATGGAAAAATCGAGAAAAAGGAGTAAAGATCTTTTTTTGGAAACGCTTCAGGAAAAATTGGGATTGATGACGCTTGCGCTTCGGACTTGCGGGCTGAAACAGGAAAAAGTTGATCAGTGGATACAGGACGATCCCGACTTTGCCAAACGAATAGATCTTTGCAATGAGATCGCGCTTGATTACGTTGAAGGGAAAATGTACGAGAAGATCAATGCGGGCGATGTTCATATGATCCGTTTTTTTCTGGAAACGCGCGGAAAAAAAAGGGGCTATTATCTTAAAAAAGAATTGGAAACGCCCAATCTTGTTCCCGTTATTCTCACGGAGGAGGAATCGCTCATGTTTCGTCACTCCGTACCGGAACAGCGAATTCTTATTCAAGGGGAGGAAGGAGAGGAAGAAAACGATCAATGAGCAAATCAACAGGCAGGGATGACTTTAAATTTACTCCAATTCAAAAACAGGCTTTGCGTCTGATCTGCGGGAGTGCTGAAAATATTATGCTTTTCGGAGGATCCCGATCCGGAAAAACTTTTGTTCTGTGTTCAAGCATTGCGCTGGCCGCTTTTCAATTCAGCGGGTTAAGAGCCGCTGTTTTACGTCGGTACCAAAAGGATGTGCGCGAATCCATTCTCTTTGACACGTTCCCCAAAGTATTGAAACTCCGATTCGGTATTTCTCAAACCCAGTTCGAACGGCTCCTATGCAAAACAGATCTTTGCATCAGACCCAGAAATGGATCGGAGATCTGGTTCGGAGGACTCGATGACAAAGATCGAGCCGATAAAATTCTGGGCCGTGAATTCGGACTGATCTTTTTCAATGAAGTCAGTCAGATCCCTTGGCCCTCGGTCGAAATAGCCAAGACAAGACTCGCCTTGAAAATTCACCGCTGGCAAAATAAATGCTTGTTCGACTGCAATCCGACAGTCAAAAGCCATTGGAGTTACCAAGTTTTTATCGAAAAAAAGTTTCCCGACGGATCGGCGATTCGCCTGCCCGACAATTTCGTTTCAATGAAAATGAATCCGGAAGACAATCTCGACAATCTGGCGGAAGGCTATCTCGAAAAAACACTCGGCTCACTTCAAGGAAAATCAAGAGCCCGTTTTTTATACGGAAACTGGGTTGATGAAAATGAAAAAGCTCTTTGGAAACGGGGATCAATGATCGACCGCTATCGAATCGATCAAAGGCCCATTGATCTTGAGCGGATCGTTGTCGGCGTCGATCCGGCGGTAACCAGTTCTTCACAAAGTGACAATACGGGTATTATTGTCGCAGGATCCTGTCATTTGGACGGAAAAAATCATTATTACATTCTTGAAGACGATACCGTCTCCGCCAGTCCGGCGCGTTGGGCGGCTCTTGTTATCGACGCTTACCGAAGAAACAGGGCCGACTGCGTTGTCGCTGAAGTCAATCAAGGAGGAGATCTCGTCGTTTCCGTCTTGAGAAACATTGACCAGGAACTGCCGGTCAAAACGGTTTACGCTACCCGGGGTAAATTTATTCGCGCCGAACCAATTGCCGCCCTGTATGAACAGGGTCTTGTTCATCACGTTGGCGAGTTCCCTGAATTGGAAGATGAACTAACCTCTTTTACCGGAGAAAACAGCGCCGATTCTCCGGACAGAATGGACGCGCTTGTTTGGGCCATTACCGATCTTTCTCGAAATGGCTCCGTAAAAATAGGAAGTTACAGGTTTGTTTAAAATGAGGAAAAAAAAATACACTATTCAGCGTTTGCATTATCGAAAAAACAAAAAAAACACCAATTCCAAAAAAGCCCTGATTAAAAATCTCCTTTTACAAGGTATGTCTTGCGCGAAAATTGCCGACGATTACGGATTCAATCGACAATACATCAATAATATAAGTATCGAACTTGGTTTTCGATACCGCAAAGAAAGAAAAGACCGCAACCAAAACACTTGCGAATCGCTCAATATCGAATTGAACGGCCCTACGCTGCAAAGATATAAAACGGTCCGGCTTTTCCGTTTGTTCTGCGCCGTTTCCAAAATCGAATGGAGCATGAACGGACTTAAACATTTTGAAAAATTTTTGTATGAATTAAATATTGATCCTGATCTGTATGATCTTTCAAACGCCAAAAACTTATTTCCCCTGTTAAAAGATTTTTGCAATGATGAAAATTTCAAAAAAAATTTTCCGCGTGTTCAGTTCATCCCTTTCTGTTCCAAGTCCGAATCAAAATTTTATTCCGGAGAGAATTTTGACTTCGAATATGAATTTGATTCCGGCATCGAATCAGAACCGACTCAGGATCAGCTTCTTGATCCTGAATTGATCTTGTTAATCGAACAAAACGACCGATCCGATTTTTATGACGGTTCCGATCCGATTTTAAAATTTGATTCGGGACCAGATCGAAAACAAAGGCCAATCAATTCAACAAGCGATTTCAACCGTGTTCCGGACCGACTTCTGAATTCGAAAGATTTTCCGAATCAAACGGAAGAAATTTTGGATCAGTTCAATATTTCAAATCAACAGATTCGCTGAATCGGATCGGTCATTTTCATGTCAATCGAAATTCCCCAACGATTCGGACAAAATAAATTTATGCCGCCGACAGCATAAATAATTTTCCGTTGTCCGAACGGCAGATCTTCTGACAATGGATCATAAAACAGATAACGCCAGTGACCTCGCCGACCTGGCAACAAAGAAAAATTCCGGCGAACACATTTTTTAACAATTTATAAAAAAATCAAAAGATCAACATTAGTATACCGATTCCATCATGAATTTTCCGCTATAACGTCAAAAGAACAGCCGATTCACGCAGTCAATCGGCGGAAATGACGGAAAATTTAAAATAAAAGCAGTATAAAATTGCCCCAAGAGGAGAATGTAATGTTAAAACATCATGATTATCAGCGGCTTTATCCGCTTTGGAACCTTGTTCACGATTGTTATCTCGGAACAACAGCCGTTAAAAATGGATTGAATGCGCAAAAGTATTTGCCAATATCATTACGCGAAAAACGGGACATCGAAGAAAACGGTACCGATGGTCCGACACGATACGACTTTCGTAAAAAATACGCTATTTATGAAAATATTTTTCGTCCGGTGATTGATGATATGGTCGGACTCATGCAGCGGCGGCCGGCCAAACTTCGTTTCGGAATCGAAAGCAACGACGAGTCTCCCAAAGAAGTCCGGGAACTTGATGTTTTCGGAAATCATTACAAAGACGGTTTCAAGGGGCTCAAAAGCAGGCTCAATTATCATCAGGTTCTTTACGGAAGATACGGACTTCTTCTTGATATAGCAATTGATCGGGAAACGCGCTCGCCTCGTTTCGTGATCAGTGAATATACTCCGTCAAGAATTTTGGACGGCGAAATAAATCGGGATCGGATCAATTCGGAAAATAAACTCGAATGGCTGCTGCTTGATGA
>CAZZEF010000034.1:0-9610 GCA_964652875.1 uncultured Planctomycetaceae bacterium
ATCGTCGGGACAAGAAATATAATTGAAATCCGGACTTCTTAAAAATCCGAATTCATCAGGAAGGATCTCCAATGTTCCTTCACCGAACATAAGACCGTTCTTACGAATTCTTTCCTTTAAGATCCGAAAAACAAGATCATGTCTTGTCTCGCCGTCAATTGTTTCGACATCGTCTTTTCGCGCTTCCTGAACGAGTTCCAGCATTGAAAGATTTTGAAGTTCCGCGATAAGCGACTGTTTTTCTTTATTGTCGGACGAATCGGATTCAGGCTCTTTTTCTGCGGGAGGCTGATACCGTTCGAGAGCCAATTCTTCCGCCAGCGAGATCGGTTCGCCATGTCGTCCGCGTGCCCCGAGCGTTGGCTCAAGATACTCGCGATAAGGACGTTCCTGCTGATAAGCAGGTCGTTCGGTATTTTCCGGCTTCTGATCATTTTCACCAGTCGTTTGCGGAATTTCCGAATTCGCGGGCGGGTTTTGACTCGCGTTCTGTTGATTAAAACCTGTATTCTGATTATAACCGGGCCTGTCCTGATTATAACCTTGATTATAACCGGGTCTGTTTTGATAGCCGCGGTTCTGATAGCCGGGACGATCCTGATTGTAACCGGAATTATAACGGTTCTGATAACCGGGACGCCCTTGATAACCGCGGTTCTGATAACCGGGACGATCCTGATTGTATCCTTGCCGGTCCTGATTATAACCCGGACGATTCTGATAGCCCGGACGGTCCTGATTGTAACCGGGACGATCTTGATTATAGCCCGGACGATCCTGATTGTAACCGGGACGATCCTGATTATAGCCGGGCCGGTCCTGATTGTAACCGGGACGCCCTTGATAACCGTTCGGACGATACGGACGACGGTTTTCGTAACGATCAGACCGGTTTCGATCAAAGCGCTGCGAATCCGGACGTTCGGCTCCGTCTTTATTTTCCGAATCCTGATTCTGTTCATACTGACCCGGTCCGCGGTCATAAGACCGATATGGCCGGTCGTTATTCCGGTAATTTCCCTGACGCCAGTTCGACTGACGAGGAACATATCCTTCCGGCGCGGACGAATCGCCTGTTTCCGATCCTTCCTGATTATCATTTCGCCAACCGGTCCGACGGGTATAACGACGGCGGGGATAATAACCCTCTTCTCCTTGTCCGGTTTCCTGTCCGCCTTCTTCTTTGTCCTGATCGGTATTTTGATCCGAATCCCGATCCGTTTCGGATTCATATGACTGCGGATCCCGTTCCCGACGGTAATTCTCATAAAACTTTTCCCGTTGTCCGCCCCAAATACTGTTTCCCCGACGGCGGGATTGATAATCTTCCTCTATCTTGTCCTGTTTCGGAGAAGAGTTCTCGGAACTTGTGTTTTCAGCATCGGCTTTTTCCAAACCATCGGAGGATTCTGCGCGGGAAGAGGTTTTGTTTTCCCGATTGTCACTGGATGATGCTTTGCTTTCTTCATCAAAAAGACCTTCTGCAAAAGATTGACTTTTTCGATTGGGGGGGGTATTCTCCGATCGCATTTTTACTCCTGTTCCTGATCTGTTGATCGATAAGAGGTCTGGCCCGTCACCGGAATTTTCCCTGTTTCATGCGCGATCTTATGTGAACTGCGGGACGTTGAAGAGGGGATCCATACGAATCCGATCGGTTTTTCTGTCCGGTTCCCAATAACGCCGATCGTCTGCCCGGCGGAATTCGAAACAACCTGAATCGGATGAGTATAAAATAAAAGGTGAAAGGCGAAAGGCGGGATATATTTATACTGTCGACAATTTGAAATTTTCTGAATGTTACGCCTGACGGTTTACAACCCGAACTCTGTTCAAAACGGAACAATGAATTACTCAAGCCGGACCGGAATAACTGTTCAAAAAACTCCGCGCCGAAATGTCATGTTTCGGCCGATAAATTCCTGACTAAGGAATCAACCTGTTCTTCCATTTTTTCATATCCTTCATTATTGTCAAGAACATAGTCGGCAATTTTTCGTTTTTCTTGGGGGGAAATTTGATTTTTTTCTCTTAACAGGAACTCTTTTCGGGTCCAGCCTCTCTTTTTTACCCGTTTCAGGCGATTTTTCTGATTGACCCGGACAAAAACAAGCAGGTCGCAAAGATCAGACCAGCCCGTCTCCAAAAGAAGAGGCGCGTCAAGGATCACCAACTGAATCCCTGTCCGTTTCAGTAAACGGATCTCCCGTTCCATTCGTCGGCGGATCGTCGGATGAACGATCGAATTCAAAACGGCCAGATCTTCTTTCGACTGGTCGGTTTCCCCAAAAACGATTCGGGCAATCTTTTTTCGATCAATCGTCTTGTCGTCCGACAAAATTTCTTTCCCCCAGCGCGAAACAAGCGCCTTGCGAACCGGTTCGGAAAGAAGTGCCTCGTGTCCGATTCGGTCCGCGTCCAAAACAACGGCGCCCTGTCGGGCAAACGCGGCCGAAACGGCACTCTTTCCGCTCCCGATTCCGCCCGTTATGCCGAGTACCAACGTTCGCTTCTTCCCTATCGCTGATGACGTCGTTTTTTGGCGATTCGGTTTGTTCATATTGTCCATCCGTTAAATTTGTTTACGGTCAAAACTTGTTATACCGATCCCATAATGAAATTTCCGTTATTACGTCAAAAGAGCAGCCGATTCACATAGTCAATCGGCGAAAATGACGGAAAATTCAAAATAAATACAGTATAATAATACTGTTTCAATCAACAATTATCAATTATTGTTTTAACTGTTGTTCCGATTTTTAGACACAATAAAAATTATTGGCGCCTGTTTTGAACCATTATTGCCGATTCTGTTAAAGATCTTTCGATCCAACATTAAAAAAGCCGTCGATTAACAACGCGAATCGACGGAATGGATGAAAATTTAAAAGCTTGCAGAATAACAATCATTCTGCTGATCAATGGCGGTCATTTTCAAAGCGAACCGATACCGAGATCGTCCAAACGGCCTCGAAAACGTTTTTCGGACAGATCAACAATTATTTTTCATTAGTTCGACAAAACGCTGATAATCTTCAGGAGTATCAATACCAAACGATTTTTCCTGAACGGTACCAACGACGATCGTATGACCTTCATTCATAACTCTAAGCTGTTCCAGACTTTCTGTTTTTTCAATATTCGCGCGGGGCATTTTGGGGATCGACAGAAGGAACTCGCGGCGGTACGCGTAAATTCCAAGATGGAGATAAAACAAGGGAGGATCGGCAGTCAGGAGATCGTCAGACCAGGTTCGCGGATACGGAATTACACTTCGACTGAAATAAAGAGCCCGTCCGAATTTATCAAAGACGACTTTGACCCAAGAGGGATCGAAAAGATCTTCTTTGCGTCGGATCGGAGTGCAGAGGGTTGCCATATCCGCTTCCGGATGCGCGGCCAACAGTTCGATCAGTTGATCGATCGACGCGGGATCAAGATTCGGTTCATCGCCTTGAACATTGACAATCAGTTCGGTATCGGTCAGAGTGGCGGCCGCTTCCGCGATTCGGTCGGTTCCGCTCGGAGCGGCGGGATCGGTCAGAATCGGCTTGCCGCCGAACCCTGTTACCGTGTCAAAAATACGCTGATGGTCGCAAGCAACCAAAACACCGGAGGCATGTTTCGACTGACACGCTGCTTCATATGCGTATTGAAGAAGCGGTTTACCGGTTTCATTAAGCAGAAGCTTGTTCGGAAGCCGGGTCGAGGCCAGCCGGGCCGGTATTATAATAAAACTTTTCGGAATGTTTTCCTTCACTTTATTTCTCCTGTTGCGCTCTTCAAAATTTCAGCTCTTGTTTTTTTCACAATTTGCGGTATTATACATTATATTAAAGTTCGTTGCCATCCTGATTTGGACCGTTTTTACATTTTTATTCATTAAAACACAAAAGGCTTTTTTCGTGAGCGGAAATAAAATAACTTTCGGCGATGTTCTGACATCCTGTCTGTCCGATCTCAAACGGGCCGGTGTTTCGGATCTGTTCGCGTTGAATTCCGACGAACAGGAAGCATTGGTTCGAGAGTTTTCGTCTGACCGGCATACATTACCGAAACCGGATCACGAAAAAGATCCGGCGGCCTCCCGATCCGCGGCCGTCCCTCCAACCGGGCCATTCCCTGTTCAATCCGTTAAAACCCCGACTGTCCCTTTTAATCAGGATCTCCCCAACATTTCCGGACAGTTGCCGCGAGACGAATACGAACCGATTCAGCGAAATACTTCTGATCGGACTTCGGGACCCGTTCCGCTCAAAACCGGTCCAAATGAAACAGCATTTCAAAACAGACAGTCGGCCGACATTCCGATCAGGATCAATAACGGCGCCGAAATGAAAGAGAAGACCGAAATGACGAATTCTTCCCGCGCGAAGCAAACGGTCAATACCGAATTTACCGGTAATTTGGACAAATCCAAAATTTTAGCGGAATTGGCGAAATCCGTTTCGCAATGCACTCTCTGCCGGGAATTGGCCGAATACCGGACGCAAACCGTCTTCGGCAGCGGAAATCCTGACTCGGAACTAGTTTTCATTGGAGAAGGACCGGGCGCCGACGAAGATAAACAGGGACTTCCTTTCGTCGGACGAAGCGGACGTCTTTTGACCGATATTATCGTTAACGGAATGAAACTTCGTCGGGAAGACGTTTATATTTGCAATATCGTCCGATGTCGTCCCCCCGCAAACAGAACGCCTCTCCCAACCGAAGCCGCCAACTGCCGCCGATTTCTGCTGGCCACCTTGCAGGCTATTGCTCCAAAATACATCTGTTGTCTCGGATCAACGGCCGCTCTTAATTTGCTCGAAACTGATCTGACTATCGGTAAACTGCGCGGAAAAGTTCATGACTGGAACGGAATCAAGGTCGTTTGCACTTACCATCCCTCCTATCTGCTCCGCAATCCTCCCGCAAAAAAACAGACTTGGGAAGACATTAAACTCCTAATGAATATAATGGGGTTGCCGATTAATTAAAAAGGATCCAAACGGTTGACACGGATCCGGTCAACGAAACGGGATCCAAACATAAAACCGGATCCGGTGAAAAAACAGGATCCGGCAGATCTGACAGGATTCGATCAATACAGCGGTAAATCAACCGACGCGTGACCTTTCCTTTTTTTCGAAGATCATGCCGTTCAACGCAAAACCGGGATGACTTCGAAACGATGGAAGCTAAACGAAATACTGATTTTTTGGAAACGCGGCCGATCGGACATCTTCTTTTGAAATTTTCCGCACCGGCTATCGCGGCGGCATTTATCAGCGCGACTTATAATTTCGTCGCCCGAATCTTTGTCGGTCAAAAATTCGGCATGATCGGAATTACCGCGTTAACGGTTTCGTTTCCGGCGATGATCCTGATGCTGGCGCTGGCCATGATGGTCGGAACGGGAGCTTCGACCCTTCTTTCGATTCAGCTGGGTGAAAAAAACATTGATCGCGCGGAGCGGATCCTCGGTCAGGCTCTTTTGATGTTTTTTCTTCTTTCTGTTCCTTTTGTCGTTTTCAGTCCGTTTTATCTTGAATGGCTGCTGCGAATATTCGGCGCATCGGACGAAGTTCTGCTTTACGCGAAACCTTATCTTTCAATTATTATTTGGGGCATGCCTCTTCAAATGATCTCCTACGGAGTCAATAATTTCATTCGCGCGGAAGGACGGCCGAATGTCGCTATGTTTTCAATGATCATCGCGGCGCTGGCCAATATGTTTTTTGACTGGTTTTTTCTGTTTCATCTCGAAACAGGTATTTGGGGAGCGGGCGCGGCCAATCTCATCGCCCTAACCATTTCCGCCGTTTGGGTTTGCTGGCTCTATCTGTCGGGACGGACTGTGTTGCGCTGGCGCTGGAAGTATTTTCGTCCGAACTTCGGATTAATGAAGACTATCGCTCTGTTCGGACTGGTTCCGCTCACGATGCAGTTTTCGAACGCGATTATTCAATATGTCCAAAATTATCTGTTTGGCTATTATGGATCTCTTTATGAAAAGACTGCTGAAATGTCCGGAATCGGAGGGGGCGATCTGGCCATCGGACTGTTCGGGGCGGTTATGGCGGTCAACGCTCTGATGGTCATGCCGTTTTTAGGACTCAGTCAGGGGCTTCAGCCGATCGTCGGTTATAACGTCGGTGCCGAACGTCCGCACCGGGTCCTTCATTCCTTGCGTCTGGCCTTGACCGTTACCGTTCTGTTTGGATCTGTTTTCTGGCTTTTGGTCATGCTCAAACCCGACTGGCTTCTGATTCCGTTCATTCCAAAACAGTCGCCCGGATACGAACAATTCCTGAAAATCGGAACTTACGCAATGCGTATTGTCTTTCTGGTCATTCCGCTTGTCGGTATCAATATCGTTGTCAGCGGGTATTTTCAGGCGCATGGACGCCCAAAACTTTCGCTCATTCTTACCTTGATGCGTCAGTTGATCGTTCTTTTGCCCGCTTTGGTCTTGATGCCGATCCTCTTCGAAAAACTTTTTCATGGATCGGGCCTTTCCGGGATCTGGTTCGCCTTTTCTCTCAGCGACGCGCTGACCTGCGGCGTTACCTTCTTCTTCCTGATTCGGGAAGTGCGGAGTAAGGCCCGACAAATCAAACTGCAAAATTCTTTGGCGATTCCGAAATCATGATCTTGTTCTGATTTCAGAACGAAACCTGATAATAAACAATTTCTTTGTCGACTATTATTCGCGGTGTCATTTCAACTTGAAAACGTAATTTTTACTGTTTTTTTTTAATTTTCCGTCATTTCCGCCATTTGACTGCGTTAATCGGCTGTTCTTTTGACGTTATAACGGAAAATACATAATGAAATCGGGATAACTCCGTTTGATGAACCTGATGTTTATTCGGCTTGATGAAAAAACGTCAGTCCGTTTGACGTTCCGGATCGACAAAAACCGTCTTGATTCCATTACTGTCCAATTCAAAGACGAAGAAGTTTTCAGACTCGGAAACATTGGCGGTCAAAGTTGTTTTTCGATTATATTTTATCGGTACGATTTCTTTGACAGGATAGGATTTTGTCATCAGCAGATCAAAATCGGCGCCACTTCTTGTCGTCCAGATCTCGACTTTTTTCTGTCCCGGACACGTTCCGTCTATTTTCGAATTGAACTTCAGCGAGTATTTTCCTTCCGCGTTGGTAACTCCGTAAGAGTAGCACTTCTTAACATCATAAAAAAGGATCTGCGCGTCAGGCAGAGGCTTTTTGTCCAAAAGAACAGTTCCCGACACCTTTATGAGATCAATATCTCCGTATTGAACCTTTTTAGAGGAACATCCCGTTGTTGCTGTTAAAACCGCGACAAACAAGACAATACCAGAAATGACGATTCGTTTCACCGCATATTCACAAAGATCACGATTATCTTTTCCGTATTTTGTTTTCGTTTTCATAAAATATTCCTTTATTGTCGACTTTTTAAAATTCCCGCAATTTCTGTCGTTTGATTTTACTATTCGAATTTTCTTTTTGACATTGGAACGAAAAAATCATCATAATGAAACCGGAATCTTGATAAAACTTTAATTGGTTTTGACACTTTGCATACCGTCGGCATTTTAAATTTCCCGTCCTCACTCCCGATTATTTTCATCAATCGGGAGTGTTTTTATACCACTTTTATTTTAAATTTTCCGTCATTTTCGCCGATTGACTGCGTGAATCGGCCTGTTCTTTTGACATTATAGCGGAAAATTCAAGATGGGATCGGGATAGTTTCGTTTCGGAAAAAACCAAATGGAACCGGCATCATTGAAATTTCCGCAAACAGTGTTGGACAGATCAATGAATTCCCTCTGTTTCCCCGCCCATTCGTGTGAACAGGCCTTTATACACTTCATTATCGGTCTGGTCCGATAAATAGCTGACAGAACCATCTCCGTAAAGAAAATGCGCTCCTCCCGGATGATAGCTTCCGAAAGCCAATTGGAGAAGGGTTCCGTGAGTTTCAGGAAATCGGAAAAACGCATTTAGCGGAGTATAAGCGGATCCAACCGCTTCAGAGAATTCGGAACCGCTGGTCGACGCCTTGGAGACATTTCCGTTGAAAGGATCGGCTTGCGGTGATCCAATGATCCAGTGATCATTCGCGTTTCCGTCTTTTACTGCTGTTGAGTCGGTTGGTACCTCACCAATAAAGATCGTATTGGTAAGTCCGTCGAGAACGGATTCGAAACGGGTTTGACTGTTGCCATAAAAGACGCCATTCTGATTCGGCTGCCAATGGCTGAGCGTAACACCTGCGGTGAGTACAAGTCCGGCTTGCGATAATTGAGAGTCCGTATCGACCGCCGCAAGAGTTCCCGAACTGGCAAGGTACGACGATTGAGTACGATGCGGAATGCTTTGGTTCAAACGTTGTCGGTCAAGCGGAAATGTTGGGCAGACATAAACAGAAACAAGAGTTCCGCACGCGACTGTATTTCGATCAAGATCCGACTCCCGCGTGTTGTCATCCACCTTTTTGTAAGTGGTGTCCCAATTGCCATTATTCGGCGGCGATGTTTTACTGCCATTGTTTTCATGAAAAACAAGTGAACTGAAAAGAGGCTGCTGTTCAAGATAGGGCAGGAGCGCTCCCGACCAAAGAAAGCCAATATTGTTCCAACCGGCAGGCAACGCGTTGTAAACGTCATGATAGTTGTGAACGGCAAGTCCCATTTGTTTGAGATTGTTTTTGCACTGCATTCGCCGGGCCGCTTCCCGCGCCGCCTGGACCGCCGGTAAAAGCAAACTGATCAAAATGCCTATAATCGCAATAACAACCAGCAGTTCGACCAGCGTGAATCCTTTTCCTGCATACTGTTTCTTTACGGACCTTGCCGTTTCGCTGTCAGAATAATTTTCTGTTCCCGAAAATAATCGGGAAACAAGACGGAAAAGTTGTTGCGGCTGCCATATAAAAATCTTTTTTCGGTTTAGGCAAACGTCATTCATCTTATGACCGCAAGGCCGTTTCTTTTGTCCGCACTCCGAGCGATTCCGCCGATCCAGATCTTCTTCGGCAAAGAACAATCTTTCTGTCGCATGAACTGAACTCATTCGTTTTTCTCCTGTTGGATGGTGATGATTCTTTTTTACAAAAGAATCGTTGAATTATTTATTCTGTCCGCGTTTTAACTTTCCATTTACTTCGCCGATCAAGTTTGCCGCTCGGCTGTTCTTCAGAAATTAGAACTGGAAAATGGAAAGCGTAATCGTTATGACAGAAAATATAACCCGGTCGAATGAGAGAATTGTTACGTTTTAATTTAAAAGAGATTATTTTTTGATCAGAAAATATTATTATTTCTTAACTTGTTTACTAACATAATGTTATAGACCGATTTCATAATAAATTTTCCGTTATAACTTCAAAAGAGCAGCCGATTCACGAAGTCAATCGGCGGAGATGACGGAAAATTTAAAATAAAGGTACTATAAATTATCGAAAAACAATAATATTTTTCTGCGGGGGGATCTTGATCGTAAATGCCGGTTGATTTTTGATCTCTTGTATTTTTATACTCTAACGCTGGGGAGAGGGAAGAATCGTATTATCTTGGTTTTTTGATCTCTTGTATTTTTATACTCTAACGCTGGGGAGAGGGAAGAATCGTAT
>CAZZEF010000034.1:9710-30270 GCA_964652875.1 uncultured Planctomycetaceae bacterium
TATCTTGGTTTTTTGATCTCTTGTATTTTTATACCCTAACGCTGAGGAGGGGGAAGAATCGTATTATCTTGATTTTTTGATCTCTTGTATTTTATACCGGGAAATTTGAGAAGTTTGTATTTTTGAAGAACAGCTCAATACTTACACGTCAACTTTAATCGACGCATAAAAAGCGCCGCAATAACCCGATTCGCGAGCGGTGGATATTTCCCCGCAACAGGGTCTGACGTTTTACAATTTCGTCTGCCATTATAATTCGGAGCGTCATTAAAGAATAATCCGATTAACGAAGATCTGCAAGGACACCCGCTGCGCAGTCTCCTTTTCGGTAATTTTCGAAGTAATCTGATTAGCGGAGAACAGCAAGAAGAGACCGTTATCGATTTTGTTACCGGGGACTGATATTCCCGATTTACGGGTTGACAATTCGGCCCCATGAAGAATAGCCGTTAATGGCTGCATTCAAATAACAGGTTTTGGCCAGAGTCCAAGCGCGATTTTGTGACAAGAACCGGATTCAATAGAAATAATGGTCGATAAGAGACGTCGACAAGAGACATCTTCGGCCAGTGTGTAATCGACACGGATAAATTCTGTACCTCCGAGACAGAAAATATTGATAAATTCTGTACCTCCGAGACAGAAAGCACTGCATGAGAGAAGACATTCTCGATCAGTGTAACCGATACGGGCAAATTCAGCTCGGATCAACTCCAATTCGCCCGTTTTATTATCGGCGGCAGACCATCTTGTCGTCATCGGTCGATCGAAAATTGATTCAGATCTTTAGCTGTGAATCTTTACCGACTTTCTTCTTGATTTTTTTTCCGACCTCAAAGGTTTGCTCTGTTTTTTTACTTTCAACCGTCATTTTTAAAGGAGAGGTCTCTTTTGCGTTGTATTTTTGATCGACAAGAGAATAAAGTGTCATGGGCGGCGTCATTTTTTCACCGCCGACGATTTTGGCTTCTCCTTCGGGCACGAGTTCATCTTTAGAGATCAAAACAGTGTAACTGCCGACGGGCGCTCCATTAAATTTTCCATGTGTTTTCAGCATCGCTTTTCCTGCGGCATCTGTTTTTCCGGCAATAGACCAACTGTTCATGCCTGGATCGTCCGAAATTAAAATGACATCGGCATTCTCCAGAGGCTGATTCTCCTGCGTCACATAAACGGAACAGGGATAAATATCGGGCATTCCGTCGGGCCGCCGGTCACGTCCGCAGCCGCTTGTCAGTCCGAAAATAATGATCGCCGATAAAACCAACAACACGTTCATTGTCTTTAATTTCATTGAAAAAGTCCTCTTTATTATCGTCCTTATTATCATCCTTTGATTTATTACTATCGTCTTTTTTAAATATCCGTTTTCTTTACCGGCTGATTTCGAACCAGAACTCGTCAACAAAAGCATAACGAATAAGATCAAAAATGATTTCCCTGAAACAGTGGATATACCGGTTCCATTATGAATTTTCCATTCCAAAGTCAAAAGATCAGTCAATTCCCAAAATCAATTAACGGGATGTTTGGAAGATTTATAAGAAGGCCAGTATAAGATCATTACCGGAAAATCATAAATAAGAATGATCTCACATCAAAACATTAACAGAACCGGGTTAAAAATATTCCGCCCGGTCTCCATTCGCTCGCCGGAAAAAACATTACGGAGTTTGTGTTTCGCCTCCGTTAATACTTCCGAGAGCCCCCCAAACACCGTAAATACTTTGTCCAACATTGGGCAACGGATGCGGTGTTGTATAAGATCCGCAGTTGACCGTTTCACTGATAAATTTAACGGATCCGTCGAAATAACCGGTATTAACGCCGCCAGAGTGTTCACTGGAAGCAGTTCGAAGCATTCGCATTTCCATCGCGTCCGTATGTTGGCAGGAAGGCGCGTTCGGAGGAAAGATCGTACTGAATCCGGCGATCATATACCGTCCATCCGCCATTCGAGCGCCCCGATGAGAAATGGCAACCGTTCCGCCGATCAAGTTCGGATCAGTCGTTTTACGGGAATTAAAGCATTTTGTCAAAAAATTATTGTCATTGGAGAACCCTGTAACAACGCCCGCCTTAATACGAGGATCTTCATTCCCTCCCGCCGTTACGGTTTCGCTCCAGGCAATTGTGTTCGAAGTTCCGTCGATAATCGCTTCCAGTCCTTTCCATCGGAACGGAGCAAAACCGGCCCGTTCGCAAGCCCGTTCGAAAATATTCAGGGTCGTTTCGTTCCCCGCGGTACTGAGCCAGGTCGCGTATTCCATTAATTTAAACGTATCGCCCCGGCAGGTAACATAACTGCAGCGAACACGGTCGGTCTCTTTTTGCGTCGACTGCGGATCCGATGGACAGCAGAAGGTCGGTATGACTTCCATTGTATAACAGTAAGCTGGCCAGCAGCCAGTGCCGGCATCGACACTTTTAATCTTTTGAAGAACGGCATCGTAAGTCGACTGCTGTTCGGCATAAGGAAGAATGCTAAACGTTGTTCCCCATGCATCGTTATAATAGATCTCGCAGGGATATTGAGATCGGGCGGCAGGCAAACAATTATAAACATCCTGATAATTTTGAACCGCCAAACCGAGCTGCTTTAAATTATTCGTGCATTGCATGCGCCGGGCCGCTTCCCGCGCCGCCTGAACCGCCGGTAAAAGAAGTCCGATCAAAATACCAATGATCGCAATAACGACCAGCAGTTCAACCAAGGTAAACGCTTTTTTTTCCATTTTACATTCCTTAGCCTAATTAATATTTTCTGTACAAAATTTCTTTACGTCTTTTTCTTACAGATGTTTTTTCTCCAGTTATTATTATATTAGATTTTTCAAAATTAACAAGATTTTTCAAGAGAACAAATTTTTTTATGATCTTCAGAAAAGTTGTTTATATACTGTTATTTTTAATTTTCCGTCATCACCGCCGATTGACTGCGTGAATCGGCGGTTCTTTTGACGTTATAACGAAAAATTCATGATGGAATCGGTATTGTTTACAGACAAAGAAAAGAATATAAAATAACGATGGCATGAAAAAACATCCCCGCCAGAAATCAAACAGATTTATTAAAAAGTACGTCAGCTCACTCAACGCGTTTTTCATTACCGGACCCGGGAATCCCCTGTGTCTGACAGCTGCCAACAACAGGGGATCTTAATAATTCAAAACTGTTTTCGTCAGTTACATTGACCAGATATCCGGTTGCTCAATCCGTTCGGGATCATGAGTGTTCGTTTAGCGTTTCAACCGCGTGTTTAACGGCGGCCAGATCAAGTTTGCCGGTTCCCAGGATCGGAATAGCCTCGACATTAAGAAAAGCGCCGCGATCGGGGATCCAAAGATTCGGGATCCCTTGTTCCCGCATGATCCTGATAATCGTTTCCGGATCAATGATCCCGCGTCGGAGAAGAACGATGATTCGTTCTCCTTTCTTTTCGTCGGGAACAGCGGAAACGGCGCAGTAAAGATCCGATCCTTTATCGCTTTCGCCAACGGAAAGATGATCGGAAATGATCTTGTCGATCACTTCTTCAATAAGGACATGCGGTACCATTTCGCCGCCGATTTTCGAGATCCTGTTCTGTCGTCCGGTGATCCAGACGAAACCGTCGGAATCACGTTTGGCCATGTCGCCGGTCCGGTACCAGCCGTTTTGAATCGCTTCAGCGGTTAATTCGTCATGTCCGTAATATCCCCCCATAACGAACGGACCTTTAACGGTCAGCATTCCGATTTCCCCTGCGGGAAGATCCCTGCCGGTTTCAGGATCGACAATTTTGACCGCTGTTCCGGCAAAGGGACGACCGACCGATCCGTCCTTCCGATAGATCTGACCATTCATTGTGCCGATGCTTTGATCGGCGGACAACGGAAGCGCTTTAAAATTCCGTTCTTCTTCCGCGTTGACGAACGGAAAACGGATCTCGGGAATATTGACCATCGGACAGGGCGACAGTTCCGTCGCTCCGTAACCTTCGGTCGGTCGGCCCTGATAAACATTTTCCCAATTTTCGATCAGAGTGGCGGGAAGTTTTTCCGCTCCGCAAAGAACCGTCTTCATTTCGGGAAAGTCATCCGCGGAACATCGCTTCAAATAGAGACGAAGAAACGTTGGTGTTATCGGAATAAAAGTGCATCGAAATTTTTTGGCCATTTGCCCGACGATCTTGGCCTCCAGCGGATTGAAATGCAGTATGCCGGTACACCCGCTCAAAAAGACCATCCAGAAATTTCCCGCGTAACCGAACGCATGAAAAAATGGAAGAACTCCGAGCATAACATCGTTCGTCCTGATTCGAATCGTTTCAAAAAAACCTCGGGCAACGTAAGCCATATTCCGGTGCGTGAGAATGACGCCTTTCGGTTTTCCGGTTGAACCGGAAGTAAAAATAATCGAAAGAGGATCGGTATCAGCAAGCTTCGAAAGTCCAAGTTTCCATTTCAGTAAAAATCGAGGCAAAACAACACCATCGAACAGGCCAATGAGTTTATCGCAAAGTTTAATCCTTCCGAAAAGATCTTCCAAACAGACGAAAGGAGCCGCCAGTTTCAGATCAGGAAATTTCTCAAGCATTTTTCGGCTGGTGAGGATCTGTTTGATCCCCGCTTCCTTAATACAGTAATTAAGGATCTCGGCCCCAAACGTATTGTTCAAATTAACACTGACCCGGCGATCAAGCGCCAGCGCGGCATTGACAAGACAGCCTCCGACCGACATCGGCATGAACAGACCGACGTTCTTCTCCTCCGTCTTCAAAAGTTCCCGTTTAAGAAGACGACGGGCGATCAGCGCGCGGATCAAAAACGCGTATCCGCTCATTTTACTCCCCAGCGAATCGGCTAAAAGAAGTTTCCGGCCTTTTTGCCGACAGTTTTTAAGAAGCGTCAGCTGCGGAACAGCAAGTCGACGATCGATCTTGTCAAGCGAATCGACGCCGAGTTCTTCCAACACGTAAAGTACCCGTTGAACAGTGAGCGGATTGTCGGCCGAAAATTGCAGCGGCTCGCCAAATGCGGTGAACGGTCGTTCCGGAAGAGGGGCAAATCGCATAAAACGATTGCGACGATCGGAAAGCGACCAGTAGCTCCCGAGAGTCCCCCCAATAAAAACCGGAAGAACCGGAACCAAATCATCCTTCGATACAAACTTTAGAAAATCATCGCGAAACGTTCCGAGCTGACCTGTTCGCGTTCGATGCTTTTCCGGAAAGACGCAAACAAGTTTACCTTCTTTCAGTGCCGAGCGAACTTCTTCCGTCGTCTCAAGCACACGACCACCATTGAGAAATCGACGCAAACGTTTCTTTTCCGGATTGTAAAACAGAACACTTCGTTTGAGTGCCGTTACAATGAAGATCTCATCAAGCGAACTGGTCCGATTGGCAATAAGAATCGATCCGCCGGTGACGGGAACATGATCCGTTCCAATATTTTTTTTACTGTAAAACAATCTTGTAAAGATCCGCAAAAGCGGACGAAGCAGCGTTAAAGCCGCTGTATTAATTAACGACATTAATAACTTTCGGTAATCAGGGATGATAAAACGAAAATAACCGGTTGTCAAAACTGTATTATTGCGAAAGGTTTAATCGCGAAAAACATACCCAATATATATTTTATTGCGAATACTTTGCGGAACCGGACAAAATTATTATACTGTTTACTCTTGTTTTTCATTAATTCGCTCAAAATGTCGCCAGCCGACAATACGGATCGGCAAGCCCCCAAACGCGCGGACTTGTTCTTCGTGAACGCAATCGGCAACACTGTCCGGCAAGATTGACAGTATAAAATAGCTCATAAAACGAAAAAACTCCATTTTATGAAACAATTTTACCGGCTTTTGTCATATTTTCAAGTCTCTTTTTGAACATATTTCAGATTGATTACACCGATTCGATCATGAATTTTCCGTTATAACGTCAAAGGACCTGCCGATTCACGCAGTCAATCGGCGGTGATAACGGAAAATTTAAAATAAAAGCAGTATAAATTATATTTTATTCGGGACTCTTTATTATCCGCAAACTTGTTATTCCCCAATATGGATTCTCAATTTTATTTGAACAAGGGTTCTTTTATCATAAAATCAAATATTATATAATTAAAAAAGTTTAAGATTAATTAATATTACTGTTACCCGCAATGTCCTTTCTGACTGCTTTGTTTTGCTTGGTAAACTTGTTCGAAACAGACAAAATAATCAGATCTTGAATACGTATCGATCAATTCGGGATTTCGTTTTGACTTTGAGGACAAGGGCTCGGACTCAAATTAAATTTTGTTCAACGAAAGACAATCATGAAAATTAAAATTTTAATGCTGACTCTGTTTTTATTTCTTGCTTCTTTTATGCGGGCGGGAGAGATCTCCTTTGAAAAAATTCCCGAGGGGGAAGCGGTTTGCGACTGCTGGCAAATCTTTGTGAACGATCAGGAAATTCCTGTCTATCAATGCAGGGTTTCCGCGTTTCCGTTCAATCAGGTTTGGCCTGGATATCAGCGCCCGATTGATCAGACGGAAACTGCCGGTTTCGCTTATTGGGATATGAACGGTTCAATTGACGTTCAGATCAAAGCTAAAAAGAAATTCAAGGCCGCCGTTGTTCGGCCTGACTCCCGAAAGATCGTTCCTGAAATCAATTTTGAAAAAAATCTGATCCGTTTTAAAATTGATCGACCCGGTCCGTTGACCGTTGAAATCGACGGTTATCATAATGCGCTCCATCTTTTTCCTTCGGCCATGAGACCGGATCCGGTGAAAAAAGACGGCCCGCATTACCGGTATTTCGGACCCGGTGTTCATCGGCCGGGTATTATTGAAATGACTGACGGCGATACCGTTTATATTGATGCCGGTGCGGTTGTTTACGGCAGTATTCACGGAAAAGAGGTTTCCAATATCAAGGTACTTGGACGAGGCGTTCTTGATCAAAGCAATTTCGAACGCGGAAAAGGGGGGGGCGCTTTCAAATTCGTTAAATGTAAAAATATTTACGCGGATGGACTTGTTCTGCGCGATTCCGATGTCTGGACGGTTAATATTTTCGATTGCGATCAGGCCGAACTTAAAAATCTTTTTTTAATCGGACAATGGCGGTACAACGCCGACGGCATTGATGTCTGCAACAGCCGGAACATTTCTGTTGAAAATTGTTTCGTCCGCTCGTTCGACGATTCATTGGTCGTTAAAGGACTCTCCGGCATGCGGGACAAATCGGTTCAGAATCTGATCTTTCGGAAAAATGTGATTTGGTGTGACTGGGGAAGGGCCATTGAAATCGGCGCGGAAACTTGTGCCCCCAAAATTGAGAACATTCTCTTTGAAGACTGCGATATTATCCGAACGAATTCCATCGCGCTGGATATTCAGCATGGCGATCGGGCCGAGATCAAAAACATTCGTTTCGTCAATATCCGTGTCGAAATCGATGATAATTGTCTTCCTCCTGTCATGCAGCGGGCGATTGATCAAAAATACGATCTGCAAACAAAACAGAATCACCTTCCCGCCCTGATGGTTATCGGCATTAACAGAAACAATTATTCGCAAGACAAAGAACAGGGAACCGTATCTGATGTTCTCTTCAGGAATATTAATGTTTACAGCAAACGAATTCCGCATTCCCGCTTTGCCGGACTCAATGAAACTCATGATATTAACGGTATTGTGATCGAAAACCTGCGAATCAATGACCGTCCGATTACAAAAGCGGAAGAGATGAATTTACATTTCGGTTCGTTCGTCAAAGGAGTCATTATTAAATAATAATTGCTTCGGCAGATCTTTCCTTAAATTATAATCATTCTGTTTATTAAAGGATTTCAATTTATGAAAAATTTAAGTCAGCTCCGTTTGAATACACGCGGTGATTTTTCTTCAAAGACCGAACATGTCAGAAAAAGAGACGCGATTGTTAAAAACGGACCATCTGTTCTGTTTAGCAGATCCTGTGTAAAAACGGCGCTTCTGATCCTTCTGCTATTAACTGCGCTGCCGGGCCTATGGGCCCAGTCGGAACACGCGAAAAAAATCGCGCTCTCTTACAAAAATATCAAAGGAAGCGAACATTACGCGTCAGACATGCTTGTGAACAAGCCCGATTATGTTGTTTTCGTACCCAAACGGAACAAGTTGGTGTTGGGTGATACTTACAATGACCACTTTCAGGTTATTTCCAAGAAGGACGGAACGCTTTTGGCTTTTTGGACGCAAGCGACCAAAGAGGCGGATCGGGATCAGCATATTGCCTTTTCCAAGAGTTTGGACAAAGGGCTTACCTGGACCGCGCCGCAAGTTTTAGCTGGATCAGCGAATTACCGCAACCCCCATCTTCTGGCCAGTTGGCAGCAGCCGATGGTGAGTAAATCCGGACGGATCTATTGTCTTTGGAATCAGCAGACGACCAGTCGGGGCCCTCATTGCGGTCAGATGTTCGGCGCGTTTTCCGATGACAACGGCGAAACCTGGTCAAGTCCGAAAATGGTCAAACTTCCGCGAACCTGGAAAGATCCCGACGATACAACAATTCCTCCTTCCTGGTGCAACTGGCAACGGCCCCTTCGGATCGGACAGAACGGAAAATACTTTGTCGGATGTTCTCGACATGGTAAAAACGGATGTTCGATCGAATTCTGGCAGTTCGAAAATATCGATGACGACCCGCCGGTCGAAAAGATCAAAATCACTTACTTCAATGAAAAGGAAGGAAAGGCGCTCTGCCTCTCTCCGGAGCAATGTGTGTTTCCCGGCCAAAATGCCTGCGAGGAAGCCGCGCCGGTCAAACTCCCTGATGGACGGCTTTTCGTCATGATGAGAACAGACGGCGGCTATCCTTACTGGACGCAAAGCAGGGACGGCGGAAAATCCTGGTCAGCACCGAAAAAGCTGCTCGACCGCGATGGCGGCAAACCCTACCTGCATCCGCGTTCGCCCGCTCCGCTTTATGACTGGAAAGGATGCGAGGCGGCCAGCGGTTTTTATTTCGGTTTTATTCACAATACGTTCGATTTCAATCCGAAAGAAAAAACTGCATATCAGGCTCGCGGTCCTTTGTTTCTGATCGCCGGAAAATTCATGCCAAACGCGGAACAGCCAATTTGGTTCGCGCCGCCAAAACTTTTCGCCGAACGAAAAAATGGCAATTCCTTTTATACCAGTTACGCCATCGTTGACGGAAAAGGCGTTCTTTGGTTCAACGATCATAAATTCTTCCTGCTCGGACGGGTAATCGGACCCGAATGGTTCGCCGATATCGATAAATTCTAACCGCGTTTCCGTTTAATCCCGGCTGTCTTCTCCGATCCAAATTGATCTGAAGATCAGCCGGATCTTTCAGTCGAAAAGAATCGGCATTCTGACCCGACCGCCCGTGTTTTATTATTTAACGGGAATACACCCTTGATCTTTTTATATACCGATTCAATGATGAATTTTCCGTTATAACGTCAAAAGAGCAGCCGATTCTCGCAGTCCATCAGCAAAAATGATGGAAATTTTAATACAAAAGCAGTATAATACTTGTTATACACTATTAGAATACAACTTCATAAGACAAGTTTTATTTTTCTAAATCTAACGAAAAAAGTTGTTTTGGAGACGCCGGAATGGATATTATAAAAACGTTTTTAAAACTTCTTGTGTGTTTGTTTATTTGCGCGATAACGATTTTTTATTTTTTGATCTTTATTTCAGCTTGTTCCGCCGTTGGAAGTCCAATTTTTATTTTGTTCGTCTTGTTCGCCAATGGAATCGCGCTTCTGTTATTCTTTTTCAAAAAGCCGGACGCCGCGCAATGTCTGAAGATCTGTCTGATTTTGTTTATCGCGGTATTTCGATTAATACTGATTATTGCGATGATCTTTTCGTTTTATTTTCTTCCCTGTCAGCAACTTGTCTCGTTTTGGCTCGGATTCATTTTACTGTTATTTCTGTTGTCCGCGATAAATTCCGTTGCTCTGTTTCTGTTCATGATCTCCTTCGGCTGGCTGGCAGGCGAGGACTGGCGGGATTAAAAAAAATTTCTCTCGCAAAAACAGAATATTCCTCTCGCTGGGCCGCAAAGGCGCCAAGAGGAGGAAAGAAAAAAGGTTGACTTTAACAAACGGGCAGACCATGTAAAAAAGAGATCTGAACAGGCCTTGACTTGACGTTACCCTCTGCGCCCCGGCGCCTCCGCAAAAACAGAATATTCCTCTTGCAAAAATAAAATTCTGCGCGGCTGGCAGAGGGTCAGCGCCTTTGCCCCTGCGCTGGCGCTGCCGAAGGCGATATAAACGGAAGATCAATGCATTTCCGCCTGGACCTTTTTAATCGCGGGACGGAAATAATGAAAATGAACATTCGGATGATCGGCCAAGAGTGACATTGGAACGGCAGAATCAGGAATTTTTTTAGAGATCATCCAGGCACTGAGCCGCATACCGAACGGATTATCGTGCATACCGGCCTGCCAAATACTGACTTTATCGCTTTTCCAAGTTTCGATCGGTCCGACCGTCGCGGCGTATTGCGGAACATTGGCAACGTAACCGCCGCCGCTTGTCCGGGCGTTTTGAAGAATCGTAATCGGATGAAGTTCGGTAACACGGGCTGAAAGCTTGCGGTATTCTTCCGGTGTCGGAGGCGCGTCTTTATATTTACCCTTGCGTCGAACAGGATCGTTAAAGGCCCAATGTTTGGTATCCCCTTGTCCTCCCTGCATACAGGCGCATCGGATCTGATCGTATGTTTTGGTGTAAGCGGCCAGATCGCCGGACGGAAAATGAATGTTTTCAAGCGGCATTCGAAGTTTCGGTTTGATCCTGTTGAAGCAAAGTTCGAAGTCCGCTTTAGCAAACGAAAGAGGATGATCCATTCCAACAGGGATCTTGTTTTCGACCCATTCGTCCATTCCCCAGAAATGGGCGTTTTTCAGATCGAGTTCAAGTGCGTTGACCAGTCGAGCAACCAGCGGAAGCTGTTCCGTCGGACCGATCGGACCACATAGTCCGACCGGATTATCGGGCGTTGCCTGTTTCCAAGCTTCGATATATTCAAGCGCTTCCGCAAGATAAAAATCTTCTATTGTTTCATGATACCAAACGGTAAAACCAGGTCGGGAAAGTTTGAAAAGCGTCTTTTCCGTCAGTTTCGCAGCGTCTGCAAGAATTTCCGGATCCAGGGTGGTGTAATCCCACCAGTCCGGAGCAACTTTACTCAAAGATCTGGCCATAATTTCTGTTCCTTATTAAAATAGTATTTTTAATTCATTCAATCCTTTAACCGGCAACAACGGGCAACGCATGGGCGTCGCATCCCGGTTAGCACTAACGCACTGAATGTATGTATTCTCCGGACTGCCGATTGTCGCAACTGCCCTTTTTGTTTGTCTAAAATTCGATCATCGGGAGTGGGCAATAATACTTCAACTTCATTCTCTATTACGTTTTTCGCGGAAATCCTGACCATACGGAATATATATGGTTTAATATGAAGTATATAATACTGAAAAAGACTTTTCAAGCATTATTAAATAAATTTTTAATAATTCCCGAAAGGATCCTTTTATATCGAATCCATGATGAAATTTCTGTTACAACGCCAAAAGAAACAGCCGATTCACGCCATCAATCGGTGAAAACAACGAAAAATTAAATAAAAGCAGTTTATATAGATCTCTTTTAAAATTATCCATTTTCTCCGCCGTTCTTTTAACGTTGGAACAAAAATTCTGACAGAGTCGGTATGAATACCGGCACGTTATGTTTTTTCTTTCTCCAAAACCGGAAAAAAGATCAAATCGCGGAGACTGTCGGCAGAAAATCAGTCGATAAATATAATTATATCTTTTTTCATTTATTAAAATCCTCCCCTTTAAAAAATGAAACCGATTTCGGAAACCCAAGAGAGGAAAAAGACTAATAATTTGATTCCCCGTCGTTTTTTTTATTGTCTTTTTTTAATATATATGTTATTATTGGATGGTATTAAGAGTTTTGTATTTTTATCGCATATTGAGGAGGACAAAATGAAAAAAAAAGCATTTACTCTGGTTGAGCTTTTGGTTGTGATCGCGATTATCGGTATTTTGATCGGACTGCTGCTGCCGGCGGTTCAGGCGGCGCGGGAAGCGGCGCGGCGAATGGAATGCACAAATAAATTGAAGCAAATGGCACTGGCGGTCCATAATTACAGCGACGCGCATCAGTGTCTGCCCGCCGGACAAGTTATTTTCTCCAAATGGAACAATTTGGGCGATGATAATTATTCCAGTAAATGGGGCGCGCAATTCGTTCTTTTCCCATTTATGGAACAGCAGCAGCTTTACGACTCTATTCTTGATCAGATCACCAAGGCGGACAATGCGGGCAAGACTTATAATACCCGGCCGGGCGATTTTATCAAAGAAAAAGATGTCCCTAATCCGATTAGCCCCATTCCGGCTTTCTGCTGTCCATCCGATGCCGATTCGGCAACCGGAGATCAGAATTACGGCTGTCTGCGTTGCAGTTACATTACATGTCATGGCGATGTCCTTATGAGAACGGCCTGGTCTCCCAACTATTTATCCAATGCGGACCAAAAGAGCGTGTTCGACGCCGCCGCCGATCGGGGGGGATTCGCCTCGTTTCGCTGGAAGGATCTGGCCGCCATTATCGACGGAACTTCCAATACGATTGCATTAAGTGAAACGGTTACCAGCAATACTTTTAACGATAACCGCGTTAAAGGGGGCGTTGCGATGAATCTCGGAACCGGCTCCAACTTTCTTACTCTTTGCATGAACAAAATAAACTCTTCCGATCGCACTCGTCTCTCGGGATCTTGCACCGAAAGTTACCGCGGAGCCCGATTGGGCGACGGACGGTATGCCATGAGCGGCTTCAGTACCATTTTCCCCCCAAATTCTCCTTCCTGCTATCCTTACGGTTCCACTTCCGGTTGGCAACTCATGACGGCAAACAGCTTTCATTCCGGCGGCGTCAATACGGCTTTCTTTGACGGCGCCATTCGTTTCATTCCGGAAACGATTGATTGCGGATCCATTACGGTTATTCATAACGCTCCTATTTCCGGAGAAAGTATTTACGGTGTTTGGGGCGCGCTCGGATCGACCAACGGCGGCGAAACGAAAACTCTGTAATTTCCTTTCTCTGCTTTGATTTTGTCCAATTCCTACTTCAGACAAAATTATTTGATGGTTCGTTAGAACTTCCGTTAGAATACAAAGACTATTAATTAATAAAGACAAAAAAGCATATGACTAATAAAACTTTGACCAGCATAAAAAACATCGGTCGGACGACCGGATTCCAAATTTCGATCTGTTCGATCTGTAAGATCTTTCTCTTATTGACGGCAGTAACAGCGGCAGTCGGATGCGGCGGCGAAAAAAAACCTAATGGACTGCCGAACCTCTTTCCGTGTACCTTGACAATAACACAGGAAAACTCACCGTTGGAAAACGCGACTGTCTTGGCAATTCCTGACGATTCTTCGCTCGATAAATGGCCGATCTCCGGGACAACCGATGCCGCGGGTATCGTTTCTTTGATCACTTACGGAAAATTCAACGGCATTCCCGAGGGCTCTTATACCATTCTGATCACTAAAGAAGAGATCGTTGAAAAGAAAATCGATCGACCGGATGACTCCGAACATCATCAGGGACCGGTAAAATTCTATTCTCTGGTCGATCCAAAAATGGGGGAAAAAGAAACGTCTCCTTTTAAAATCACTATCGAAAAAAAGAAGAATCATTTCGATCTCGATGCCGGTAAAAAAATTCGACTGGAGAAAAAGATGGGACCCGCCTGATCTTCCTGTTGATTGTTTTCAAGAAAAAGACTTTCGAAAAAGTACAAATCACTAAAAAGACAAATCTGTCAAACAGACAAAGATTATATGATCCTTTTCCGGCATTGATCTTTGTCTGATTTTTTTTCTTGTCACTTATTCCGATGAAAGCTCTCGGACAGAAGTTCCGTTTCTCGTCTTTTCGATAAAACGAAATTTCCCTTTCAGCAAATTTTGAGGTTCACTCCCTGTTCGCTGATCTATTATACCGATTTCATCATGAATTTTCCGTTATAACATCAAAAGAACAACCTGTTCACACTGTCAATCGGCGGGATGACGGAAAATTTAAAATAAAAGCAGTATACAATGCCTTTTTCAGTAAACAAGATCTGTTCCAATTCGTCCATGTTCTCTGATGTATTACAATGTCCCTTTGAGACTTGCCAAGCATGATTACCTGGAGCAAATCCCAAAGGGACATTAACGTTTCAAATTCATTCCCCATTTATATTTGGCGGGGATCCAGTTCGTAACCGGCTTATTCCATACGACCTTTATAGATTTTTACCCGGTCGATCAGTTTGGCGTTTTTACTGTTTTTAATAACCAGTTCGATTGCGCTGAGTACTTCTTTGGGGAACTGCTTACGGATTGCGGTGTCATGAGCATGATCGGCTATCGCGTTGTATGCGGCTTCCGCAATTTGGGGATCGGCGGCACATTCAACGGCATAGGCGAGGGACTTTTCCGTTCGATTGGCAGCCAGTCGGGAAAGGATCAGTTTCTTTTCGTCAACGCCTTTGGCCAGCGAGAAGGCTTTTTTCAGTTTGGCCAGTTTTTCGTCCCGGGACATTTCAACACCGATCGTTTTATCCGGGAGGGAAACAACTCGAATATAGCCGCGAAGCAAACGGGTATACTGATTTTCCGGGCAGGATCCGGACTCAAGGATCGAAAGCATTTTATCGGAGAACGTCGCATCGGCCCAATTGGCGAGCGCGAGAAATGCCGCTTCTTTAACAACCGGATCCGACGAGACGAGTCCTTTACTCAGTTCGGCTTTTGCGGCATTACCGCTTGTTCGGCTCATAATCGGATAGATCACGGCGGCCGGATATTGTCCGATCAGCTTAATAATCGGCTCAGCGTCCTTATTACAAAGAGCGGCGATCAGATTTTCGGCGGCGTCATGCTCACGTCCCCGGGGGATCATTAACGCGGAGGCAACCAGTTGGGGAACATCGTCTTTCGTTGCAACTTTGCAGACCATCTGGAGCAGGGCCAAACGGTCGGGGCACTCGGCGGCCATTGTTTTCTTAAAGATATTGGCGCGAATATCGACGGCGCGAACGGCGAGAATTGCGGCCAGATCAAGAAACGTTTTTGAATCGGACGCCTGATCCAAACGAGCGGTAAGCGCCTTATCGAATCCGTCGGCGACAATGAACCCGCAGATCCGGACGATCAGATTATGATCCGTATCCAAATGAGCCAGAAGAACATCGACATCATCCTTGGTGGCCATTTTTTCAAGGGCAAGCAGACCGGCTTTTTTCAGATCGGCGGAGTCGGAAGCAAGAGCCTTAATCGCGTAAGGGCGATATTTTTTATCATTTCGAGCGGTCAGACCGGCAAGCGTTCGGATCTGTTCGCCTTCACTGAGTTTATCATAACCTTTAAGCCATTCGGCGACCTGTTCGTCGGTAAGATTGGAAACGGCAAACGGCATCGCTTTTTCGATCGGTTTGAGCGGAGGAACCGGATTCAAACGACAAGTCAGCGCGGCTTTTGCGGCGGGAATGTCTTTATTCTTCTGCAACGCTTCGAGCGCTTCGTTTCCGGGAATACGAGCCAGCGCAACCGCGGCGGCGTCAACGAGTCTCTTTTCCGGATCTTTCAAAAGAGCGGTCAAAGCGGGTACTTCTTTGGCGGTACCAATGTAAGAGATCTGTTCCAGCAGCCAGACTTTCGTTTCGGCGCTGATCTCTTTTTTAATACTGTCAAGAATAAACGCGTTCAGTTCGGCTTTTTTTCCGTCGGATTTAAGAGCGTCACTGATCTTCTGACGGAATTCGTCACGAGCGACGAACATAACCGTTTCGGCATGAGGGTTCACGGTCTCGCCAATATAAGGACCGCCGATTCCGGTCAGAACGTTTTTCTCCGCGCTGAAGTCCCGGGAATCGAGTCTTTTCAAAAGATCGCCGAAATCTGCGCCCTGAACGATCGGACAGCAGACAAAAAGGACGGCCGCCAGCATCATCATGTATTTTTTCATAACTCAACCTCTGTTTATTGTTTTAAATTTTTGTGTTGTATTGATTTGATTTTTCTTTCGATCCAAATATTAAAAAGACCGTTCGAACCCGGAATCGGATCTTATTCTGCCCTTATTGGCCGTACTTTCACCGATTGACTTCGTGAATCACCTGTTCTTTTGACGTTGGAACGGAAATTTCATAACGGAACCGATAAAACCCGGATCTTGTTTTGGACAGATCTTTCAATTGCCGGGGATCTAAATTTCATTCTGATCCCAATTTAAATAATTGAATAATCGAATGCGGGGAACTCGCCCTGATCTTTTGACCGATCTTTCAAATACGAAAATCTTGTTCCTGACGGATCGAAAACAGAAAACGGACACAAGCGGCGATTTCAGACTTCGATCTGATACGGGGCGCGCTGGACCCGGCTGACCAAAGCGGTTGCTTCCCGGTCGCCGACGAATTCCATTTTTTCCTTGTCCCAAACAAGATCGCGTTTGAGTTTGTAAGAGATAATGCACATATGACCGTAATCGGCAACGTTGGCTCCGTAAAAAACGTCCTGGAACGGACGAATTCTGTTTCGGACACAATAGAGGAAATCGTCGGCGATATTGTCCGCGCCGCCGCTGTAACGGCGAACATTGACCGCATGAAGCGGGCGAAGTTCGGGCGACTTGCCGAAAATATACGTTCCTTCCGTTCCAACAATCTTGATCTGACTTTCTTTGCAGCCGTGAACAAATTTAACGCCGTTTTCCATTATGATCATTGCGCCGTCGTTTGGATTCTTTTCTGTATTGGGCGCGTAAATTTCTTTCGGCGCGATATGGTCCATTCCGCAGGAATAGAGGGCCCCGCCGAAGTTGTGTCCGCCCCAATCGCCGAGTCCGCCGGTACCGAAGGCGGAGTTATAACGCCAGGTCATTGGCTGAACAGCCCGTTTGCTGTAAGGGAACCAGGCGGCCTGTCCGACCCAACGGTCCCAATCAAGTTCGGCAGGAACCGGTTCGGGATCATAAGTTCTTTCGGAAGGAGCCCCGCCGCAGTTGGCATAAATTTCCTTGACTTCGCCAATCGCGCCGGACATAATAATCGGAGCGATTATATGTCCGTAATCCTCCATAACACGCTGGGATCCGCTGGAGACGACTTTATCATATTTTCGGGCGGCCTCAACGATCTGTCGGCTTTCCATCAGGGTAAAGGTCAGCGGTTTTTCGCAGTAAACATCCTTGCCCGCCTTACAGGCGTCTATCGTCATGAGTGTATGCCAATGATCCGGCGCGGCAATGGAGACAACATCCAGATCCGGCATCTGATACATTTCCTGATAGAACTGGAATCCTTTAATGTTCTTGTCATTCGTCGGAAGTCGACGGGTATCAATATCGCAAATGGCGATGAAACGCGAGCCCGGTCGTGAACCGATATTACTGCGCCGAACACCATTGCCGATCAAACCGACATTAATCGTTTCACTGGGGGAATACTGGCCGTCTTTGCCGAGTACCCGGCCGGCGACCACTAACGGAACAGAAAAGACCGCCGCGGAAGCAAGAAAGCTCCGGCGTGTAAGTTTTCGCGAGTTTTTCATAAAATAATCCTTTATAAAATAAACTGTACTGACGTCATGACGGACGATAAATCCGTCCTCTTTATTGTTTTGTTTTTTATTCTGCGCATTATCTGTCCTGAATGAAAAAACAGATCTCTCCGATCCGGCGGAACTCTGATCTGCGCAACAATATTGACAATTATAACAGGGGGGCAAGACAATTTCAATCGGTTTGCGTAAAATTTTTGTTTTCGACAATATATATTTGCAAAATTCAAAACAATTCATGAATTTTCGGTATAACAAGCGTCAAAGACAGATCTTTTGGAGGATCTTTTGCGAAAATACCGTTCGAATCGGTTGACGAAATGATCCTGATTTTATAAAATGGATCCGCACAGATTCGAAAATATGATATTTTTAAGGAAGGATGTATAATGACGAAAAAAAGTGAACTGTCACGACGTCTTTTTGTTCAAACGGTGGGGGCACTTTCGTTTACTGCCGCGGAAGCATTTCTTTCCGAACCGATATCGGCCAAGGATCAGGACAAGGAAAAAGACCGAACACAAATAAAAGCGACGGAAAAAGTGTTCGTCAAGGATTCAACCGATGCGGGCAACGGCTCGAAATGGTATCGCGGCAGTCTTCATATGCACACCTTCCGATCTGACGGCACCGCGTTTCCCGAAGAGGCGGCCGCGCTTTATAAACGGCTCGGCTTTCATTTCGTCGCTCTGACAGATCACAATTCGACTCATGAAGATCCTGACCGTTGGCTGAAAATTGGTCAGAAACGGCTCACGCAAAAACATATCGACCGTTATAAAAAAGAGTTTTCTCCCGCGCTGGATCACAAAAAAATCGACGGAAAAGACGCCTACCGATTAAAGACTTTTGACGAAATGGAGAAGATCCTCAACGAGTCCGAACGTTTTCTTTTGATCTCGGGCAATGAAGTCAGCCGGGGTTCGAAAAATGGGGAAGAACTCCATTGCGGTTTCATTAACACCCGAACTGGCTGCCGACCAATCGAAACGGAAACAGCGGCGGAAAATCTTCAATGGAGTCTGGCTCTGGCCGAAAAACTTTTGGGCGGAACACGAAATCCGGAAACACTCTTTGTCGTTAATCATCCTCTTTGGCGTTATTATGATATTGACCCCCAACTGCTGATCGATCATCCGGAAATTCGTTTTTTCGAAGTCGCCAACGTCGAAGCCCGACCTCTTTTTCCGGCGACCGACGAATTTTGGACGCATGATAAGTTCTGGGATATCGTCAATACATTTCGGGCGGAAAAAGGTCTGCCGCTTCTTTACGGAATCGGATCGGACGACACGCATAATTACGACATGTTTTACAACGGAGTCCGATTCATTGGATACGTTATGGTTCGCGCAATGAAACTGTCGCTTGCTGAAATTATCGGAGCAATGCATCAGGGCGATTTTTATGTTTCGACCGGATTGGAACTGGATCGGCTCGAACTGGATCGCGCAGCGAAAACCATCCGATTAAAGGTTCATGAAATGCCCGGATACCGGTATAAAATAGAGTTCATCGGAACTAAAAAAGGATTTGATCCGTCCATAAAAAAGGAATTCGATCATACCGCGTCCGGCGAAATTCCGCAATGGGCCAGAAATCAGAATTATAAGCTACCAACCCGGCATATCAAAGTCTGGTCCGACGAAATCGGCACCGTTTTAAAAACTGTCGATGGACCGGAAGGTTCATATCAGCTTCAGAATGACGATCTTTTCGTTCGTGCCCGGATCGTAACACAAAAAGGAACGCAGCCGGAACAGGAACATCCGGCCAACCCAATCGCCTGGACCCAGCCAATTTCTCACTTCTCCAACTAATCAGTGAAAAGACGCTCCTGTTGCCCGCTGATTTCTTAAAAGCGACTGACAGGAGCAAACCTTGGAAGGGGATTATACTGTCCCATTTAAAATTTTCCTTTTTTCCGCCGATTGACTTATATCGGCTGTTCTTTAACGTTAGACTGAAAAATTCATTATGAAATCGGTATAACGCATTAATAAATGCGCCCCCTATTGCCCGGCCGGTTAGTTAAGGCCGGTTTCATAGTCGGGATCAAGCCAAGAAACATCTTTGAGAAGTTCGCTCAGCAGACAGTCCCGATGCAGGACGAGCCGGGTGGAGCGCCCTCGAACGAGAGCCAGGAGGATTACGACCCATTCCCGGAAGAGGAAGCTTGACCGGCTGAGCAAGACGGCGTAATATGACCGATACAGGGCCGGGGATTAGCACGCCCCGGCTCTTCTTTGCTCAGAACGGACGAGCTTAGAAATGACTACTTCAGGGAGGAAAGCCAATGCACTTACTACAAGCACTCTTCACAGGCAAACCGGAGAGCGATAAGATTCTGATATGGAGTCTAAAGTCAAAGTATTCTCACTGGTTTGGTTCGGTGGAGGAGATCGACCCGAAGAACTACGACAGCGATGTCTACTTCGGTGTAGGCACATCGCCGACGGACTTCGGCCCCAGAAGACGCTGCCCGGCTACAAAGATCACAGGCATAGGAGCCTTGTGGCTCGACGTCGATATAGCGGGCGAGGCCCACAAGAAAGAGAATCTACCGGCGACCGAGGCGGAGGCGACAAAGCTCATAGCCGATGCGTTCGGCGGTCTTGAACCCAGCTACATTATCGACTCCGGTCACGGGCTGCAATGCTATTGGTTGCTTGACTCCTGGTGTCAGATCACCGAGGCCAACCGCTCAGCCGTCCAATCCCTCTCTATCAACTTCAACGCGATCTGGCGCGCCTCCTGTGCAAACGCGGGATACGACGCCGACTCGGTATGTGACCTTGCCCGTGTTATGAGACTGCCGGGAAGTAAGAACCACAAAGTTCCATCGGACGTGAAGCCGGTTGTCGAACTCAAAGCCACCGACATTCGATACTCGTTTGCACAG
>CAZZEF010000035.1:0-30195 GCA_964652875.1 uncultured Planctomycetaceae bacterium
GCTGGCGCATCGGCTTGAAAAGATCCGCGGTGAAAAAAATCTCGCAAATTTCAATGAGAAAATGCAGCAGTTGGGATCATACGGCGGGGGAAATCATTTTGGTGAATGCGAAATAACTCAAGTCGCTCCCAATGACAGAGCCCGACGCTGCGCCGATGTTTTCAAGCTCCAAAACGGTCATGTTTCGTTCCTGTCGCATTGCGGCAGTCGCGGATTCGGAAACATACTCGCAACGGAACAGTTTCGCATCTTGCGTGAACGTTTCAAGTCGACCGGAACCCCGTTTCCAGGTGGAGACAGTCATCTCGTTTATGCCCGGTGCGGGTCGCATGAAGCGAATGATTATCTTGACGATATGGCCTTGGCCGCCAACTTCGCAACGGTCAATCATCTTTTGATCAATTCGCTGGTCGCGGAAGCGTTTCAAGAGATCTTTCCGGATATCGCGGTTTCCTTTGTTTATTTGATCAGTCATAACATCGTTCGGAGAGAATCGCTGGACGGTCAGTCGGTTCTGGTTCACCGAAAAGGGGCGACACGTGCTTTTCCGGCGGGGCATCCGGGCCTTGCGGGTACTCCGTTCGAAACGACCGGTCACCCGATTTTACTGCCGGGCAATCCGGTTGGCGGAT
Source organism: uncultured Planctomycetaceae bacterium (assembly GCA_964652875.1). Taxonomy (GTDB): domain Bacteria; phylum Planctomycetota; class Planctomycetia; order Pirellulales; family Thermoguttaceae; genus JAUNBG01. The sequence goes on from CAZZEF010000035.1 coordinate 633, forward strand.
CGGCAGTCATGACAGCGGAACCCGGCGCGCGTTTGAGCTGTTTCAGCATCAATCACGGAGCGGGACGGGTTCTCGGTCGAAAAGAGGCGTTTCGAAGACTTGATCAAAAGAGCGTCAATCTTGAATTCGACGATTCCGATATTTTAACCAACTGCCGAAATTATCCGCTTGACGAATCGCCCGACGCGTATAAAAATTTCGATGAAGTTTTGACAAGCGTTCAAGAAGCCGGACTGGCAAGTGTTGTCGCTCGTCTCAAGGCTCGTTTCGTTATTAAAGATGGTGACAAACCGGACGATTGAATTATTGCGGACAGATCAAATGATCGAGAGAAAACGGAAAATCAGACGGAGTTATTGAACGATGACGGAATTTATGAAAATAGACGGATCGGAAGGAGAGGGAGGCGGTCAGATCCTCCGCTCTTCTTTGACCTTGTCGTTATGGACGGGCCATCCTGTCTTGATCAAAAACATTAGGGCCCGTCGGTCCCGACCGGGTCTGCTTCGGCAGCATTTAACGGCGGTTCAGGCCGCCGCGGCAATCGGGCAGGCGCGGGTCAATGGCGACGAACTTGGAAGTCAGACGCTTGAATTTCTGCCCGGAACGGTTCGAGGCGGTCAATATGATTTCAAAATAGGAACGGCCGGAAGCGCAATGCTTGTTTTGCAGACGATTCTTCCCGTATTGATCTTTGCCGGACAGAAGTCCCGAATAACCCTTTCCGGAGGAACTCATAATCCGTTGGCGCCGCCGTTCGATTTTTTTCAGCGCGTGTTTGTTCCGCTGATCAATAAAATGGGAGCGAACGTTCTGGCGGAAATACATCGATATGGCTTTTATCCGGCTGGCGGCGGAGAATTGGAAGTTACCGTTGAACCAACGCGGACACTTGAACCGATCCCCTTGATCGAACGGGGCAATATGATCGCCCGGCGGGGGGAAATTTTATTGTCGGAGCTTCCTTATGATATCGGACTGCGGGAAGAAAAAACGATTCGCTTGTTTGACGGCTGGAGCGATGCACCGGTTAAGATCCGAAAAGTGTCTTCGCCGGGCCCGGGAAATATTATTCAGATCTTTCTTGAATACGAGAAGATCACCGAATCGTTCAACGCATTCGGAACAAAAGGGAAAAGAGCGGAAGATCTTGTTCGGACGATTTTTAGTGATCTCGACGCCTATTTGCGGACCGATGTTCCGGTCGGAACGTATTTGGCGGATCAGATCATGCTTCCGCTGGCGATTGCGGTCAAATCGGGAAGCGGACCGGCAGTGTTTCGAACTCTTCCGCTTTCCAGTCACAGCCGAACACATTTGGATCTGATTCGCCGTTTTCTTGACGTCGAAATAAACGTTTATGAAGAACCCAATCAGTGCGTACGCGTTCAAATAGGATCCTGACCGGTCTTGTCTTTTCTGTTTTATCAAGTAAAAATGATGAAACGATTTTCCGAATGCGGACAATACAAATTTTATACGGTTAATATTAAAAGTAGTTTCATAACTTGTTTTTGGCATCTTTGAACTTACAAAATACGAGGTCAAAAAATCGAAAATAAGGTTATGAAACGATTTCTATACTGCTTTTATTTTAAAATTTCCGTCATCTCCGCCGATTGACTGCGTGACTCGACTGTTCTTTTGACGTTATAACAGAAAATTCATGATGGATCGGTATAAAATGATCGGTCATTTCGCCGATGGATTTCATGATTTGGCGGTTCTTTTAATGCCGGATCACAATATTCTCAAAGGGCATAACCGCCGCGTTGAGCAGATCCGCAATCGGTTTTCCAAAAACCGAACATGGTCGGAAGACCGATCGGACAATCGAAAAAAGAAGACGACCGGAATGATTTTTCTGAAGTTCAGACAGTAAAAAACATGATCGAAAAACACGTCCGTTCAGATCAAACCGGCATAAAAAAAGCAAAACGAACCAATAGAAAAATATGGATCAGGAGCATCAGTGTAAAGCACCAAAGCAACTGTTCCAAAATAAGATCTCCAAAACAGAAACGGATAAAATATTTTTTCTTTTTTTGTAAGCTTCCCATATTATACCAAAAATTATTCCAGTCCAGACGATAAGGATTGGCCGGATCATTCATATAAAACGGTTTCACGAATGGAAAACCGTTTCGGGCATTATAAACGCAGCTTTGAAAAATCAGCGATTTGATCTCGGCTTTTCGCTTAAGACTTCTTTTGAGATTCAATCCTGAATATAAGTCGGAAGTTGATTTATTGGTCAAACAGTCTTTTCGAATTAAAAAAGAGCGGATACCGTATCGCAAATTCAGTTCGCATAAACTTTTGGTTATAACAATATAAACGGAAATAAGAATGAAAATACTCAACCGAAGATCCGTCTGTTTTAAAAAACAAAGAACAGCAACAAAGAGAATAAACAAAAAAATTCCCGAATTATTATTAAGATGATACTGAAAGATCTTTTTGGAGAGCCAAAATGGACCGTCCGGAAAACGACTTTCCCGAATGCCGGAACGAATTCTGAAAAACAGATGAATTCCGGCAATCAGAAGCAGAACACCGTAAACAATTTTGACGATGTACTGTATCGACAGATCTTCAAAGACAGGGACAGGGACAGGGACAGGAAACAGCTTCGGCATCCCCAAAAGAAGCAGCATGATCATAAATCCGTAAAAAAGGATCAGCAGAACGCGAAACCAGCCCAATTGACAGGAAGGATAATGCTCATGCCGAATCGATTGATATTTCGATCGGACAATCGCTTTTCCCTTTTTGGGCCGATAAGCGTTTGAATTCGGTTCCGTCAGGCCTTGCGTTTTTTGCCAGCTTTTGGGATTATATTTGTTTTTCATTATCTGTTTATTTTCCCAACAGTGTAAGGATTTTATCAAGATCGGAGGACGATTTCGTTGGGACTGCCAACTATTACCAATCTTTGGTCTGGACTGATATCAATTTTTGTTAGTGTCCCGAAAGATCCGAAAGGAAAGAATTATCGTGTTTTCCAGCATCGAATATAATCAATATGAAAAGTGGACGGCAGTTCGGCGGGCTCGGGGAGTCCGAACCAGTCGGGCATGGTTTCACTGTCGAAATTGACATTGAGTTTCTGATGCCAATGCGTGTTTTTTAACGAAAATCGGGAAATGCCGTCGACGAACCATTCGATCTTGTCTTTGGTCCAAAGAAGACCGGCGACATGATAATCGTCGGTAAAACGATAAGGCGCGACCCATTTATTTCCCTTGCTCCAATGCTTTTTACCGTCTTCCGGCGTTATAAAAACATGAACGGTCATGTTGAAATCCGAACCCATTGTCGGATGCGCTCCGCAAAGTTCGAAAACATCTATTTCGGTCCAGTGATTCGGATCTGATCCGTAAAACCAAAAGGAACTCGACGCTTTTGAATTCATGGGCCGGAATCGGACTTCGAAATAACCGTAACAAACGCGCTCCTTGCTCTTAACGGCCGCCGTTGTAAAGGTATGATATTGTTTCGGAATATTCGGAAGGTTTTCGGCGCGCGCCGTCAACTGAAGCGATCCGTCTTTGACCGTTACGTTGTTTTTGGAAAACCATCCGGGCTCGCGACCGGTCCAATGCGGATTGAACGGATCCCATTTCCCGGAATCCAGTTTTGATCCGTTGAACTCGTCACTGAATTCAGGAACGAACTTCCAATCGCCAGGAAGCGGGCACTTGGGGGCTTGCCCAAAAATGGCAACCGGCATTATCAACAAACAAATCATTAAAACAAATCGCTGAAAGACAGAATGAAAAACAGACATGAATTATCCTTTGGAAAAATAGATACTGCTCTCGTTTAAATTTTCCGTTATTTTCGCCGATTGACTTCGTAAATCGGCTGTTCTTTTGACGTAACAACGGAAAGTTCATCATGAAACCGGTATAACAGCGGTCGGGATCCGTCAGAAATTCGAGTAAGAGGTTCTTGGCAAATCCTGGCCGCAAGCGTTTTTTATAGTCAACAGATCTTCGGCAGTCAGTCAAATTTTATGATCCGTTGAGTTGGACAATCATCAGATCCCTGTTTTAAAAACAGCTTAAAGCGGGATCAATCGGATCTGACGGCGATAAAACGGCCGCCATACTATGAGGGCGATCATGCCCCGCGGAAACTGATCCCGCCAATGATCTGAACCGATTGAATCAGGCTTTTTTCTCATAAAATTCGTTAAGAAGTTCGACGGCTTTGGCAATAATGGAGGCGGTATGCCGTTTGCAGCGTTCAAGAACGATTTTTTTCTGATCCGCGGAAGCGGCGCTCATCCAGGCTTTTCCCATTTGACGGCAGGTGAGCCCCCCCGCTTTGACTTTAAGAAAATTCGGATGTTCGTCCTTGGCGGGAATGAAGACGGGCAGTTCGGTTTCCGCGGCGTATTTGCCAAGTTTATCGGCCAGCGCGGTCAGTGTTTTAAAATCTTCGACGAAACAGCTCATGAACATAACAGAACCGGCGACCGCTCCGCAAAGTTCTTTCAGACGGGCAAAGCCGCCGCGTCCGGCCCGAAATGCGGCATATGGTATCGCGTTGACCGCCGCCGCCGATTTCGGATCGGCTTGAGCAAATTCAAGCAGCCCTCCCTTAAACGCCGCATAAAGACAACCCCCGTCTTTATAGCAGTCGTAAGCCTGCTGACCAACTTTTTTCGGGTCAAGTTTGACGTATTTCCAACATTGGTCCTGCGGCTTCTTGTCATCCGCGGGGGCAAGTTCTGTTAAAAATGAACTCATGGTCAAGGTCATACCGCCGGCCAGAATTCCGCGTCGCGTTACTTTTTTCATTAGTGTTCCTTTCTTATGACTGAAAAATATTTTCCTGTGTTCCTCCGATTTCTTTGAAAAAGAACAATCCTTTCGGCGGAACAGCAAATACATTTGAAATCAAGCGTTCATATTTTCAAAGTTTATACCGCAGTTATTTTATACTTCCGGCATTTTACCGGCTGATGCTGTAACCCGGCTGTTCTTTTATCCTGTAACCGGGCAACAAAACGAGACGGGTACAATCTTTTTTTGATCGGTGAATATTCTTTGCATGATTTCATTTTATAGTTTTAACGCGCAATTACAAGAATATTATCGAAATAAATTTTGTGATTCTGAACAAACGGTTCGGTCTGTTCAGGACAGGACAGTTTATTCAAGATCGTCCGGGGATCGACAGAGTGACTCGCCGGGGTCAGCGATGCCGGGCGGCCGGATGATCGTAAAGCCCCATCTTTTCAAAGGGGATCGGCTGAAAACCGAGTTTTATCGCGGGTGATCCCGGTTTGAGGCGGTAATCGCCTTTGTTCCGATCGACAAACATCGGATCGGCTTCAACCAAATTATCGCGAATCGTAATGAACGGAAGTGCCGTTTTTTGAATGCTGTCGCCCTGCCATTGTCCCTGTCGGGTTTTATTGAAACTTCCGCCGACAACGATATTTTTTTCGATTAAATTACCAACGGGAGCCGCGGGATTTTCATTAAGGATATTCACCAGCTTGGGATATTTAACACTGTAAGGCGGCTTGTTATAGTTGATTCCGGCCAGAGTACCTTTTTTTTCCGCTTCCGCAATCCAGTCGTCGGCCTGTTTATGAGCCCAGCCGAGAGCCCGGGTATCGACATGAATCGATGGATGACAATCGACAAAAATATTATTAATGATGGAGCAATCGCGTCCACCACCAATAAACGCCGCCCGGGTCACGTTGACGAAAAGATTTCCGTAAATATCGGCGGAAGAAAACATGTCGTCCAGATAGATCCCAACGCATCCTTTTTTCTCAAATCCGCAGAGATCATGCAGGTAATTATATCGAATGACATTTCCCCGCATCGTCCAGTTTCGTCCGGCGTATACGGCACCGGCATCGTTCGATTCGTAACAGACGTTGTAAATTTCATTGTATTCAAAAAGATAATCGTTCCCTCCGAAGTAAATGCCCATATGCGGCGCGTCGGAGATCCTGTTGTGAGCAATTCGATTGCCGACGCCGCTGGTACTGACTCCGCAGGCGAAGATCCGCTGGATCCGTCCGTAATCATGAATATCATTATTAAGAACACAGTTCAAACCGGGGGCCAGCGTTGTCCTGTTACCGCCGGAACAGATCACGGCTCCCCGTCCGATCTGATAAAAATGACATCCGAAAACAGTTGAATTTTTGCCGGAGAGCGAAACGCCTTCCCCGCCAATATTGCGAAACTGGCAGCCGGCAATTAAGACTCCGTCACAAGAAGAGGCTTTCAGCGCGATTCCTGTTGACGCTTCAAGATCAAAACCTGAAAAGATCAGGTTCGAAACATTCTGCATCAAGACAATGTTCGGAATGACCGTTAAAAGGAAAGAATTCTTTTTGATCTTTTCTGGAGGATAAAAATAGAGTATTCCTTTTTCCCGATCAATATAATATTCGCCCGGCTTGTCAATTTCCGAAAGAAGATTGAAGCCGTAAAACATCATATTTTTGCGATAGCCGTAAGTATGATAAGGAGGGACCGTTTTTATTTCAAGCGTCTTTTCGTCGATCGATTCGATCTTATGTCGCTGCTCCGCCCAATCCCAAAACCAGTAGCCGTGAACCCAGGCGTCTTTTTCCTTCTTCCATTGAAGAACGCGTTTGTCTTTGACAAAAAACCAACCTTCTTTAATACCGATCGTTCCGCGAATATTTTTGACCGAGCCTGCCGAATCCACTTCGGAGATCTTCATGAAACCTTCGTTCGGATATCGGGAAACAAACATCGGTTTGTCGTTGAAAAACGGTTCGACTCCTCCCCCGTTGGGGGATCCGTATTCACCAATGCCCGAGGCTTTCAGGTCAATCTGAAATATTTTCGATCGGACTTCCGGAGCGAAACAGTTCAAAACGGAGAGGTCGCGTACCGGTTCGATCTTGTTAAGATATCTCCCGCCGGATAATTGGACTTTTTCGCCGTCCGCCGCTTTCCAAACAACGGGATAATCATTGCCGCCCCCGTCCTGCCGGGCGAGTTCAAACGGTTTGTCGAGTTCATAAAGACCGCCGCGAACGATAACGACACTCTTTTTTAAGTCAAAACGGGGATCGTTCCGCGCCTGACGAAGTGCGTCCCGGGCTTTTTCCAACGTTCGAAACGGTCCGTCTGTTCCCGCCGCGTTCGGATCGGATCGTCGTCCGGACCATTGATCGTTCCCCTTGAGCGAGACATAAAACGAAACAGGACGCTTTTGCGTCAGCTGCTCAATTCGCTTGTCGGAAATTGAAAAAACAGACTCCGCCGCCGATGCCATTGCCGACCGGTTGGAAATTATCGCGTTTATCAGAAAGGCATTTGTCAATAGTCCGAAACAAAAAAGCCCAGTAATCAGCGATTTTAAAATTTCATTTCTCATTGAGTTTTCCCTTGCCATGATTAATGTTTTAAATAACAACCTTATTGTTTTAAAAACGTTTTTTGATTTTACAGATTGATCTTTCTTTGATTGAAGCAAAAATCCCCTATTATACCGGTTCCATCATGAATTTTCCATTATAATGTCAAAAGAACAGCCGATTCACGAAGTCAATCAGCGATTTTAAAATTTCATTTCTCATTGAGTTTTCCCTTGCCATAATTAATGTTTTAAATAACAACCTTATTGTTTTAAAAACGTTTTTTGATTTTACAGATTGATCTTTCTTTGATTGAAGCAAAAATCCCCTATTATACCGGTTCCATCATGAATTTTCCATTATAATGTCAAAAGAACAGCCGATTCACGAAGTCAATCAGCGGTGATGACGAAAAATTAAAAATAAAAGCAGTATAAATAAAACAACAAAATATTTATGTATTCCCCAACGGGCAAGAATAACAAAATGTTAAGAGAAGTCAATCGGACGCATTTATGCCGACTTCATAATGAATTTTCCGTATCAAGGACATAAAAAACAGCTGGTTCACGAAGTCAATCGGTGAAAATGACGGAAAATTAAAAATAAAAGCGGTATAAAAGAGTATAGCAGAGAGGAAAAACATTTTCAAGACTTGGTTTGATATTGCAAATATTGCAATTGACCTTTTTTCTAAAAAACGTTACTCTTCCTATGCAATTAGGATAGAATTACATCGCCAGGACATTGAAATTTTCGCTGTTTGCGGGGAGATTTTTTACGGTCTGTCTTTATTGCTGACAGATCAAAGGAACTCAATAGGATCAGGAGATAAAGGAGATAAAAAAATGACGGCGGAATCATCAAATAAACCGGAACAGAATAAAAAGAGGGGGAAAAATCGTCGGGCTTGTTTTCTTCTCTTTTTTTTACTGGCCGCGTCACTTATAGCACTTTTTCCGATTACGCAAAAAATTGATCAGTATCAAAGCGAGCTTGAAGGGGTTCGCAATGAGATCGCCCGGCTCGAACAGGAAGAGACGGAAGCAATGACCGCATCGGAAGATCGGACCGCGACAGCCAACGGATTCGCCGCAAATTCGGACCGGTCGGATAAAGCAGCTTCGCAGGAAAAAGCGGAGTTGGACGGGATCACCGCGGACAGTACGGAGGCCCCCCAGGACGGCTTAAGTATTCAGTCGAGTAAACCTGCTCAATTACGCAGCGTGCCCGGGGCGCGAATGGCTGTTCCGACAGATGTCCGGGGATCCGTGAAAAGCCGATCCTCTCTTATTTCGGAACTGCTTGATAAAAGCGCGGCGGGTGAGGCTCGAATGGAACGCTGGGGCAAGGTCTTCAAGATCTTTCGGTCCGGTATTATCATTCTTGGCTTTATGCTGATTTACTGCGTTTATATCAGCCGTCAGCAACGCGAAAACGAGGAGAAACTACCGGAATGATCCTTACGGAAGAAATACCTTTTTTGCAGGCAGGAAGACAAAAGAAATATCTGCAAAAAAGACGAAAGTCCTGAAACTGTTTTTGGTATCAGTTTAAGTACTTAACACAATACCGTCAATGTGTAATTTTATGATCAGATATACCGATAATGAATTTTCCGTTTTAACGTCAAAAGGACAACTGATTCACGCAGTCAATCAGCGGAAATGACGGAAAATTCATGATGGAATCGGTACTCAAGAAAAAACTCTTTTCAAAAATGTGTGTTTCCGCACATTTAAAAGAAGATTTCTTTATAAAAGATGAAGAAAAACTGCGTAAGGGGATCCATCGTATCACCCATATGAATTCAATCAACCAAATCAGGAAAATTAAATCTCTTTTACATTTACCGCTCGAAAAAATCGCCGAATTGTGCGAAGAGGACCGCTTAATCCTGACCATGTTTCATTTCAGTATTTGGGGAACAAATTCGAACATAAAAACATTGACGGAAAGTGTTGAACGAATAAAACAATGTGAACAATATTTTTCGGAATTGATCGAAGTTCTGGATTATTTGGAAGAACATACCGACACCGTTACTTTTAAGTATTCGGCGAATTCACCCTTGGAAATACATGCCAATTACACAAGAGATGAAATCCTTGTCGCTATGAAAAATTGGGATCTCAATTCAACTCCCGACATGCGTGAAGGAGTTAAATATTTACGCGAATCGAATACAGATCTCTTCTTTGTAACACTGAACAAACTGGAAAAACAGTATTCTCCGACAACAATGTATCTTGATTACGCTGTCAGCGACGATCTTTTTCATTGGCAGTCTCAAAGTACGACCAGCGAAAATTCTTCTGCCGGACAGCGCTATGTGAATGGAACAGGAACGGTTCTTCTTTTTGTCAGAGAAAACAAAACAACCGACGGGATCAGTTCAAGTTACTGTTTTCTCGGACCGGTAAAACATGTCTCTCATTACGGATCATGTCCGATCAATATTGAATGGAAACTGATCCACAAAATGCCCGCGCGTCTTTGTCGAATGACGGAAAGAATGTCGGTCAACTAAAAGTTTTATTTTTTATACTGTTCTATTTTAAATTTTTCGTCATTTCCGCCGATTGACCAAATAAATCGGCGGTTCTTTCAGCATTGAAACAAAAAATCTAACATTGAACAGGTATCCTTCGAAGTTTATTCAGAATATTTTTTACGGATCATATCAGAAAAACAACTCAGATCTATCAATTCTTTTTTTCTTCGATATCCTCCGGAAAAAAGAAGACGGCTAATGATCAGAAATACGTTGTTTTTCTCCTTAAAAGCAAGACCATTCAGCGTCTGCCGATTCGGTTTTGAAAACACGGAATTTTTTATTTTCGCGGTTCCCGGCTGATATTTTGAACAAGATCGCGCCTTGGTTATTACGGCCAGGATCTCTTCCTGCAACGCCCGAACACGTTCCGGGATCTCTTCTTCCGGCCGTTCAAACGCTTCATTTAACGCAGCGTATCCCTTCTTTTCAAGTTTCATCTGTCTGTATGATACGACCAGACAAATAATAAATAAAAAGACTATCAAAAATATTTTCATACATCGAAATTGATTTTCTGTCCAAAAGGGACTCCAATTATTTTTTGCGGCAATGATAATCAGCAGTAAATGTATTACCATTATAAAGAAGAACATCCCCGCAACACAACAGTACCCCCGAAGAGTTTCCCGTTTCCATCGATTATAGATCACCGCTAACGAATAATAAAATTGTTCATACTTCTTTTCAATTGACGGAAAAGGACGACAAGAGATCCGATTCACTATTTGTGAATAAAAAACCAAAAGTGCCGGAAGCGGAGCGGCGAAAAAAAGTACCGTCAGAATTTTGGGAAGCGGCGCCATTAATACGTTAAAGACATCCTCAGGAAGTACATAACGGGCAAAACAGTAAAACACGATATTGAGGATCAGAATAAGCATTGCCCATTTCAAAAGAACGGGAAGAAACCGGCGGAATTTCAAGCGATACCGCCCTTTCGATTTTAAAATCGTTTGATCGAATTGGAAATTTTTTGAATCATCATTACGGTCAGAATGTCTTTTGTTTTTTTCGAAAACTTTCATGCGAAACCAAATGTTTTGAACATAAAACTTCAACGCAAACCAAGCCGCGGCATCCAGTATTAAAATGACAATAATGGAGATCCATAAACTGGTTTCCGCAATTGTATGCATTATTAAGATCTCCGTTATACCGGTTTCATAATGAATTTTTCGTTTTAACGTCAAAAGAACAGCCGATACACATAGTCAATCAGCGGAAAATGACGGAAAATTTAAATTTAAAATAAGAGCGGTATAAATGAAATGATAGTTTACCGGCATTCCAAAATATCCGCGATTGCTAACAACTCCGGCGGTTTCTGTCCGTCTTTGACAGAATCAATGACTTGCAAATCACTTCCGATCAATCTTTGATCTCATGATTTTATTATAACAATAGAAAAAGTATTAGACAAGCCGGAACAGATCAGGTTTTAAAAAAATATTTTCAGAAGTATTGCGGACTGTCCCGAACGTCTCCGCCTGATCAAAAGGGGATCTCGTTTCACCGGCCGGTTACAAGCTTTGAGATCTTCTTGAACTGCTCCGAACCGGCACAACGGATCAACTCAAAAAGAACCATTTCACTTGTCGCCGGAATCGCGCCTGCCTGAATCAAACGTTTTTCAGCAACCGTCTTTTCCAACGGCACCCGGGAATCCATACAATCCGAAATATAATAAACCCTCTTTCCCAGCCCCAAAAGATCCTCAATCGTTTGAAGAACGCAAATGTGCGCTTCTATTCCCAATACGAAAATATTCCTGATCTCCGGCCTGTCCACTGCCGAACGCAATCCCGGCTCGTCCAGACAGCTGAACGAGATCTTGTCATACACGTCAACCGCGGAACGATCCTGTTTCAGTTCCAATACTTGATCCGGACAATCAAAATTCCCCAATATTACCGGACCGGATGAATTCTTTTTCTCCCGATCAGGATCTTCCGCTTTTCCCGATTTCAATACAGATTCTGTCGGCTTCGTCGCTTCAAAAGTGATCTGTTCCGGAAACAGAATATTCCGAATCGGCAAAACAGTATCCCCCAATCCTTTTGGATATTGACGGGTCACCATAACCGGAATTTGACAGATCTGAAGTCCTCTTAAAAACAGAACGCTTCTTTCAATCAGCCGGACCGGATCGGACATCGCCGGGACAAGTTTCTCCTGTAAATCGATCATCAAGGCCATCGAACTCTTCGGATCAAGTTTCATTTTTCCACCATATCTCAAATTTTTTGATCAGTCAACCGGATCTGTTCACGATCCCGCAAGTGAACATTTTTTTCCGTTTCTTTCTGTATGTTTTTTTTATCAACTCAAAGAGGTTTTATACTGCCCTCCATTTATATTATCCGTCATTTTCGGAGGTTATTTTATGACTCGGATCCTCCGTTATACCGATTCCAACATGAATTTTTCGTTATAACGTTAAAAGAACAGCCGATTAACGCAGTCAATCGGCGGAGAGGACGGAAAATTTAAAATAAATGCAGTATAACGTTGAAACGATTCATATTGGAACCGGTATACTTACAATAATCAAACGGGAAATTACCGGAAAAATAAATTCCGCTTTCATTATACCATCCCGCAAGAGTCATTGAATCAATGCTGATAATTTTGGACGGCGGTCATCCAGCATTGCTGCTGCTTCATAACGGTTTCGATCAATTCCCGAACAGCGCCGTGTCCGCCATTATAACAGGAAACCCAATTCGCCTGTTTTCGAATATCATCGGGAGCATCGGCAACGGTCGCGGCCATTCCGACCCGATGCATTGCGGGCAGATCCGGAAAATCATCCCCGATAAAACAGATCTCTTCCGCGCAAAGGCCGCTGCTTTCCATAATTGACTCGACGACCTCTTTCTTGTCCCGAACGCCTTGACGAACGATCATTATGCCCAGTTCATCCGCGCGGCGGCGAACGATCTGCGAACTGCGGCCGGATATCAGACCGAACCGGCCGCCCATCTTCTGCCAGATCTTGATCCCGAACCCGTCCCGACTGTCAAACCGTTTGATCTCCTCTCCGCTGGAAAGATAGATAATTCCGCCATCAGTCAAAACACCATCAACATCGGAAAGGATCATTTTTATCGGTTTGCATAATTTTTCAAGAGCATTCATCTCGTCTGTTCTTTCTATTATTGTTTTATATTGCCTTTGTTTAAAATTTATGATGAAACCGGTTTATTTATTCTGTCATTCGATCAAGGAAAGAAGGTTCACATGAACTTTCAACATTACCAATAAAAAGACCGATCTTGTTATCTCCTGTAATACGTACTGTTTTCTTGTAAGTCGCATTCTTTTCCTGTTAGTTTCTTAAAGATCACTAGCGGGAACAAAAGGAGCGGTTCCCCAATCCGCTGAGTCGGAAGAAGGAGTCCCCAGACTTCCCGCGAAATTCGATTCGGAGGATTCTTTTTTCAAAACGGAAAGAGGAAACCCCTCCCCGTACATTGACAGATCTTTGTAAAAGACCTGCCGGGAAGGCAAAACAGTCGCGTCAACAACGACTTCGGCGCGGACTTTCGATCCCCTTCCTTCAATAAAACCGACGATCTGACCGCGAAAAACATCACCGCCGGTCGTTATTTTCGGCCAGAGATCTTTCATTTTCGAAAGCGGAACAATTCCTTCGGAATAGATCCAAATCGCATGACGATAAAGACCGGAAACCGGTTTTCCAACCGGAGGACGCGCGGAGACGATTCGTTGAACATCTGCAGGCGAAAGGCCAGGAATCGCTTCAAGAACAGGAGTCGGCGCTTCATTGATATTGACCCGGCCGGTAATAATCGTTGACGGCGCGGTCGAAACGAAATCGAGAAATTTCAGCAGATCAGGCGAAATATTTTTATCGTCGGAATAGGGACTTTGAACCAGTGTTTTATTGGGTAAAAGAACGGCCCCCCCCAAAAGATCAAGCGGTGTTTTAAACTGGAACCGGGCCGGAACGTTGAAATCAGGTCTGACCGACGCTTTGGCCTGCGCATCAGTCGTTTTAATTTTCGTCGCGCTTGCCGGTCCGAACTGTCGAAAGCAAATCACGAAATCAGCGGTCGGCCTTCCAACGAATCGGGTCAGTTCACGATGCAAAAATTCGAGATTCGGCTCATTAAGACTTATTCGGGGCCTTCCTTGGGGATCACTGTCCCGTTCGGCACTGAAAACGGTCAGCAGCATATTCCAGGGAATATTTTTTTCGGAGAGATCGACGTTCTTTTTTTCCGCAATGCCGTTATAATTGAACATTTCGCCGGTCCCGTAAAGACTTGATCGGGCAACCCCCCGAACGAGAAGAAGCTCTTCCAGAAAAACCGGCAGCGCGTTTCGGGGAGAATACGGCCGCGCATGAGAAGAATACCAGTTCGCCTCAGCGCCATGCGAACGGGCCTTTTCGTCGGAATCGATCCAGTCAAGAATAGAATCGGCCTGAACGGAAGTCATTCCGGGAAGTTTCATGAGTGCGCGCCGCCCCGATCCCGGTCTTTCCCGATCCCAATCCAAAACAGCTTGAAGATTCAACCGGGTCGATTCATTGGTCAATCCGTAACGGATCCCCTGCGGAACATCTTTTTCGAAAAGAGGAGCCAGAACGGTAAAACAGACATCGTCCCGGGCGCCATCCGATTCTTTGATCACCGGAACAGCTTGAAAATACTTCGGATTGTCATACAGACCGCCGAATTTATTCCGTCGTTCCGGAGTCATTCCGCAGATCTCCTGCATCAGGACAACCCCCGAACGAACGGTATCAGCCAGTTGAAGTTCCTGAGTGCGAAAACGGGCCGTATCCCGTTCGACCTTCATCAGATAAAACAAAGAAAGGCCGCCGATCACAAGAATCGCCAAAACCAGAGTTACGATAAAAAGGATCATTCCCGGCCGGTTCCCGAATCCATTTCTGATCTCAACGACATGAAAACAGCGCTCGGGTTGACTCCTTTTTTCGCGTTTGGGGTTAAGTCCAGGCATGATCCGACAACGCCTTTCGGTTAATTTGCGTTCACTGATCCGGTTATTGTTTAAAGAACTGCCGAATGGTTTCGACAACAATATCCTGTTCTTCCGATTCAAGTTCAGGAAAGATCGGGAGAGCGAGTACTTCGCGGGACGCTTTAAAGGTTTCGGGAAGATCTTCCGGTTTATATCCGAGACAGGCGAAACATTCCTGTTCATGCAGTCCGAGCGGATAATAAATATCGGATCCAACTTTGCGATCGGTCATGAACTGACGCAGCGCGTCCCGTTTACCGCCGTTTACCCGAATGACATATTGATTCCAAACATGACGTTTATTTCCGACCGCAACCGGAAGAACAAGATCATTCAGAAGTCCGGCATCGGCAAACAGTTTCGCGTAACGCTCGGCGTTGGCGGTTCTTCGTTCGGTCCACTGATCAAGATACGGAAGTTTGACATTCAAGACGGCCGCCTGATAAGCGTCCAATCGGCTGTTGAGTCCGATTTTATGATGATAATACCGGGGTTCCATCCCGTGAACACGAAGGATCCGAACCTGATGCTCAAGTTCGTCGTCATTGGTCAGAACCATTCCGCCATCGCCGACACCGCCGAGATTTTTAGTCGGATAAAAGCTCAGACAGGTCAAATCGCCCAAAGATCCGGCGCGAACGCCATTCAATTCGGCGCCAATCGCCTGCGCGGCATCTTCAATGAGAGTGATCCGCCGCCGGGCTGGATCGGCACTTTCTTTAGTGAATGCCCGGAGTTGATCGAAATCAGCCGCTTGTCCGAACAGATGAACGGGAATAATCGCCTTTGTCTTTTCAGAGATCTTTTTATCGACCTGTTTCATGTCGATATTATAAGTAACCGGATCAATATCCGCGAAAACCGGAATCGCGCCGAGCCGGGAAACACAGCTGGCCGTCGCAAAAAAGGTAAAAGACGGAACAATAACTTCATCATCGGGACCAACCCCGCAAGCCATTAACGCAAGAAGAAGCGCATCGCTTCCGGAAGCGCAACCAATCGCGTATTTCGTCCGACTA
The DNA here is from genome assembly GCA_964652875.1 of uncultured Planctomycetaceae bacterium. Classification (GTDB taxonomy): domain Bacteria; phylum Planctomycetota; class Planctomycetia; order Pirellulales; family Thermoguttaceae; genus JAUNBG01. The sequence continues at coordinate 16,591 of CAZZEF010000035.1, forward strand.
TATCGCGAAATTGACTCTTCGAGTTTTTTTACCTCCGGACCAAGAACAAACATTCCACTGGCGTTGACCGAAATAAGCGCCTGATCCATTTGATCACGAATCGCTCCATGCTGACGCGAAAGATCGAGAAGCGGTACCGGCCGCGAAACTTTCTCTGAACTCATTTTTTCAAAACCTTCCTGATACTTCTTGCTTTTTCAAACTGACCGTCCGATTATCTTCCGCAAAATTTTCCGCCGCGTTTTCAGCCGAAGATCCTTCCAAAACAAGATCTTTCTGAACTATTGATCCGCACGCGATATTCCTTGTTTTTTAATCTGATCCGATCGAAACAATTCTCATATTAATATATAACTATTTTACTTTTTTTTCGCTTGTTGATAATAACACAATCAGACTTTTTCTGTATTTTTTAATAAAAAAGAGCGATTCCGGACGCAAACCCCCCTGCCCCAATTCTTTTGCATCTATCGCCGAACTAAAAATTTTTCATTATTAAGAACTTGAGATCGTTTAGCGACAACGAACATTTGTAAAACCGGCGGTCAGGGATCCAGCAAGAAAACCGCCTCGACCAAAAGATCATCTCAAGGTCGCCGCCTGCGCGGAAGTCGCTTTCGCCTGTTGAAGAGCGGCGTTATTTTGAACTTCTTCCCGCATTTTCACCGCGTCCGCCTTGAGTTCTTCCGAAGTAATCATTCGACGGGGTTCCATTACAACTTTGCATGATTGAAGATCGCGTATTTCACCCGGAACAAAATTCTCAGAAAAGAAATCAAGGCCCGGATACAAATACCAAGGAGTCCGAACTTGGTGCATGACCGTTTTCGTCTCTTTGCCCGCCATTTCAAACCGGATCTTATAGGTTCCTGAATAAATGAAATTTTGCGCGATGGGCGTTGTTCCGATCTCCTGATCATTGACGAACACACGAGCGCCCGGCGGTTCAGACTCTATCGTCAAACGACGATGGACACTGTTGCAGCCGGTCAAACAAAAAACCGACGCCAGTATCAGTACCGCCGCTGTTCCGAACTTTTCGATCATAAAAAAACCTTGTTCAATTCATTGCGCAGCCGGTTTTTACCGGAAGGCATTATTACTGTCTGTTATTAATCAACATTTTATTATTGATCGGGTTAATACCGTCAATAAATTCTATACCGTCTTCCTTTTAATTTTCCGCCAATCGACTCCGCGACACGATTGTTCTTTTGACATTAGAACAGAAATTTTATAAGGAAGTCCGTCTAATTTTTTAAAAGTATAATCTTTTTATTGATCCGCCGCCAGAGCTTTTTTAAAATTTTTAATATCATTTTACAAAAAATTTCTGAGACTGATTTTATACCTCTTTATTGACGATTGTTAAATTGGGCAGTTAAAATATTTTAAAAAACTTCTTATTCAATTTGATCCGTCAAACCGTCTTTTTCCTCTTGTATTTTATTCCGGCGCAAACTGGTGGACGAAATATCATCGACAAAGCATTCCGGTGAAACTTCCTGACATATTGAAAGAAGAATATCATCAATCGGCAAACGATTCAGTCCCCAAACAATACCGTTTTCCCGTCTGTTAAAATGAATAAAATGAGTACCGTAACTAACAATATTCTCAATAACTTTTCGATGCTGTTCCCAGGATCCGTCATATTTCGGATCCGCAATCCGCACCAAGGTGTCGGTTCCGACAATAAAAAGTTGATTTTGGAAAAACCAGGCTTTATCGACAAATTTGGGAAATCGGGTAAACCAGACAGGAACAGCCGCAACGGACGATCTTTTAATTCCGTTAAGCCGATCAAGAATTTCCAAAAAATCAAGCGGCGGTTTATCGACGTTTCGAACGGAGATCTCCAAATTGACCGGTAAATGATACTGATCTTGCGCCGTTCGAATCATTCCCGTATGCCCATGATGAATCGGATGAAACGATCCGGGAAATATCAGCCGGGTGTCGTCGGAAAGTTTTTGATGAACTTCCTGCTGACTGAAACTTTTGAACGTTCCCTCTTTATAAAGAATACCGTCTACTGATGTTTCCTCCGAATGATGAATCGATCCGAAAAGAAGCGAGGTCCAATCAGTACCCGCCCGAACCGATTGGACCTGAACTTTTTCTCCGTCAAGAAGATACGGTTTTAATTCCGGAAGTAAAAAGAAATCGGACCGCGACAAAATCAAATCGCTTGCCGTCATATTTTGAGAAAAATTCTCCGCAGACCCGGTCTCCCTGAAATCCTCATTTATGAAATTTTCAATCGCGGAAAGAATCAATTCGGACGCAATCGCTTCTTCTTCCAACCGCGATCGGACCCCTTTGGTCAATTTAAGAGTGAACTCAATCGTCCGGTCAAAAGACTGAAGAGCCAAATAAATCCGGTGTTCTCCTTTTTTGGGGCGATCGGAAGCCAGCGCGGCTGTTACTCCGACCCCAAGCAGACAACGGCAATTTCGTTTGACCTGTTCCAAAGAAAGAATCGGCTCGAAAAATTTTGTCTCATTTTCAAGCTTGCTTTTCGCTTCCTTGATAAATTCATCTATCGCGATATTTTCACTTTCTGTTTCATTGTCTTTATTCTGCTTGTTTAATTCATTTTGTGTTCGTTTCCTCTGATAAAAATGTTCCGCAATCACTCGATTCACCTTATCCAAATCCCGCGATGAACCGGAACCTTTAGTCAAACCTGTTATCTTGCGCATTCTGGAGAGCTTTAGTCCCTGAAAAAATGCGGTAACCGCTAGCTGACGCGCGGTCAAACCGGAACAATACTGTTCAGGCGTTCTGCCCAAATACTTATTCAGTGACTCATTGGAATAAGGAACAATCGCCTCCAATACAGTTTTTGAAGCGCCGGGAACGTTCAAAAGATCGGAAATAACCGCCGATCCGCCCCCGGTAACCGCGAGGACAATTTGCCAAGGCGACTTATGTATTTTTTCTATTCTGCCCGTTTTCAAAGATGTCATCGCATTTCCCTTTTTAAAAATTTCCAATAATTCAGAAACAACCGCCCCTACAAATAAAGTTTTTCCCTAAAATTATTATCGTCTCAAAACAATTATTAAATTTTATCGTTCGAACAAAAGAAAAAGAAACTCTTTTAAGCGCAAATTCCTTATAATCGGAATATTTTACCGCTTTTTATGAAAAAATGAAGATATTCCCGTTGTAATTTGCCGATAATATTGATTAAGCTGTATTTTTCGCTTATAGGAATTACAGTGATTTTAACTATATTTCACAAACAATCTAAATTATGATTTCATAAACATGATGAATACAAAAATGGAGAAAGTTTCCATGACGAAATTTCGCCGGACGTTTTGCGCAGGGTTATTACTGTTTCTGCTGACTTGCGGAGAGACCTTCGCGGTTGACCCGGTAACGGTTTCAAACGCGGCCGATCTTGCCAATTATATAACGAGCTTCAACGCGGGCAATAGTTATGATATTGTCGTAAGCGGAACAATAACATTGAGTTCGGAGCTTCCCAAGATCACGGGAACAGGAACGAATACCTTAACGATCACCGCTTCAACAAGCGGCGGAACGATTAATGGCAACGGATTTCGGGGGCTATATATTGACTCGGGGAACGACAATACCGCCTCGGTCAAAATCGACGGAGTGTCGTTCACGAACTGCGTTGCGCTCGGCGGTAACGGGGGAAGCGGACTTGTCGGCGGCGGCGGCGGAATGGGAGCCGGGGGCGCGATTTTCGTTGCCAGCGGTAAAGTTACATTAAAGGATGTTGTTACGCAAGGGAACGGATCCAACGGCGGAAACGGCGGAAACGTTCTTCAGGAAAGCAAAACTTACGCCGGCGGCGGCGGAATGGGGGGCGATGGCGGATCCGGTTCGGTCGGCGATGCGAAACTTTACCCTAACGGCAATACGGCCAGCGGCGGCGGACTTCGATCGGATTCTGACGGGACGAGTACCGGCGGAACAACAGCGGCGGTCGGCGGAGAAGGCGCGGCGGCTCATTACGATTATTCCGAAAGCACAACCGGTCTGATCGGCGGGGGCGGAGCTAACGGCGGCGGGGGCGGCGGATCTCTTTATAAAGGAGGCAACGGCGGTCTTGGCGCGGGCGGCGGTGCCGGTCTGATCAAGAGCGGATCAGGCGGTTTCGGCGGCGGCGGCGCGGGCGGATCTTCTTCGACAACGGCCGGACTTAACGGCGAATTCGGCGGAAACGGCGGCTACGTCGCCAATACGATCCGATCTGACGGGAGTGTTATTTCCGGCGGCGGAACAGGAGGCGGCGGTGCGGCGCTTGGAGGCGCTCTTTATATTGAATCAGGAGCGAAAGTTTCCATTGAGTATACCAAAGATACCACTCTTTCCGATAATTACACGCTCGAAGGAGCGGCGGGATCCGTTTTACTCACCGGTGCAACGGGCGGAGCGACCGCCGGATCGGCCGCCGGTACCGGATATTTCTTTAAAAACAATCTGAGTTTGAACATTGAGTCTGAAAAAACATTCACCGTCGATAATACCATATACGGTTACGGCGACGCGAAACTGATCAAAGAGGGCGAAGGAACGATCCAGCTCGACTCCAATTTAACTCTTACCGGAAATACCGAAATAACCGAGGGTCTTCTCAACGTTGGAGAAAACGGAACCTTGGGCCGATCCTCAACGCTTGTCATCCGACAAGACGGCGATGTTTCAATTCATTCCGATCAAATAATTTCCGATCTTCAGGGCGAAGAAGGCGGAACGATCGATCTGAACGGTTATACCCTGAAAATTCAAAACGGATATACCGGAACGGATCCTTCCGCCGGTTACGCGGGAACGATCACCTCTTCCGATCCCAACAACGCCGGCACTCTTTATAAAGATGGAAAAGGTGTTCTGCGCCTGACCGGAGACAATTCTGCGTCCGCGTTTACAACAAAAATCGCCGGCGGGTCCGTCAGCGTCAACAGCGGAAACGCGCTCGGATCCGGCGATATTCATTATATTCGAACCGATATGACCGACGATACCGCCGCGCTGATCTTTGCCAATCCCAAGAGCGGCGAAAACTCAATCGAATTGAGTAATAATATCATTCTCGATGGTAATAATACCGGAATGCTGATCACGTCCGAAAATAATTCGACTTCGCTTGACAAAGTCATTCTCTCCGGAAAGATCTCGACCAAATCGAATTCGACCGGTGTTATCAGTGTCAACCTCAATCAGGGCGATCAAATCCTCGCTCTGACCAATACCGGCGTCAGCAGTACCGGGGGCGTTTCAACTTACGACAGAACAACCGCGAACAGTTTTAGCGAACTGAAACTTTACAACGGATCTCTGAATGTCAAAACGGACTCGGTAAACGATGTCTTTTTCAGTGCGCTCGGAGGAGCCGTCCTCAGCAATCACGCGGACGGTACCGCGAACTCGTTTCTGCTCGACAGCAGTGAAGATCTCGTTTATTTCAACAATACCGTCAACCTGGAAAGCGGCTATCTCTCCGTTAAGAACAATAAAGCGGGCCAGGATCTGCAATTCGGCGGAAACGTTTCAGGTATCGGCGGACTTGAAGTCGATTTGAACGCGTCGGACGACTTACTGGCTCTTACCGGATCTGTTGATCTTGGCGCGACCGGAATTGTCAACGGCGTTCTCGATATTTCAGCGGCCAATGGAACAACAAGCGATTCGACGGAAACCGCCGAAAGTGTTTATAAAAAGACATATAAAACAACCAATCTCGGTCTTTTAACCGCCGCGGCCGCCGATTCGGCCGTCGTCAACGTCGGTGAACAGATCCTTTATGTCGGCTCCGATTCCGACGGCGATTATTACGGAACGATTACCGGTGCCTTAAAGGAAGTTCTGACCAGCGGATCCGGTTCGTCCATTAATTACTCGTTCAGCGGCAATACCTACGCGTCCATTGTCAAAACCGGATCAGGAACCTGGGGACTCTCTCTTAAAGACAACGCCGGATACGTCAGCAATGTCCGCGACATTACCGTAAACGCCGGCGCTGTTAAAATTATTGACAACTCGACAAGCGGTTTGAATTATCTTCTCAACGGCGCCGATACTTCGCTGGTTGTTGCCGCCAAGGACAATGTTGCTCTTAACGGTAAAATTCAATCCGCTTCCGGAAAAACAACCAAACTGGTCATTGAGTTGGAAGATCCTTCCAAAACGGTCTCTCTGAGCAATCACGGAGTCGAAAGCGGCGTTTATCATTCCGCAGACGACAACAGTTTTTCCCAAGTCGTTATTAATAAAGGAAATTTGAGCTTAACAACCGAAAAAGCCAGTTTCACCAACTCGGCCGGTCAAACGAATTCCGCCTTTTTCAGCAGTATTGCCGGCGCGAAAATCATTAATAACGGTGACAGCAATACTTCGGGCAGAAATACCCTGTCTTTAACCGCCGTTGGATCCGAAACCGCCGATCTCTATTTCGACAATAATTTCGATCTGGCCAGCGGTTTGCTGACCATTAAAAACACCGCCGGTCAAAACATGCACTTCGGCGGAAGTCTGTCCGGCAAGGGCGGATTCGAACTCGATCTCAACGGAAGCACGGAAAAACTTTATCTCTCCGGTAAGGTCGCCGTTGGCGCCGTTGCCATGACCAACGGCATTCTTGATCTGACCAAGGCCAACAGCGCTCCGATCACCGACGGTACCGACGCGAAAACCATTTACAATACAGGTTACGGTTATACTTCGCTTGGAAATCTGACCAGTACAACAAAGGACATTTCATCAACAGCGCAGATCAATGTCGGCAAACAGTATCTTTATGTCGGATCCAATGAAGACGGATCTTTTTACGGCACCATTACCGGAGACATTCAGGAAACCGTTAAAAATTCTTCCGGTTATGAATTCACCGGAAATAAATACACCTCGATTCTTAAAACCGGATCCGGCAACTGGACCCTTTGGCTCAACGATGCAAGCAATGTCCGCGACATCAACGTCAAAGAAGGAACTCTGACGATGAACGATCACACGGACGCCGATCTCAAAAACATTTATGTAACGACCGGTACTCTTCAAGTCAACGACAGTTCACTTCGCGGGGTTAATATTAATATGACCAACGGAACCCTTCATGTCAATAAAAACACTGTTGACGGAAAAGTAACGCTGGGCAAACTCAATTCCGAAAGCGGATCAAGCATAATGATCGATCAAGACGCAACTCTCGCTCTTGACAACGCGAATTCATCTTATCTGATCGCAGGAAAACTGATCGCCGGATCCAACGGCGCGGGTACTTTGGAGTTCAACGGCAATTACGATTACCAGACGGCCGGTTACTCTTCCGCAAAACAATGGACCTTAAGCGGCGCCAGCAATCAATGGACAGGAACAGTCAGAATCAATGACGGAACCGTTCTTCTCGCCAATAGTTACGCGGCAGGTAATGAAGCGGCAACGGTCGTTCTCGGAAACTCCGTAAACAATACGTCAGGAACTGTTCGGACAACGGTCAACGGCCTTCTCGGTCATCTTGTCATCGACAACGATTCAACCGTTCAGATCGACAAAGGCGTTACGACAACAATCGCCGGATCGCTCGAAGGATCAAAGGATCTGACCATCAGTTATGACAGTTCGCAGAGTAACGGCGGTATTCTTCTTTTGAAATCCGGTATCGCTTCCGGCTATACAGGAGATATCACCGTCAACCGATCCGTTTTAAAACTGACCGGCGACAACCGCGGAACTCATGGACTGACCCTGAAAGGCGGATCTCTGGTTATGGATTACAAAGGCATGACTTACGCCGACTCGATAACAGAGGTCGACTCCTTATGGAACAATGACGAAATCATTGTAACCGGAACCGGCGGCGGAATTGAAATTTCCGGAACAACCAAAACGGTTAATATCGCTAACGATCTTAAATTCGAATCCGATTCTTCCGATCTTGAATTTCAACTCGCCAATTCAAACACGGTTCGATGGTCCGGATCTTTCAACAATTCGGATAAAGCGTCCTTCTATAAATACGGGCTGGGCAAGCTCATTCTCGACGGAGACCCATCCGATGCCGAATCCCAATTTTTGGGAGATTTCATTGTCAATGCCGGTACTCTTCAACTCGGAGCCGACAACGCGACAATGGCCAATAATCAACTCTCTTCCTCCGATGTTACGATCGGATCCGCAGGAAGTCTGACCGGTCGTACCTCCGGATTCAATAGTTTGAACGTCAGCGGTAATTTGAATGTCGATACTTATAACGCCACTTCACAAAAACATGAAGCGATTAAACTCAACGCGCTTTCCGGCAACGCCTTTACAATGAATTCCGGAAGCTCCGTCAATCTTTACGCGGCCAATAAAACGAATTACCAGTCGATCGAATCGGTCAATAACGCCGGAATGGTTTTCAATGGCGGATCGGTCAAACTGACCGTCGATGATAAAACGGACATTGGCGATTCGACCGCGTTCAAATCTTTCGTTACAACAGGTACTATTTCCGGCAATCTTTCCAAATTGAAACTTTATGACAATATCTCCGGTTATCAGCTGGTAGCCCGAAAAAGCTCGACAGGCGTCGATCTGGTTTTTGTTCACGCCAATATGAATTACAGAGCCGCCGAATCCAACGGACTGGCGGTCGGTGAATACCTGACCAATTCTATCAACGCGAATCTCAACGGAAACGCCGGACTGAGTGAAATGTTTGAAAACGCCATTTATAACAGCAATAACTTCCAGGAACGCATGTCCGGCTCATCGCAACTCTCGTCCGGCAGCGCGCAAGTCATGAATTTGAACATGCTGCGAAATGCTGTTACCGGTCAAATCATTCCTTACAGTTCCGATTCGTTCGGAAAGAGTACTCTCCGCGGACAAAGTCGGTCCGGATGCGGACTGACGGGCTGGGTTAGCGGTTATGGAGCAACTGGATCAATGGACGGTCAGATCTCCGTTGCCAATGCCGATCTAAGCTCTTGGGGAACCGTGATCGGAGTCGAACTCGGGGCTAATGAAACGGCCCAGGGCGGTCTGTTCTTCAGTTACGGAAATTCCAAAATGGACAATAACGTTGAACTCGGCAGCCTGACTATGGACAATAAAATTTTCGGCGGTTATTTCCGATGGAATGATTCGTTCGGATACGGAATGGTTTACGGAAATGCCGGATGGACGGATTATGAAAACAATCGACAGCTTGACGCTGTTGATATGGTCAATCGGTTCCAGTCCGATTATAAAGGGGTCAACTGGAATATTTACGGTGAACGCGGGTACTCGTTCGAATTCGCACGATGCGCTCTGCAGCCTTATTTAGGCTTGCAATACACCAGTATTCAGCAAGATGCCTATCAGGAAAATGGCGAAAATCAGTATCTGAATCTCGTTCTTAGCGACATGACTCTCGATAGTCTTCAAACGTCACTCGGAATTCGTCTTGTTACCAAAACCGGCGGACGCGCCAACGGTTTTGTTTACGCCGACTGGCAGCATGAACTGCTCGATACAGCTTTTGAAGGAACCGCGCAGCTGGCCGGATTTCAAAATTATGGAACTTCTTACCGACTCGTCGGAAGTTCGTTCGGACGCGATTGGTTTATGGCAGGTCTCGGCGGACAGTTCCAATACAACACAGCTCTCGATTTCTTCGGAAGTTTCGACTTGCAAACCAACGAATACTCTTCAATGGTTACCGGAAACGGCGGCGTTCGTTACTCCTGGTAATTTTCGAATCCTCCTGCCCTGTCCGGCATTAACTCAAAACGGCGGTTCTTCCGCCGTTTTCGTTTTCTTGACTTCCCCGCGGCGGCGCCTTTGTCTTTCACTGTTGTTTAACGGGATCTTTTTATGATCACCGCTTTTCCTGGTCCTTATTCGAAACCTTTCGCAAATGCCAATGTCCGCATTCTGTTTTTCCGTGTCGGACTCCGAAGAAAATTTGTTCCCCAAACCAACAGACACAACCGGGAATATTTTAAATCAGGAGCAGTATAAGATCAGAAAAACTTCGAGGTACCATTCGACTTTAACAAGTCGACAATTTGACATGTTGATAAAAAAAGACCAAAGAAGACAGTTTAAAAAAATAGACCGGACGGGAGGAGAGACCCGTCCGGCATTACCGGATCAAAGAATCGAGCGTATAAAATCAATTCATCAGGAGAAGAGGAACTGATCGCCTTAACGCGGCGGACGCAAAACCTAAACGAATTTTTACTTTTTTTTATTGATCCTGTTACTGGACCGGACGGAGGAGAGACCCGTCCGGCATTACCGGATCAAAGAATCGAGAGAATAAAACGAATAAGCGAAGGCTTTTCCGGGACAGGCGCCGGAGGCGGAGGGGGAGTGAGCCCGATAGGCGGAGGCGGAACGGGACGCGGAACCGGTTTCATCGCGTGCCCGGACGCAGGACCATTAGACAGAGGGGGACGTTTCGGACCTGCCGGACACGGCGGATTCCCCCCCTTCCGGACCGAAACAGCCGCAGGAAATACGCTTGGTCCGTTCGGGACATTCTGATTCCCGGATCTTTTTACGTCAGGACGGCTCTGACCTCGAACGAGCTGACTTTCGAAAGTTCTTTGAGCCGGATGTGAATAGCCCGGTCGATAACCGGAAAATGATCGGTTAAAAGGTTCGCCGGCAAAAACACCTGCGCTGCCCGCCAGCAGTCCAATCAATAAAACGGAAGCAATCTTTTTCATGGCAGATCCCTTTCTTTTATATCAATTCCCTTTTGTTCAAGTCCGTTGTTTTATTTTGATTTCTTTCATTTCGGAAAGATTGTTTTGTTATCTTTCCCAAGATTATTTAAGAAAATTCTTAAAAAAAATGACGTATTTTTTATTTTTTTCTAAAGATAAAAAATTTTATTTGCCGTTACCTTTTTTAACACAATAAAAATAAGGAAACCGCGACAGGATATTGAAATAAAACTTTATATAAAAGGTTATTGACATATAAAAGATTATTGACAAGAGAATACAGAAATTTTTACTAAATGAACCCTATTATTTTTTTATAAAATTATATTTCTTTACACTTATTGATTTACGATTCTTTTAATTAATACAATATTATTTATATTTATATTTATATTTATATTATTTTGTTTTCTGAACACAATAGGAGCGGATACGATTTTCTTCCGCGGTAAAAAAATGGTAAATCGTTAATATTTTACTGGTGAATGCTTGCTATTCTGCAAAAGACAAGGTATAATTTAAGTAATAAAATATACAGAGTTGAAATTATAAATTAATAATAAATAAAGTTCAGTTATTTGACCGGAGAAATTCGGTCGTGAAGATCTTGACGGAGAAAACCAATGAAGACAAAATTGAGGATCCTGCTCGGGTGTTGTGCTTTCCTTTGCATTTTTAACGCCGCCTTGTTTGCGGAAGAAGGAAAAGGCTGGTCCTGTCAAAAAGTGGGTGATAACATAGTCCGAATCAGTGCGGACGGCTCCTTTTTCGCCGATTATCGGACAGACTATCGGGGCAATCCGATTGTATGGCCGATTTGCTCCGCCAACGGCAATCTCATGTCGCGCGGTTTTCCGATGATTCAGGATCAGGCGGTCGATCAGGAAGTTTGTCCGGAGATCAAAAATATTTATCGAAACGCGCAAATGGCCCTGATCACTGAAGAACAGGATCATCCGCATCATCGATCCCTTTGGTTCAATCACGGAGATGTTGACGGACTTGATTTCTGGTCTTTGAATCGGGACGGTAAACTGATCGGAACCAAAATTGTACATAAAGGATTCGACGCCGTTGTGACCCAGGATCAATCCGTTTTTCTCAAAACCAAAAACAAATGGGTCCGGATCAGCGACGACAAAACTCTTTGCACCGACGAGAGAACGCTTCGTTTCTTTACTGTTGACGTTGACGGTCAAAAGGTCCGCGCCCTTGATTATGATATTACCGTATACGCCAATGAAGCTGATGTCAATTTCAAAGACACCAAAGAAGGATCGTTCGGCTTTCGCGTTCCCGGAACAATGGACATTACCAATGCCAAACGGGTTAAAAAATTTAATTTAAAACCCGGACTTTGGGGCGGAAAAATTGTCAACAGCAACGGACAGACCGATGACAACGCTTGGGGACAGCGCGCCAACTGGGTTGACTATTCCGGACCCGTCCCGACCCGTCTCGACGATAAAGCCCTGGACACTTATTTCGCGCAGGACAATAAACTGGATATTCCCCTTACCAAGGCCGGTATCACCATTATGAACCATCCCGGAAGCTTTCGCGCGCCCTCTTGGTATCATGTCAGAACTTATGGACTCTTTGCTGTTAATCCTTTCGGAATCAAAGAATTTGAAAAGAAAGGCGACGGTTTGGCCCTGATTAAAAAAGGCGAGTCCCTCACGTTCCGCTATCGTGTCCTGTTTCATGACGGAGAACTTACTGCCGATCAACTCAATAAATTATTTAACGATTATTCCGCCAAAAAATAGTAAATTTATGCCGATCAATACAAAATATTGATCGCCCCTGTCACAAAACCTTTTGATTGGACTGTTATAAAATATTTTTGTCAATTTTATTTTCAGAAAGCTCTTGAGGTTTGTATTTTTTCAGGATAAAATAACCATTATAGATATTGAAGCCGGAACGTTAAAATTTTAGAACCTGCCCCCCGATCGGTCCAAAAACAGAAAATAAACAGCTTAATACGCATTTTAACCTGTTTTCAGATCCAATTCAGAATATTTTTATACCGACAATAATTTAATTATACCGCCAACTCCAACGATTGACTTTTGTGAATCAACTGTTCTTTTGACGCTGGAACGGAAAAATTATAATCGAATCGATATAATAATTTCACAACATAAAAAATCAGGCAAAATATTTTAATAATTTTTCCAAGCATTAATTTTATAAAAAACGATAAACAATCAAAAATCGCATATACTAATGGGCAATTCGGACAACACTTTAAAAAATTCGAGTACAACTTCCGATCATCAGACTGATCTGCAGGAGAACGACGCGACATGGGCCAAAAAGAAGGGAATTTGGCCTGTTGGAACACGTCTGATCAACGGAATGTATGAGGTTCTGCCTTTATCAGAGACGTCCTCATATGCCGAAGGCGGGGTTGGAATTGTTCAGCGGGTAAGGCACCGTGACTGGGACATGGAACTGGCAGTAAAAAGTCCCAAGCCGGGCACCCTTAATTCAGAGTCGGGCAAACAAAATTTCGAACGCGAGTGTCATACCTGGATTGATCTCGGACTGCACCCCAATATTGTCAACTGTTATTTGGTTCGTCGTATCGACGATATACCGCGGTTATTTGCCGAATTTGTCCCTGACGGATCGTTAAGAGACTGGATTCGTGACGGACGTCTTTATGAAGGAGGAGGGAATACGGCGCTGGCCCGTATTCTTGATGTTGGAATTCAATTCGCTTGGGGGCTTGATTACGCGCATTCCCAGGGACTTCTTCATTTGGATGTCAAGCCGGGCAACGTCATGATGGCCGGTAATACCAAGGAAGTTACCGCCAAAGTCACCGACTTTGGTTTGGCCAAAACGTTCGGAAGTGAAGGCGGCGGCGAATTTTGCGAAGGCATGACTCCCGCCTTTTGTTCTCCGGAAC